>DAIDIH010000285.1 GCA_027459465.1 Bryobacterales bacterium | reverse complement strand
ACGAGAAAGCCGATGACAACGCCGAGGCCGATGACCACCCCCGTGAACGTCTTTAGCACGGGGATATTGTTCGGTGACATCTGGGAGATGAGGTCGGCCATGGACCAGATCTGATACTCGGCAAGGCCGGCGCGGCGGAGTTCCGCGATGACCTCATTCGTCCGCGCAGGGTCGTCAAGCTTGACCCAGATGATGGACAATTTGCCTGTGTTGGCCGTGAGCTTTTGCAGGATGCCGAGCGGAATGATGATTCGGGCGAGTTTGCCTTGCTCGAAGACGCCGCAGACTCTCCAGTCGCGGTTGAAGATTTTGACGGTGCTGCCGGGATGGAGTTGATGCTCTTTGGCGTAGTAATCGTCGACGATGACCTCGTCGGGCTGCGCGATAGGGCGGCCTTCGACGAAGCGGAACCGGCCGCTCATGCGGGAGAAGGTGGGGAAATCGACTCCGGTAATGGACGTGATCGGCCCCGTGGGCGCGATCAGCACGCCGGTTGCGAGCACGACGTGAGGCTGCTTCTGCACGAACGGGAGAATCCGTTCGTCGAAGTTGCCGCTCAATCCGATGGCTGAACTGCCGGGCGGGCGGATGGAGAGATCCGCGCCCACGCCCTTGGCGCGTACGGCCTGGTCTTCGAGCATGCCTTTGCTGATGCCCACCAAGGTGAGAATCATGGTGACCTGGACGCCGACGGCGAGCGCGCTGAGGAGTGTGCGCACGGGGCGATGCTTCAGGTTTTCAAATACGAGCCGGTTGATCAAGAGATGGAAGGCGCAAAAAGGCGCAATCCCTATTCTAGCGGCCTTCAGCGATGCGAGACGACGACTCGGAGTCCGGAAGGCAGTGAAGCGAGTTCGCTTCGCGCGAAGCGGGCGCGGGAGAACATGGCCTCGTAATCGGAAAACGGGTAGGCGTCGCCCTCGGGCGTCATCGCGAGCATCGTTGCGGCGAACAGGGCCTGGGCGGGCGGCCCGACGCGGTCTTCGTCCGGGATGAAGCCGAAGGTCAGCACGCGCCCGCCGGGGTTCATCGCGGCGTGGACGCGGCGGAGCAGGCTTTCGCAGGTCGCGGGGCCGAGAAGCTGGAGGAAGTTGGCGATGATGACGAGATCATAGCCGCCTTGGAAGTCGGCTTCGAGCGCGCTGCCGGAGATGGTGTGGAAGCGGCCATCGAGACCGGCGCGAGTGGCGTTCTCGCGCGCGACTTCGAGCACGTGGCTCCAGTCGACAGCGACGACCGTCGAACCGGGAAACGTCTTCGCGGCTTCGATTCCGAACAGGCCGTGGCCGCAGGCGATGTCGAGGATGCGTGCTGGCGCGGGCGGCATCCCGGCAGCGAGTTTGGCGAGCATGCGCGCCGGAGCGGCCATCATGGGAGCCATGGAACGGGCGAAGAGGGCCCACGCCGGGTGGTCCGGGGCGAGCGTGGCGCCGGTTTCACGTGAGCCGTCCACGCGAACGATGCGCGCCAGTCGATGGAACGGTTCGGTGGCGTCCGGAGAGCCGAGGAACGCAGTTACCGGCCCGAGATAGGAGGGTGAGCGGCGATCGAGGAACAGAGCAGATTCTTCCGTCAGCCGGTACTCGCCATTTTCCTTTTCGAGAAAGCCCAGGATGACCAGACAGTCGCAAAGGATGCGGATGCCGCGAAGCGAGGCGCCGCATCGAGCGGCGGCGTGCTCAACATCCGAGGCGCCTTCTCCGATGGCTGTGAAGAGATTGAGTTCGATGGCCGCGCGGAGGACCGCGGTGCGCTGGTAGGCGTTCAGGGTTTCAAAAATGAGCGAAGGATTCGGGGGCGAGGCGGGCCGCATTCCTTCAGCTTAGGGTTTGGCGGCATCGATTTGCGTTACGTCGATTCGGCGCGTATCCCGGGGTCCCGGTGTGATGCGGATCTCGATGCGGCGGGCGGGCAGGAGGCGGGGAAAGCGCTCCGCCCATTCGAGCAAGACGACGGCGTTGCGGTCGAGGATTTCATCCAGGCCGATGCCGAGTACTTGTTTTTCCTCCTCCAGACGATAGAGGTCGACGTGATAGACCTTCGGTGCGCCGTCTCCGCCGTATTCGTGGATGAGGGTGAAGGTGGGGCTGGAGACTTCCTCCGGGGCCGCCGCGCCGAGGCCCTCGACGATGCCCTTGGCCAACGTCGTCTTGCCGGCTCCCAGATTGCCGATCAGCAATACGGCCGCCGGAGGCGAAAGCTCGCGCGCCAGGGCCCGGCCGAGCGCAATGGTTTCTTCTTCGGAGGCGGTCTCAAACCGGCGCGGATTCACGGATCGCCTCGGGAAGGAAACGGAGCAGGTCTCCGGCGATGGTAGGAAGTTCGCCGATTATTTTGGCTGCCAATTCTCCGGCGCGCCCGTGCAACCAGACGGCGGCTCGGAGGACGGCGCCGATCTCGCGGGGATGCTGCGCCAGCAGGCCGGCGATCAATCCGGTGAGAACGTCGCCGGTTCCTCCGGTCGCCATCGCCGGCGAGCCGGTGGGATTGATCGCCACTTCGCCTTCGGGAGAGGCGATGAGTGTGCGGTGTCCTTTCAACACGAGCCACACGCCGTGCTTCATGGCGAACGTGCGAGCCACGTTGACGCGGTCCGCCTGGATGCGCGCGACGTCGAGACCGGTGAGCCGGGCCATCTCGCCGGGATGAGGCGTGAGGATGCGCGGAGCGGGATTGGGAATATCGCCCTTGCCGAGCACGTTGAGCCCATCCGCATCGACGACGACCGGCGTTTGCGATTGCTCGAGGATGCCGCGAACGAAGCGGGTCACATCCGGACCCGTGCCGAGCCCCGGGCCGAGCGCGACGACGTTTTTGCGCAGGATGAATACGTCGAAGGCATCGAGGGCGCCGGCGGAGAGCGTACCCTCGCCGGTTTCCGGCAAAGGTTCGGTCATCAGTTCGGCGGCATGCCCGGCGACGGAGGCAACGGCCGAAGCCGCTGAAGCCACGGTCACGAGGCCCGCCCCGGCTCGAAGTGCGGACATGCCCGCCAGGGCGGCGGCGCCGGGCTTGGAGCGGGAACCGGCAATGATCAGCGCGTGGCCGAATGCGCCCTTGTTCGATTCCTTCGGCCGGGCGGCGAGCAGTTGGCGGAAGCTATCCGCCGTCGACAGGGCGAGCCAAAACGACGGGTCGTCTTCGAAAAGCGACGGCCGCGAACCGATCGGAACGACATGAAGCGTTCCCACATGATCGCAGGATGGAGCCAGAGCGTGGCAGAATTTTGGCGCGGTGAACGTGACGGTATGTTGGGCGCGAACGAACTCGGCGGGTAGTGCGGCGCGGTCGCTCTCCATGCCGGATGGCACATCCACGGCGACGACCGGCGCACCGAGGGAGTTGATCGCGCGGAGAAGTTCGAGAGGACGGCCGTGGGCCAGTCCTTCGAGACCCGTGCCGAGCAGAGCGTCGACCACGAGCGTGGCCCGATGAACCTCAGCGGGAATCCCGGACGAGGAGGCAACGCCCGCAGCTTCGAGCATCCGCAGATTAGCTGCCGCGTCGCCGCGATACTCTTCCGGACGGCCTGCGAGGATGACGTGCAACGCGGCCGGGCGATAGTGCGTTTCAAGGAGGCGTGCGACGGCTAATCCGTCTCCGCCGTTGTTCCCCTTGCCGCAGAACACGGCGATGCGCTGGGCGTGGAGTGGGCCGAAGGCTTCCCGCAGCACGTTCAAGACGCCGTGGGCGGCGTTCTCCATCAGAATCAGTCCGGGTATCCCGTTTTCGATGGTGCGGCGGTCGACTTCGCGCATTTGAGCTGCGGTGAGTACTTTCATGGCGGCCTCTACTGGCGGCGCGCGAGCATAAGGGTCATGTCGTCAAACTGTTCGACGGCGCCGGCCCACTGCTCCACCGCCTCAATCACGTTGCGAATGATCTCCTCTTCCGGACGGCTGGCGTTCAGGCGGACGAGATCGATGAGCCGCTGCTCGCCGAACATCTCGCCGTAGGCGTTTTCGGGTTCGGTCACCCCGTCGGTGTAGAACAGCAGCAGATCTCCCGAATGCAGTTCGACCCTGCTCTCATCGTAGTTGGCGAAGGGAAACGCGCCGACGACCATTCCGTTCACATCGAGCGGCGTCGCCCGGCCCTCGCGAATCAGCATTGGCGGCAGATGGCCCGCGTTGGTGTAGCAAAGCGTGCTCTTGTCGTCGTCGTAGATGCCGAAGCAAAAGGTCGCGTATTTCTCCGGGCTGGTAAAGGCGTGAAGCTGGCGGTTGAGCTCGCTGACCAGATGCGACGTCGAAATGCACTCGCGGTCCGTCCGGGGCTGCGCGAGTGCGTGCTCCATCGCGGAACGGGTTTGCGCGCGGACGGAGGACTGCAAGGTGGCCATCAACAGCGCCGCCGAAATTCCTTTTCCCGCGACATCGCCGATGGAGATGGCTACATGCCGGTCGTCGAGCGCCTGATAGTCGTAATAGTCGCCGGAGACGGTGCGGGCAGGCTTGCAGAAGGCAGCCAGGCGGAGGTTGGGCGTTGCGGGCGTGACGCGCGGATAGAGCTGGTTCTGCACCTCGCGGGCGATTTCGAGTTCCGATTGCATGCGCTCTTTTTCCTTGGCGACAGCGAGGAGGCGCTCGACATTGCCGGTCATGACGTTGAACGACGTTGTGAGTTCGCCGATCTGGTCGTTGCGATGTACGGGAATGCGATGGGAAAAATCGCCTTCGATCACCTTCTGTGTACCCCGGTACAGCTCATGTACGGCGCGCGTGACCGTTCGCGTGAGCGAGACGCCGATGGCGAGCGCGATCAGTTCGACGATGACGAACAAAGCGGCGATGGCGACCAGGACGAACAGCAGGTTAAAACTGGTTTCGCCGAGCGTGTGCCGGGTGAGGATGTCGAGCAGGAGCGACGGGCGAGTCCGGATGTAGAGCAGCATGTTCCGGTCGGGCCTGGCGGCATCCCAGGAGACGACTCGGGTCGAGACGAAGAAGCCGATCTGGATGTCAAACCGGTTCACCGGTGGGGGCAGCCTTTGTGCGGCCCCGGCGGGAGACGGCTTCAAGCGGATCTGACCTTGCCAAAAGCCTGGGGAAGGCTCGGCGATGAAGGTGTCCGAGGGCAGCACCACGCCGGTATCTACGAGAGAAACGAGGAGTCCGGGAACGAGGCCGGCCAGAAAGCGCGGAGTGAGCGGCGCGCGGGCGGCGAAGGTGGTTTCGTTTCGGGAGGTTTTGGCGAACAGATACGTACTCTCCCCGTCCAAGGCGATGCCGCTATCATCTTTCCCGCCCGGCGGTGGAGTGGTGGTGGCTTCATCGGGCCAGCGGATGGTTGACTTTCCGTCGCTGGCGAGGAAAACGATGCCGGGAAACTGGCTTTCAAACACCGTCTTGCCCATGCCTTCCATGGCTGCCGCCCGATCCTTCGGGGCGACACGCGCCAGAGTGGCGGCGGCGAAGCGGAGCGCGGCTTCGCGGCGTTCGAGTTCCGATGTTGCCAGATACAGCGCCACCTGAGTGCCGATCGTCCAGGCGCCCATCAGGGCCAGCGATCCGATGAGAAGCACTGGAACGACCGCGATAAACAGATAGGTGACCAGAAGCCGGTTTCGCAGGCTCCAAATTGCTTTGCGCAACCCGGCGTGGGACAGGCGAACGAGCCAGAGGAAGAGACAGCCGAGAAGGACCAGACGGACAAGCGACGTAAATGCCGAATTCGGCGCAGCGAAAGTAAGGGTCAGGTACAGTGCGGCCGTGGCCAGCGTGCACCACCCCAGGCGGCCGAAGCGGGCCAGCCTGCTTCTCACATCTTCAAGCATGGCGGGTCAGATGGTCGACTTGGCGATGTCGGGTTCCACTTCGCGCTCACTCGGAGGGGCTTCAACCTGCAGGTGATGGCGCGTGAGCGAGGTCTGCAGGATTTCCAGGGCTTCATCCGGCGAGTCGGCATAGCTGAAGAGTTCGAGGTCCGACGGCGCGATAGTGCCATACTTCACCAACGCGTCGAAGTTGATCACTTCTTTCCAGTACGTGGAACCGTAGAGGATGATGGTGATCTTTTTCTGCAGCTTTTTGGTTTGGGCGAGGGTGAGCAGTTCGCTCATCTCGTCCAGCGTGCCGAAGCCTCCCGGAAAGACGACGAGCGCCTTGGCCAGATAGGCGAACCAGAACTTCCGCATGAAGAAGTAGTGAAACTCGAAGGAAAGTTCGGGCGTGATGAAAGGGTTCGGGCGTTGTTCAAAGGGGAGGCCGATGTTGAGGCCGACGGTTTTGCCTCCAGCCTCGTTCGCGCCCCGATTGGCGGCTTCCATAATTCCCGGTCCGCCGCCCGAGCAGATTACGAAGCGATGGTTCGGTCCAGGAAGCTTCATGGTCCACGCGGTGATGTTCCGCGCCAGGATGCGCGCATCTTCGTAGTAGCCGCCAAGCGGTCCTTCCGGCTTCAAACGCGCTGAGCCGAAGAACACAATCGTGTCGCGAACACGTTCTTTATGAAAATGCGACAACGGCTCGAGGTATTCCGACAAAATGCGCAGCGAGCGGGCTTGCGGGCTGTCGAGGAACTCTTCGTTCTTATAGGCGAGGGGACGATGACCGTCGCTGGTGGGGTTCATGGTCATGAGGCATCCGGGGTGGACTGCTCAAGCTGTTGCAGCCGACGCTCCAATTGTCGCATCGTCTTCAGCAGTTCCGGGAGCTTGGGGAACGCTGTAATGGCGCGCAGCCATTCGCGCGCCTCGAAGGCCGGAGAACCGGAAACGACGGCGCCCGCGGGCACGTCCCCACCGATGCCGCTCTGCGCGTAGACGACGGCATTGTCGTGGATCGTGAGATGGCCCGAGACGCCGACCTGTCCGGCGAGAAGAACGTTGTGGCCGGTGACGCTGCTGCCGGCGAGGCCCGTCTGCGCGCAGATGATGTTGTCCTCGCCAAGCGAACAGGCATGGCCGATCTGTACGAGGCTGTCGATCTTTGTGCCGCGCCCGACGCGAGTTTCGCCGACCGTGGCGCGGTCTACCGAACTTAGCGATTGAATTTCGACGTCGTCGCCCAGACACGCCGGGCCGGACTGCGGGATCTTGATGTGCCGGCCTTCGGCGTTCTTGGCAAATCCGAAGCCGTCGCCGCCGATCACCACGCCGTTGCCAAGCGTGACGCGGTTGCCAATGCGGCAGAACTCGCGCACGGAGGCGTGGGAGTGGGCCAGAAAATCGTCGCCGATGACGACCCCTTCGTAGACGACAACGTGCGGATGCAGCACGCAGTTGGCGCCGATGACGGTGTCTTCGCCGACGACCGCGTAGGCGCCGATGGACGCGTTGGGTCCGATGCGCGCCGAGGCGGCTATCACAGCGGTGGGATGAATACCGGGCGCGGGACGCGGCGACTGGTAGAACAAAGCCAGGGCTCGGGCAAAGTCCAGATAAGGGTTCGAGGAGATGAGCTGATCCGGCGGCGGGGCGCCAAACGACTCGGATACGAGAATCGCTCCCGCTCGCGTCTGCCGGGCCTTCGCAGCGTACTTCGGATTTGCCAGAAACGTCAGTTCCAGGGGGCCGGCCTGCTCGACGCCGGACACTCCCGTGATCTCCCGCTCCGGATCGCCGATCAAACGGCATCCGAGCATCCCGGCTAGTTCGCCCAGTTTCATGTTGCCGATTGCAGCACCCGCGGCGAGTGCGAGTCAAACCGGGACGAGGCTAGCCGGCGTTGACGGTTTCCAGCTCTTCGGAGAGTTCTTCCCACTGGCCCATCAGTTCGGCCAGGCGACGGCGCTTTTCCTCGACCAAGCCGTTGAGGCGGAGGGTTTCCTCGACACTGACGAACTGCGCGAGGCCTTCTTCGTGGCTCGCGATTTCGGCTTCGAGCGCGGCGATGGCTTTCTCCGCGGTTTGCAGGCGTTCTTCCAGCTTTTTGCGCTTCATCGGGTTGACGCGCTTTTCGGGCTTTACTTGAGCGGGCGGGGGAACAGCGGGCGCGGGTTCGTCCTCCGGCGGCGCGCCGTGGCCGTTGAACGACAGCGACAGATCGACGTGGCCGCCCTCTTTGCGCCAGAGATAGTCCTCGTAGTTGCCCGGGTAGACGCGCACTTCGCCGTCTCCGACTTCGAACACGCGGGTGGCGAGCTTGTCGATGAAGTAGCGATCGTGCGAAACGAAGACGACGGTGCCGGTGTAGCTCTGCAGCGACTCGAGCAACACGTCCTTGGCGCGCATGTCAAGGTGGTTGGTGGGCTCATCGAGCAGCAGGAAATTCGACGGTTTCAGCAACAGCTTCGCCAGAGCATAGCGGTTCCGCTCGCCGCCGGACAGCACGCCGATTTTCTTGAAAACGTCGTCTTCAGAGAACAGAAAGCAGCCGAGCAAATTGCGAAGCTCGGTTTGCGTGGCGTTAGCGCCGGCGCGGCCGATGTCGTCGATGAGTGCCGCTGAGGGGTCGAGTTCCTTGTATTGATCCTGGGCGAAGTAATCGGCCTCGGCGTTGTAGCCCAGCGTGTACGTGCCGGAGGTGAGCGGCTCGGCGCCGGCGAGCAGCTTGATGAGCGTCGATTTTCCGGCGCCGTTTACGCCGACCAGCGCGATGCGGTCGCCGCGTTCGATCAGAAAATTCACGTCGCCGAAGACAAACTTGTCTCCGTAGCTCTTGCTGACCTCTTTGAACTCGGCCACCACGCGCCCGCTGGGTTTCGGCTGCGGAAACCGGAAGTGGATGGCGCCTTCGTCCGGCGGAATCTCGATGCGCTCGATTTTTTCGAGTTCCTTGATCCGGCTTTGCACCTGCTTGGCCTTCGTGGCCTGATAGCGGAACCGGCTGATAAACGCTTCCAGTTGCTGGATGCGGTCCTGCTGGTTCTTGTAGGCCGCTTCGAGTTGCGCCTTGCGTTCGGCTTTCTGCGCCAGGTACTTCTCGTAGTTGCCGCTGTAGAAGTGGATCCGTTTGTTCCAGATCTCGACGGTCTTCTTTACGACGACGTCGAGGAAATAGCGGTCGTGCGAGATGAGGACCAGCGCGTTCGGGTAATTCGAAAGAAACTCCTCGAGCCAATTCCGGGCTTCGAGATCCAGGTGGTTGGTGGGCTCGTCGAGGAGCAGCAGGTCCGGCTTTTCGAGCAGCAGCTTGGCGAGGGCGATGCGCATTTGCCAGCCGCCGGAAAATTCCTCGGTGCGGCGGTTCCAGTCCGAAGCGAGGAAGCCGAGGCCGGCTATGACGGCGCCGACCTGCGCCTCGATCGAATAACCGTCGTGGTTCTGAAACTCGCTCTGGATGACGTGGAAGCGCTCGGCGACCCGCGCGTATTCCTCGCCTGCCGGGTCGAGCTCGGATATGGCGTGGGTGAGCGCCTCCATTTCGGTTTCCAGAGCGCGGAGACGGTCAAAGACGGACAGGCACTCCTCGAACACGGTGCGGCCGGACAGAGTCAACCCGTCCTGCGGCAGGTAGCCGATGGTCATTCCCTTGGCGCGTGTGACGCTGCCGTAGTCGAGCGAATCGAGGCCGGCGAGGACCTTCAGGAGTGTCGATTTGCCGGTGCCGTTGCCACCGACGAGACCACATCTGTCCTGTGGTGTGATCAACCAGTCGACGTTTTCAAAGACGAGCTTGTGGCCGAAGCGCTTGCCGGCGCCGGAGAACTGAATCATGATGCAGTGCGCTACTTATTACTGTCTCATGCGGCGGCGGGCCGATTCTACCTCCTCTATTTATCAAGAGATTTCAGCGCGGTGGAATCTTACACTAAAAGTTCGCCTATGCGCGGATTTTTTTTGCGGCCCGATGATGACGACTTCTCTTTCGGCGACGAAACTGGGGACGGCTTTGACGACAACGGGGGTTTCGACGGGGACGACGAAGGCCAGGAGGACGACCAGGACGAGCAAGATGACGGCGGCGATAACGGCCAACAAGACACTTCAGATCAACAAGATACGAATTGGGATGAGAACGCCGAAGTGTACCCGGATCCGGGCGATTTCGCCAACGCGACCGATGCCGACTTTGAGGACGACATGGGCGACTGGACGGCACACGACTACCAGCAGTCGGCGGAGAACCTGTTTGGCGACCACGAATACTTCGGCGACAACATCGTAAGTCAGTTAACAGATGCCGGCTTCCGGCTTTACGAGGATCCGGCTTTTGCCCAGGGTTTCGAGAGCATCGCACCGGGAAGTTCGGAAACGCTACGCTTGTTCGAGCGCGAAGGGGAACTTTCGGCGTTCGGGTTCGTGACCACGGCGATACTCGAGCTGCTGCGGCAGCGATACACGGGGCTCGATCTCAGCAATCTGGAGGTAACCGTCCCGCCCAAAGGCGAAGCGCCGGAACCTCAGCCGCTGCCTCCGGAACTGGCCTCGGCGCCCGAGCGCGAGGCGGTAGACCTCCGCAAGTTCTGCTCACCGGTGGGCGACCAGGGACAGACTTCGCGCTGTGCGGCGTTCGCCTGGACGCACGCTACTGAACTGGTGCGCAACCTCGCCTCCGGCGAGCAGATTCTGCTTTCGCCCACGTATTCGATGCTGCAGTTCCAGCGGATGCAGGGTGACGCGCGGGATTATCCTTACGCCCACGAGGGCGGCGACGGCACGGTTGCCGGGCCCGCACCGGCGGAAGTCCTCATGCAGCAGGGAACCTGCCGCCAGGAATACTGGCCGGACGATGCCGAAACCCCTGCCGCGCCGGAGCGCGCGATGTCTCAGGACGCCGCACAGCACCGTTTACCGGGGCAGCCCTGGCCGATCGCGCTCGATGACGTGAAGAAGGTGCTGAGCGCTGGTTTTCCGGTGCAGGTGTCGATGAATACCGGACCGGCGTTCATGCAGGTGGGACGCGACGGCATCTTCAGCGTGGCGGAGCCACCCAGCGGACGCCATGGCCGGCACGCTATGCTCATCGTCGGCCACCGCGGGAATTTCTACATTGTGAAGAATTCCTGGGGCGCCGATTGGGGCGACCAGGGATACTGCTACATCCCGAAGAGCGTGCTCGACGGCTCGGAGCCGGATTTCGTCGCCGTGTTACCGGGAACCTGAGTGAGATCGGGATTGCGCGAAGGGCTCCGCGGGGAATTGGGGCCGATGGTGCGCTTGGCCACGCCGATCGCGCTGGCTGAAGTCGGCTGGATGACGATGGGGATTGCGGATACCATCGTCGTGGGCCATCTGCCGAACAGCGCCGCGGCGATCGGGGCGGTGAGCCTCGGAAGCATCGTGTTCTACACGGTCGGTATATTCGGTAGCGGCCTGCTGCTGGGGCTCGACACGCTGGTTTCGCAGGCCTTCGGCGCGCGGCGGGTGGACGACTGCCACCACTCGCTCGCCAATTCACTGTGGTTGTGCCTGCCGCTGGCGCCGGTGCTGATGGCGGTCCTGTGGGGGACCTTGCCGCTGCTCGAACATGGCGGCATTGACCGGGCGGTGCTGAAGGAGACGGTTCCGTATCTCAAGGCGCTGATCTGGAGCACGCCGCCGCTGCTGGTCTATTTCGCGTTGCGCCGGTACTTGCAGGGCATGAACCTGACGCGCCCGGTGACCTTCGCGCTGGTGACGGCGAATGTGGTGAACGTTGTGGGGAACTTGGCGTTTGTGTTCGGACGCTGGGGCGCGCCGGCGCTCGGCACGCAGGGTTCAGGCTGGGCCACCTGCGTTTCGCGGTGCTACCTGGCGGCGGTGCTGGCTGGATTCGCCGGCTGGCACTCGCGACGCTATAAGACGGGCCTATTCGCGATCGACTGGCGGCCGCATTTTGGGCGGATCGGCGCGTTGGTTCGGCTGGGGTTGCCGGCGGCTTCGCAGATCGGGCTGGAAACCGCGGTTTTTGCTGTCGCCGCGTTTCTGATCGGCAGGCTCGGCGCGGTGCCGCTCGCCGGACATCAGATCGCCATGACGACGGTATCGTTCACCTACATGGTGCCGCTGGGAATCGGATCGGCGGCCGCGGTGCGCGTGGGACAAGCTCTTGGACGGCGCGACCGAGAGGGCGCAAAGCACGCCGGATGGGTGGCGCTCGGCCTCGGAGCCGGTTTTATGAGCCTTTCGGCCGCCGTGCTGGTGATATTTCCCGAGCGCATCGCCTTGTTTTTCAGCGTCGATCCGGCGGTGATCCGGATGGGCGCGCGGCTGGTTGCGATCGCAGCGTTTTTTCAGATCTTCGACGGCCTGCAGGTGGTGGTTACCGGCGCGCTGCGCGGAGCCGGCGACACGCATACGGCGATGTTCTGCCATCTCATCGGTTACTGGGGGTTTGGCCTGCCGCTGGGATGGATGCTGTGTTTTCGGGCCCACTTCGGCGCGCCGGGGCTCTGGGCCGGACTCTCTGCCGCGATCATCGCCATCGGTGCGGCGCTGCTCAGTTTATGGAGAAAGAAGAGTGCGCGGTTCGCCTTCGCCCAGGATACGCCGAGCGTCGCGCTTGACTGAGAAAACGGCGATTCGATACCGTGAGACCGTACGGAGGTTGCTTGGTCCTTCTGCTATTTGGACCGCCCGGTAGCGGCAAGGGCACGCAGTCG
>DAIDIH010000284.1 GCA_027459465.1 Bryobacterales bacterium | reverse complement strand
GCCGCTGTTGAGTACCAGACGGGTCGGATGTTGATCAGTGAGGATCCTGCGATCGACGTGTTTGGCGACCAGTATGTTGCCGAGTGCTCTCCCGGTGTGTTGGGGCTATACGAAATTGGTAAGGGTCTTCGGGCGAGTGTTAAGGCGGCGGTGAAGTAAGAGGGCATGAACCGCCGGCCTAGACGAGTCACCGGGTCTGCGTGTAGCGGCGTGAAGCTTGGGACGTCTGGTGCTGTTCGTCATGGGACAGTGATCGCGTCGATCCTGGTCGTGCTGGTGAGCCTCTTCCTGGCCCTGCCGGCGGTGAGCAGCGGTTTCGTGGCTCTGGACGATCGTTTATACATCGTATCCGTAACGGGGCTCGGTGGCTTCTCCGCGACTGGGCTTAGATTCGCGTTCACGTCGGTATCTGATTTGTATTGGCACCCGCTGACGTGGCTGAGCCACGAGCTGGACTTTTCGTTGTTTGGGGCGGCGCCGGCGGGGCATCATTTCACGAGCGTGGTGCTGCATGCGATTTCGGCGGGTTGGTTGTTTCTTGTGCTTCGGCGGTTGGGGGGCTCGGCCGTGGTATGCGGTGGGCGGGGCGTTGGCTTGGGCTGTGCATCCGCTTCGGGTGGAGTCGTTCGCCTGGGTTGCGGAGCGGAAGGATGTTCTGTGCGCGACGTTTTTCCTGGGGGCGGTGCTGGCCTACCTGCGCTATGTCGAGCGGCCTTCGCTTGGCAGGTATGTAGGCTGGGCGGCGTTGGGCGTGTGCGCGTTGCTGTCGAAGCCGGCGGCGGTTTCGATTGTGCCGGTGCTGCTGATTCTGGACTGGTGGCCTTTGCGGCGGGCACGGAGTGCGGTGTGGCTTGTTTTCGAGAAAACGCCGCTGGTCGCGATGACGGCTGTCGTTGCGGGACTGACGGTGTATGGGCAGCGGGTGTCCGGGTCGATGTCGTACCTGGCCGATGTGGGAGTGGGGAAGCGGATCGAGAACGCGGCGGTGTCGCTGGTGCGGTATTTGGGCAAGATGGCGTATCCGGTGAACCTGAGCTGCTTTTACCCTTACGAGAGGAATCCGGCGTGGGTGGCGCCGGCGATGGTGGTTGTGGCGATAACGGGCAGCGCGATTGCGACGCGGCGGCGATGGCCGTGGCTGCTGGCGGGCTGGGCGTGGTTTGTGATCGGGGTGTTGCCGAATCTTGGGATCGTGCAGGCGGGGCGGCAGTCGATCGCGGACCGGTTCACGCATCTTCCGATGATTGGGATTGTGATTGCGCTTGTGTTTTCGCTGTCGGAGTGGGCGGGGAGTGATGCCAGGCGCGACAGGGCGCTTGCTTGGGCAGCGTGCGCGGTGCTGGTGGTGCTAAGCGGGCTGACGTGGCGGCAGATCGGGTATTGGCGCGACAGCGTGACGCTGGCCGAGCATGCGCTGGAGGTGGAGAATAGCGACTTCATGCAAGCGAATCTGGGGACGACGCTGCTGGAGGAGCAGCGGTACCGGGAGGCGGTCCGGCTGAACTGGCGGCAGGCGGATTACCACAGCAACCTGGCGAATGTTCTGCTGCGGACGGGGCGGTTGGCGGGGGCGGATTCCGAATCGGCGGTTGCGGCGCGGCTGAGGCCGGACGATGTGGCGGTGGCGACGACGCGGGGTTTGGTGCTGCTGCAGGCGGGCGAGTATGGGCCGGCGCTGGAATGGGTCCGGCGGGCGGTGGCGGCGGGTGCGCCGCGGGGGCCGTTGGTGGTGAGATTGAACGACTGGGGCGTGCGGCTGGCGTCACACGGGGCGCCGGGGCAGGCGGAGCCGCTGCTGCGGGAGGCGGTGGAGTTGGATGGAACGCTGGTGCAGGCGCGGCGGAATCTGGTGTTGGCGTTGGAGGACGAGGGGCGGAGGGACGAGGCGCGGCGGGCGCTGGAGGAGGCGATCGGGGTTACGGGCGCGGTTCCGCAGTATGGGGATTTGGTGAGGGAGTTGGGGGCGGCGCTGTGAGAGGTACCCGGGGTCCGCTTAGGTGCGGGCGGCGGATTTGCCGAGGCGGGTGAGGAATTTGGTGTCGAGGCGGCCGGCGAGGAAGTCGGGGTCTTCGAGGATGCGTTGGTGGAGGGGGATGGTGGTGTAGATGCCTTCGACGACGAACATTTCGAGGGCGCGGCGCATGCGGGCGATGGCTTCGTTGCGGTCCTGGCCGTAGGTGATGAGTTTGGCGACGAGGGAGTCGTAGTAGGGCGGGATGACGCCGTCGGTGTAGGCGTGGGTGTCGACGCGGACGCCGATGGCGCCGGGTAAGTTGAGGCCGGTGATGCGGCCGGGAGAAGGGGCGAAGGTTTCGGGGTTCTCGGCGTTGATGCGGCACTCGATGGCGTGGCCCCGGATTTCGATGGGGAGCTTTATGATGTCCGGAAGGCGGGCGCCGTCGGCGACGAGGATCTGGCTTTTGACGAGATCGACGCCGGTGACAGCTTCGCTGACGGGATGCTCGACCTGGATGCGGGCGTTGACCTCGATGAAAAAGAGGTCGCCGTTTTCGTCCATGAGGAACTCGACGGTGCCGGCGTTGGTGTAGCCGACGGCGCGCATGGCTTCTTCGAGGCGCGCCATCATGGTGCGGCGGAGTTCGGGGCTGACGGCGGTGGAGGGGGCCTCTTCGAGAAGTTTCTGGTGGCGGCGCTGGATGGAGCACTCGCGTTCGCCGAGAACGGCGACGTTGCCGTGCTCGTCGGCGATGACCTGGAACTCGATGTGGCGCGGGGCCTCGATGAGCTTCTCCATGTACATGTCGGGGCAAGAGAAAGCGGCCTGGGCTTCGGCCGAGGCCTGAGCGAAGAGGTTGGGGAGTTCGCCGGGCTCGCGGACGATGCGCATGCCGCGTCCGCCGCCGCCGGCGGAAGCTTTGAGCATGACGGGATAGCCGATGCGGGCTGCGGTAACGAGCGCGTCTTCGGCGCCGTCGAGAATGCCCTTGGAGCCGGGGAGGACGGGGACGCCGGCTTCGGACATAGCCGTGCGGGCGAGTTGCTTCAGGCCCATCTTGCGGATGACTTCGGGGCGGGGGCCGATGAACTTAATGCCTGAGGCTTCGCAGACTTCGGCGAAATCGGCGTTTTCGCTCAGGAAGCCGTAGCCGGGATGGATGGCGTCGACGTTGGTGATTTCCGCGGCGCTGATGACGGCGGGGATGTCGAGGTAGCTGCGGGCACTCTTGGCGGGGCCGATGCAGATGGCTTCGTCGGCGAAGCGGACGTGAAGGCTGTGGCGGTCGGCTTCGGAGTAGACGGCGACGGTTTTGATGCCGAGGTCCTTACAGGCGCAGATGACGCGGACGGCGATTTCGCCGCGGTTGGCGATCAGCAATTTTTGAAACATCGTTGGTATCCGCTCAGGAACGGGGCCGGATGGCGAAGAGGGCTTCGCCGTACTCGACGGGGCGGCCGTTTTCCATCAGCTTGGCGACGACGGTGCCGCTGACTTCGGCTTCGATTTCGTTCATGAGTTTCATGGATTCGATGATGCAGAGCACGTGGCCTGGCTCGACGCTGTCGCCGACCTTGACGAAGGGGGGCGCGCCGGGGGAAGGGGAGTCGTAATAGGTCCCGACGATGGGGGATTTCACCAGCGTCGCATCCTGCGTGGCGCCGTTGGGAGCGGGCGCGGAGGCTGAAGCGGCCGGGGCGGGAGCCGAATGTGAGGGGGCCGCGGGGGCGGCGCCGTGCGCGGGAACGGCGACGAAGGTTTCCTGGGAGGCGCCGCGGGCCTGGATACGGACCCGGTTTTCTCCGCGCTGCACTTCGAGTTCGGCGATTCCGGACTCGGTGACGAGCTGGATCAGTTGCTTGATCTCTTCGTTGGACATGCTAGAGGGAAATCAACTCCTTCGAGGTGGGCGTCAGCGTTTCGTGTCCGGAAGGGGTAACGAGGACGGTATCCTCGATCCGGACTCCGCCGAGACCCTCAATGTACGCGCCGGGTTCGATGGTGATGACCATTCCGGCGGCGAGTTCGGTTTTGTCTTTGGCGCCGATGCGGGGCGATTCGTGAATTTCGAGGCCGAGGCCGTGGCCGGTCGAGTGGACGAAGGCCGGGCCGAGGCCATGGGCTTTGAGGACTTTTCGGGCCTGGCCGTCGACGTACGCGGCGGTGACGCCGGGGCGGACGGCGGCGGTGGCGGCCTGCTGGGCTTCGAGTACGGCGCGGTAGATCGTGCGAAGTTTTGTGGGTGCGCGGCCGACGGCGAAGACACGCGTCATGTCGCTCGAATAGCCGTCCTGGCACGCGCCCATATCTATCAATAGTAGATGATTGGCGATTACTGGCTGCGGTCCGGGCTCGGCGTGGGGCAGGGCAGAGCGTGCGCCGGAGGCGACGATGGTGTCGAAGGCGGCTTTTTCGGCGCCGTGGCGGCGCTGCTGGTATTCGAGTTCGGAGGCGATGTCGCGCTCGGTGACGCCGGGGCGGATGGCGGGGAGAGCGGCGTCGAGGGCGAGGGAGTTGGTGAGGACGCTGCGGCGGATGCGGGCGATTTCGTCCGGAGATTTGACCATGCGGAGTTCTTCGACGATGGGGCTGAGCGGGGAGAGGGTGACGGTGCGGCCGAGGGAGTCGCGGAGGGTGGCGTAGTCGCTGAAGAGCATGCGGCCGGATTCGAATCCGATGCGGCGCCAGCGTTTGCGGGCGGCGAGTTTGGCGGCGGCGCGGCTCAGGGGGCCGCGGGCGATGCGGACCGGGCAGCAGGACTGCTCGCCGGCCTGGATGGTGTAGCGGGGGTCGGTGAACAGGGTCATGCCGGAGCGGGCGAGGACGGCGAGGCCGTTGCTGCCGGTGAAGCCGGTGAGGTAGCGAACGTTGGCGGGGGCGGAGACGAAGAAGGCGTCGAGTTTCGATTCGCCGAGGTGCGCGATGAGTTTCGCGGCGGCGCCGGTCATATGTGGAGGACCAGTTTGCCGGTGGTGGCGCGGGATTCGAGGTCGCGGTGGGCCTGGGCGGCTTCGGCGAGCGGGTAGGTGCGGTCGATACGGAGTTTGAGGCGGCCGGTGCGGATCCAGCCGAGCACGTCGCCGGCGCGCGATGCGACTTCTTCAGCGGTGGCGGCGTAGTGGGCGAGGCTGGGGCGAGTGACGAAGAGGGAACCTTTTTGGGTGAGGAGCAGCGGGGCGAATTCCGGGACCGGGCCGCTGGCGTTGCCGAAAGTGACGAGATACCCGCGGGGCTTGAGCGAGTTCAGGCTGCCTTCCCATGTGGACTTGCCGACGGAATCGTAGACGACGTCGACGCCGGAGTTGGCGGTGAGGCGGCGGGTTTCGGCGGCGAAGTCCTGTTCGGTGTAAATAATGACGTCGTCGGCGCCTGCTTCGCGGGCGAGTTTCGCCTTGGCGGCGGTGCCGACGGTGCCGATGACGCGGGCGCCGCGCATTTTCGCCATTTGGACGAGCAGGAGTCCGGTGCCGCCCGCGGCGGCGTGGATGAGGGCGGTGTGGCCGGGGGCGAGCGGGAAGGTGGTGTGAGTGAGGTAGTGGGCGGTCATGCCCTGGAGCATCGCGGCGGCAGCGGTTTCAAAGCCGATGCCATCGGGTATTTTCACGAGGCGCCAGGCGGGGACTTTGGCGTGTTCGGCGTAGGAGCCGGGCTCCATGGCCCAGGCGACTCGGTCGCCCGGAGCGAGGGTTTTGACGCCGGGGCCGACGGACTCGACGGTACCCGCGCCTTCGACGCCGAGGGTAAAGGGCAGGGCGACTTTATAGAGGCCGGCGCGGTGATAGGTGTCGATGAAGTTGACGCCGGAGGCGGCGACGCGGACCAGGACATCGCCGGGGCCGGGTTCGGGGGTGGGGCGTTCGCCGAAGATAAGGACATCGGCGGCGCCGTGTTGTTCGATATAGACAGCCTTCATGGGTTTCGCAACAACCTCCTCATGTGAACGCACCCGGCGTAGAGCAGCAGGTACGTGAAAGTGAACGGGAGTGTGACGAGTCCGGCGAGGGTTCGCACGGCGGACGCATCGGATAAGCCGGCGCGGTAGGAAATGAACGCGCGGAGAGTCGAAAGATGGCCGCGGTCGAGCCAGAAGTAATCGCCGTTTTCGTTGAGAACGAAGACCTTGGCGGGCAGGCGCGCGGCCAGGATCCATTTCCAGCGGGTGAGCACCGGCTCGCCGGAACAAATGATGCCTAAAATGTTGTAGCCGTTTCGGGCGAGCTCGCCGAGGACGCGAGTGCGGGCGGGGCGGGCGGCGTAGTCCTGGGAGCGGTAGATCTTGGAGGCCGCTTCGTCGAAGCCCTGGGGCGCGCCGGAGAAACAAGTGAACAGGTCCGCGTGCATATCGGGGTGAATGGCGTGCAGGTGCGCGAGTATGTGTTCGGTGATGTGGCGCGATCCGCTCTCGACGAGGAGAACTTTGGTGAAGGGCGGAATCCGCCTGGAGAAAAACCAGCGCATGGTGAACCGGCGAATCTTTCATTGTCCAACTTTCGCGGGGGCGGCGCGCGCGCCGGTGGATTCGAGGGAGAGAAGGGATTTGCGGCGGCTTCGTTTTCAGGCCCTGCCATAATGTGAACTGGGATTTTCACTATGAATAAACCCGGATTTCTGGTGCGCGTGGGGTTGCTGTGCGCGGCGTCGGCGAGTTGGGTGTCCGCGGGGTGCCCGGCAATTTCGTTTTCGGCGGCGCAGGTGACGAACCTGGGCGCGCCGGGCGGGGCGTCGTACCGGGCGCTGCTGCGGCAGTTGGACGGGACGTTCACGCAGTATGCGGTGAATGCGTCGGCGCCGTACGCGGTGACGACGAAGACGCCGGACAGTTTGGGGACGATTCTTCCGTGCGGGGTGGCGGCGCCGCCGGCGAGTCCGTTTGGCGGAGCGGCGGCGCTGGTTGAGGCGTTGACGCAGACGGGCGCGGCTTCGCAGACGTTCGCGTTCGGGCTGACGTCCTCGAGCGTGGGGGTGATGGCGTTCGTGGCGGCGAACTCGGGGAGCGTGCAGGTGTTCACGGCGACGTCGGCGCTGCCTTTGGGGGCGAAGAACACGACGAGTTATCCGGTGGGCGCGCAGGCGGCGTCGGTGTTGCTGATGGACCTGAACGG
>DAIDIH010000283.1 GCA_027459465.1 Bryobacterales bacterium | reverse complement strand
ATTCTGTGGAATCAGATAACCGATCTGGCTGCGGAAATCCTGACGCGAGTAACTGCCCTGAAAGTCCCACGGCTTGCCTTGCGGATTCCAGGTGAGCGACAGCGACTCCGACGTCATCCCCATGTCATAGTTTATCCCCGGCGTCGGGTTTTGGTTCTTCAACAAGAAGAAATCAGCCGCCACGTTGAGAGACGTTAACGCCTGCCAGGATGCGTGCGCCTGCGACTTCTGATAATCGTAGAGGCTCGTCCGGAAGTACTCCCCGCTCCCGTAAGCGCCTTCGGCCGAACCGGAGAATGTCCAGTTCGTGTTCGGATGGTACGTTATCCCACCCAGCACGCTGTTCCGGCGAAGCTGCCCCATGTCCGCGCTCGCCAGCCCGGCCGCCGGAAACACCGCGTCCGCCGCGTTGCCCCACACGTACCGATATCCGCCTCGCAGCGTGATCTTCGGCGTTAGTTCATAAAGTAAGTCGATGCGTTCTTCGTTGTAATTCGTCAGCAACGTCGACGCAAGCAGCAGTGATGTAATCTCGCTCGAATTCGCACCCAACTGCCCGCCGGCAAGCGTCTGGGTCGAGTTCGCCGACCCGGCATTGTGCAACCGGTCCGTAAACCAGCTCTCAATGATCCGCAGCCGCCGGAACGGCCTGATTTCAGCGCTGAAGCTCCCCGTCGTATGCGGCATTTCGGCCTCCGAGGCGATCAGAAACTGCTGCGAGGTGTAGAAAAGAATCTGGCTCGGCAGATACAGGTTGCCGGCCGCATTCGCTAAATAATTCACGTCTGTCGTCGGTTGGCTGTAAAGAAACTGGCCGCTCAGGTCGAGCCAGGAAAAGGGATTCGCTGTTAGCAACGCCTTCGTGTAGATGCTGTTGCCCGTGATTCCATACGTGGTGCCCAGTCCGGACAGAAGTAGCGTCTGCCCAAACACCGGGTTGAACATGTTGCCGTAGTTGGTCTGCCCGCTGGGCTGATACTGGCTCTGGTAAGAGTTAAACGTCGTGCCGCCCTGCTCGAGCGTCACGTGGAACTTCTTGAACTCCATTCGCACGCCGGCCCGGTACATCCGGGTCTCGTCGTCAAATGTCGTCGGGACAGGATATGCCGTTGTGCCCGTGACATATCCATTCACTCCAGTTCCGGCGCCAGTGTCGCTGTCGAACGCGAAATACGGAGTGAACCAGTGGTTCGGCAGGATATCGATCTCGAAATTGCCGATCCGCCGCCGCGTGTCGAAACTCTGCTCATCGAGCACCATCCCCGAACCGAGCAGTGGGTCGGCGAACGAAGGCAGCGCGTTGAAGTAAGCAATATCGCGGTAGTCAGCCGTGAAGTCGTACCAGTTTTTCTTGTGCGCGTCCACGTGAACGGTCGAGTACGGGTCGCCGCCCCAGTCCGACGCCCGCACGTTGATCGTGTCGAAGGCGCGATGCTTCGGATCCGTGATCGTAAAGTCGGCGTTCACCAGCCTCGGTCCATCGCCCAGATTGATAATACTCCGGTACGTGTCCGCGCTGCCGCCGATCCCGCTCACCGTGCGCCAGCCAAGGTCGAACGAACCAGTCAGCCACTCGTTGCCGGTTGTGGCGGTGGGTGTCTGGGCGTCCGAGCTGCCACTGCTGCTACCCCCGTTGTTGCTGCCGTTGTTGGCCGGCGCCGGAGCCGTAGCCACCGCCGCGTTCTGCCCGTAGGCCGCCGTCAGACCCGCCACTAGCAGAATGAGCCGTTTCATCGCAACAGATTCCGGTCCACGTAACTGCCGTGGATCTTCTGATGGCAGACCGTGCAGTTGCGGAACTGCGGCGCCCGCAAGTCATGGAATGCCGGAGGCACAACGCCCATCGTGCCCTTGGAATTCGCCGCCGGCAGGTTCGCGTGGCACTCCAGACACAGCGTCGATACCTCCTGGCGGATCAGCAGCCGGGGGTTCGGCGACCCGTGCGGGTCGTGGCAGATCGTGCAGGATTCGTATCGCACCGGTTCATGCTCGAAGGTGAACGGCCCGCGCAAGTTCCCGTGGCATTTGAAGCAGCCCGGCTCATTTGCGCCAAAAGTCTGCTGCATCGCGGGCCACGGTGTTCCATGCGGGTTGTGGCAATCCACACAACTCATCGCGCGCTCCGGCAGACGGTGATGGTACGGCTGTTGGAATTTCGCCCACACATTCATATGGCAACTGGCGCACAATTCGTTGATCACGGCCGGCGCCCGAGGTGTCATCGCCGAAGGTTTCGTGGCGTGTACTTTGTGACAGGCGATACAGGAAACCTGGTTTCTCACATGGCTGCTCTCCAGCCGTCCCACATGAGTCGGTTGATTCAGGTGACAGGTCAAACAGATCTTGTCGGTAGCGGCCGGATTCAGTTTCCCAGGGTCGACAATATCGGCCGCTGAAGTAGACTCGGCGTGCTTCTGACCCGGCCCGTGGCAGGACTCGCACGCCTTTCCTTTCCAGTCGTGCCGGTCGCCCTGCTCTAGCACATAGTGAGGATTCTTCTGAAATGCGGTCGCGATGTCCTCGTGACAGGTGCCGCAAGTATCGGATCCAGCGTACTGCGACCCCGCATCCTGCGCCTGGCCGGGGAGGAGACCGGCCAGGAGCAGGAGGGGCAAGGTTGCGAGCTGTAAGCTTGCAGCCTTATTCCGCATGAACCTGATCGACGTCAAACGCAGCGCCCGACTGGTGACAGACGGTGCAGCTTTCTCCGAGCGTCGGATCGGTCTGAGCCTTGAAGTGCGCGGCCGCATCCTGGGCGACGTGGCACCCCGAGCATGCCGTGGCAGTAGCGCCTTCAGGGTTGATCCACCCCTGCGGATTCACCACATTGTTCAACCCCACAGGCAGGTTCGCCTCCGAGTCGTTAACGTGGCATACCGCGCAGTTGCGGACGTCAGTCGCATCACCCTGCGGGCTCATCTCCGGGAACAGCGTCTTCGAGAAGTCGTTCACCGATCCCTGATAGCCGACCACTGTATAGCTTCCGCCGTCCGCCAGCATATTCACGCCGTCGTGGATGCGATGCGCGAGCAGCGCGAACTCGATGCTCTGCGGCGGCATCGTCCGCTGCGCGGGATCCTTCGCCACCGATCGGAAGTAGATATCCGTGTTTGAAGGATTGTGGCACATCACGCAGTACTCGGTCTGATTCCTCAGGCCGCCGTGCAACTCAAGCTTGTAATGGCACTGATTGCAGTTGTTGATGTTCACAACCTCCCGCCGCGGCATCACTTCCGAACCGTCGACAGAGAAGTAGTACACCGGGTTGATAGCGTTGTAATTGTAAGTCACCGCGCTGGTCGTACCGGGCAGCAAGGTCGCCGAAAGCTCAGTCTCCATGGCCACTGCATACGTCCCGGTAGCGCCCGCCGGCACTCCGTGCTTGAACGTGTAAGTGCACGTTCCGTCGGAAGCGCAGTTCGTGTTCGACGCACTCAACGACTCAGTAACATAGCCCGGGGTGTTCACATCAGAGCCGAAGCTCGTGTAGCCGTAATCAGTGGTCGGCCCGGCCATCGTCAGCCGGAGGGAACCGCCGTTGGCGAACGTCGAGATCGGAATCGGGTTCCCGCTTCCGTCCTTCACAGTGAAGGTCACTGTCGGCGCATTGCCCGCTGTTCCGTTGGCGACACCAAGAATCGCCGCCACCGTCTTCGGTGAGCCAGGCACGTCTTCAGGCACATAGTGCGCACCAATGATCGAGGCGTCGAATGGCAACTCGCCTTGTGGCTGATGGCAGTTCGCACACTGGCTGTTGTCCGGTTGCGGGCCGCCAGCGTGGTTTTGGCCCGTCGCAAAATTCACATTGTCGTGGCAGGCCCCACAGGCCGCCGCGCTCGGCGCCGTCAGCCAAAGCTTCGTCTGCGCCGCGCCGTTATTCGGATTGTGGCAGGTCTCGCAGCGCTGAACCTGGGCCGGGTAAACAACGTTCGAAAAATCATTCACGCTCTGCTGGTAGCCGATGATCTGATACGGCTTGCCCGCCTGCACGCTCGGCAGCGACGAGCCCATGTGAATCTTGTGGATCATCACCCGGAAGTCCAATGCGTTACCCGTATAGGGATCGCTCGTCTGCTTCGTATGGCACAACACGCACAACTCGACACCCCGCCGGGAACCACCGTGAAACGCCAGTTGCCCGTGGCAAGCGTTACAGTCCGCCGTGGCCACGATCTGATGCACCGTCGTCACCGGCGTACCGTTCGGTACAAAATTGTATGTGGCCGACGCATAGCTCGTGCCAAGGTTGAACTGCGTCAGGTCTCGCGACGCGTACGCGCCTATAGTGTGGGTCACGGTTGGGTCGAACCCCGACGGCGCCAGCGTGTGGAACGTGTACGTGTACTGTCCATTGCCCGTTTGCGTGATCGTCCCGCCCTTGTCGGCCGCGGCTTGCGTCGCCGACGCACCCGTCGCCGCGTCGGTTGACACCGTCGTTGTGTAGGCCGTGTACTCTTCCTGCCCCTTCGGGATCGCCGCCGCAATAAAGCTCACTCTAATGGCTCCGGGCGTCGTGACGCCCGCCAGATCTAGCGGCAACCCCGCCGGATCCGCCACCGTAAAATTCGCCGTAATTGTGCCACCGGAGTTGATCGACGCGCCCGTAATCGTCAAGTTCAGGCCCGGCCGAACAAAATCAAGTATTTGGTTGCTCGCATAGTACGCCTTGTCATGCTTCGTAAAATGCGACCGCAATGAGCCTTGGCTGGCCACCGCAGCGGCCACCACCACCAAAAACAGAATGCCGCGCACAAGCGGCACTCGTATCCTTCGAGATCCCAGCCTAATGGACATATCTGTCTACTCTGCCCCCTATGAACAACATCCCCGGATTTGCAGTCAAAGGGCCAACTCGATTTCCCCGCTGAATTGGGCTCCCAAGCGCCCCTTCCTGTACTCGCTGCGCAAAATCACGCGATCCGGAAAAACCCTTGCGCGCACTCGCGCAGCGCGTTTTGCCCTCACGCCCACTCCTCAGTGATATAGTTTCCTCCGATGCGCAGCACCTTTCTGCCGCCCCTTCTTGTCCTCTGTTGCTTGGCCAACACGACCATCCAAGCCGCCTCGGTCTCATCGCCAGACGGCGGCCTCACACTCGAATTCCACGTCACGGGGAGTAACGCACCCGACACTTCCGCCGCTCAGCTCACTTACCGTCTGTCATTTCACAATAAGCCGCTGCTCAACGATTCTTCCCTCTCATTGGATCTGGAAGGCGAACGCCCCCTCGGCCCATCCCTCCAAATCACGGCCGCCCATCCCTCGACACACAATTCTACTTATCACCTAATTTCCGGGAAGGCAAGCATTATTCGCGATCAATATAATGCCCTGTATCTCGATCTTGAAGAGAACTCCGGCCTCGGCCGCCGCCTTACCATCGAAGCCCGCGTCTACAACGACGGCGCGGCCTTCCGATACATCGTTCCCGCCCAACGCCCCCTGCGCGAATTCCGTCTTAAGGCCGAAAACACCGAATTCCGTTTCGCCAAGGATGCCACCAGCTACGCCCTGATCCTCCCAAATTTCCGCTCCATGTACGAAAGTGAATTCGTCAAGCTTCCTCTGAGCGCCTTCTCCAATCAGGGCGGTGTCAACAGTAAAGTGCTACTCGGCCTACCTCTGCTCACCTACGTACCCGGCGTCGCATGGATGGCGATTACAGAAGCCGACCTCCGCGACTACTCTTCGATGTATCTGACCAACCCCCAACCCGGTTGGTCCGCGCATTGGCTTCGATCCGTTCTTGCTCCGTCGCTCGACGATGACAGCGTCGTGGTAAAAGGCACCCTGCCCCACCACTCCGCCTGGCGCGTCTTCTTAGTAAGTGAAGCACCCGCTTTCCTCCTCCAATCGAACATCATCACAAGTCTCAACCCCCCATCCGAGATCGCTGACACCTCTTGGATCCACCCCGGCCGGGCGTCCTGGGATTGGTGGAACGGCAGCATCGGCCCCGACGGCAAATCCGCCTACACGACAGCGACAATGAAGTATTACGTCGACTTCGCCCAAAAGTCCGGCCTCGAATACATGCTCGTCGACGCCGGATGGTATACCAGGGGCGATATTACAAAAATGAACGGCCGTGTCGACATTCCGGACCTCGTTCGCTACGCGAACTCCAAAAACGTCAAGGTCTGGATCTGGCTGCCTTACACGCTTGCGGACGCACAGATGGAAGAAGCGTTCCCCCTCTATGAGAAATGGGGTGTAGCCGGTCTCAAGATTGACTTCATCGAGCGCGACGACCAGGGAGGCATAGATTTCTACTACCGCGCCGCCCGTCTCGCCGCCCAGCACCACCTCATGCTCGACTTCCACGGAGCCACCAAGCCTACCGGCATCGAACGGACTTATCCCAACATTCTGGGCTACGAAGCCGTGCTCGGCATGGAGCAATCGAAAGGCGGGGACCGCGATGAACCCGGCCACCACGTCACCCTCCCCTTCACCCGTCTGCTCGCCGGCCCCATGGACTACACCCCGGGAGGGTTCCGCAACGTCACACGCGACGAGTTCACCCCGCGCGGCATCTTACCCGAAGTCATGGGTACGCGCGCCCATCAACTGGCCATGTATGCGATCTACCAGGCCTCCATCCAGATGGTCTCAGACACCCCAAAGGCTTACGAAGATCAACCCGCTTTCCAGTTCATCCGCGACGCCCCCGCGAGCTGGGACGAAACCGTCGGCCTCAACGGCTACCCCGACGAATACGCGACCGTCGCCCGTCGCCACGCTTCGGATTGGTTCCTCGGCAGCATGACCAACTGGGACCAACGGACTCTCGACATCCCACTTACGTTCCTAGGCAGCGGGAAGTACCGGGCCCAAATCTACGAAGACGCGCCCGACGCTGCTCAATTCCCGACGAATGTCCGCGTCCGAACGATGACCGTCGAGCGCACGACAACCTTGAAAGCCATTCTTGCGCCCGGAGGCGGTTATGCGGTTCACTTCACTCCGCTCCATTAACTAATTGAAAGTTACTATTCTGATGCGCCCGATCCTCTATCTCACTGCGTTTCTATCAACCTTCTTACTCGGCTCCGCGCAACCTACGTATTTCAGTGTTCCTCCTAGCGACGCCCCTGCGCTCGCACCTCGCGGAGCTTACTCCGTCGGCGTTCGCACGCTGCAACTCGTCCATCACGGCCAGGTGGACATCCTGCACTTCGAGAAATCGACGGGCAAAGCCCCACGCTACGACCGTCCGCTCACCGTCGAGGTCTGGTACCCCGCCGTGATCCCCTCTGGGAAAACTGAATCGACCACGTACCAGATGGCGATGCCCTCCGGGGCAACCTTCTCCATCGCCGGCAAGGCTCTGCGTGACGCCCCTCCCTCCTCCTCCGGACCATTTCCCTTGGTCGTCGTCAGCCACGGCTACCCTGGATCCCGCTTTTTCCTGAGCTATCTCACCGAGAACCTCGCTTCGAAAGGCTACGTCGTCGCCGCTATCGACCACACC
>DAIDIH010000282.1 GCA_027459465.1 Bryobacterales bacterium | reverse complement strand
TGCAAGGCGCCGTCCGCCGCCGTCGGCACAAACTTCGGCTTCGGCGGCTCAGCCTTCCTCTTCACATACCCGTACGAAGATGCGATGTCCTCGGGTAGTGAGCCGGAAAACAAAATAGCGAAGAAACTACGAAATGCAGATGCGATACGCGACAATGTAAACCCCTAAAGGGATAGTGTAGCGTTCGCGCCCGCCTATCGCGGCCAAAGCCAGCCGAACATCCCCGCCGTAAGCAACCCGTATAGCAGCCCGTCAATCGTCGACTTGATCGTCGTAATCCAACTCCGCCGGTACCAGATCGTCATCTGCCACAGCGCTACCGAGTACCCGATAAAAGAGGTCGCCCCGGCGAACCGGAACACGTGCAGGTAATTCGTCCCCGGCGGCAGCGCCCGTCCCGCCACATACGCCGCGAATAGCCCGACCACCAACGAGTAGAGAAACCACAGCAGCAAGTTCCGTCCCATCGCCATCGGCCCACTGGGCAGTACGGTCAACACAATCACCGGCCCCTGGTTCATCTTCTCTTTGAACTCGGCGGAGCCCAAATCCTTCGTGCTCTGTGGGCGCGGGGCCATGTAATCCCCTGCTGGAATCTCAAACGGGCGAAGCGCATCCAGAACCTGCGCCTCATGCGGCAGTTTCTTGTAATCCCCCTTGTGCCATGGCAGCAGCGTATGAATGATGCTGCTCACCACAAATACCACCACCCCGGACAGCAAGATCGGCAACCACAGCCCACTCAACGGCGTCATCGCACCCTCCGCATCGATTCCCGTCCACAAGGCGTTCCCTCTCGCCCCATGGTCCGGCGACTGACCTATGTTGACACCCTCGCGCTAACAGGGCAAGCGGCCACGGTTCCCCTATCGCTTCTGACCAAGCCACTGATACCGCTCTAACGCGTAAGTAGTCAGATCCGCCATCTCATCCCGCTGCCCCAAATAACATCGCAGGGTCCCACGGTACTCGAGCCCCGCCTTCTGCATCACCCGCTCGCTCGCCTTGTTCGCCGCCACGCACCGAGCCTCCACGCGCCGCACGCCGATCACACCGAACGCATAATCGATCGCTGCCCGCACCGCCTCCGTCGCGAAACCATGACCCCAATGCGGTCGCGCGAAGTAATACGCCAGCTCGATCCTCCACTCCTCCGGCACAATCCGCCCATAGGAACAGTTCCCAATCAACTCCCCCGTATCCTTGCGAACCACCGCCCAAGGCCCGAAGCCTCGCTCGTCATACTCGCGAAAACAGAAATCGAGGAACGCCTGCGTATCCACCGGCGACTCGTGCCGGTCCCACAACGCATACCGTACGACCTCCGGATCGCTTCCCCACGCATATACCGCCAGCAAGTCCGTTTGCGCAAACTTCCGCAGATGCAGCCTCGGCGTGTCTAGTTCCGGCATCGGCCATGGGAACGGAGGAAGCGCCACGGCAACGCTCACTTCCCGAAGGCGCGCGGTAGCACCGTCGTGATCCACGGCACATAAGTGATAATCAGAACGCCCGACAGTAACACCGCAATAAACGGAAGCAGCGCCCGGTAGACCATCACCATCGGCTTTTCGAACCGGTAAGCCGACAAGCATAAGTTAATCCCGACCGGCGGCATCAGGTAACCAAGCTCTAGATTTGCCAGGAAGATAATCCCCATCTGCACCGGGTCGATCCCGTAAACTCCGATGAGCGGTTTCAGCAGCGGCACAATCACCAGAATCGCCGCGAAGATATCCATCAAACTTCCGACAACTAACAAGGCCGCGTTCAGCGCCAGTAGAAACAAGATCCGCGAATGGATGTGCAGCCGGACCCAATCCACCAGCCGTGACGGAATCTCCGCATCGACCAGATAATTCGTAAATGCCAGCGCGCTGCCGATGATCAGCAGAATTCCGCCCACCACCGCCGCGCACTCCACGCACACCCGTACGTAATCGCGCCGGATCGAAAGCTGCCGGTACAATCCTGCTTCCACCACCAGCGCCGCAAACGCCGTGAGCGCCGCCGCCTCGGTCAGTGTCCCGAAACCGCCAAACAAACCCACCAGCATGATCGCCGGCAGCAGCAACTCCCACTTGGCTTCCCAGAGCGCCTGCCCCGCTTCCTTCGCCGAGACCCGCGCCCGTTCCGCCCCACTGTGAATTCCCTGCCGCACGCCGAAAATCCCCACCAGCGTCACCATCAGCAGCCCAGGGAGAATGCCTCCCAAGAACAAACTGTCGATCGGCGTCTGCGCGTACACCCCGTAAAGAATCACCGGCAGACTCGGCGGAAACAGCAGCCCCAGCGACCCCGACGCCGTCAACAACCCGATCGAAAACCGCTCCGGATAATGCGCCCGGATCAGCACCGGAACAAGCAGTCCGCCGAGCGAAAGAATCGTCAGCCCGGACCCTCCCCAGGTGAAGATCGCGCAGATCACTACCGTCACAATCGCCAGCCCGCCCGGGGCCCACCCAAACAGCGCCTCGAACATCCGCAGCAGCCGCCGCGTCGCTCCGCCTTCGACCATCAGGTATCCGGCAAAGGTAAACAGCGGAATCGAAGGCAGAAGCGGCGAAGCCACCAGACGGTACATCTCCACCGGCGCGCTCGCCACCGGCGTTTGAGTATGCCAGAACAAGAACAGCGCGAACCCGCCGAACACCGCAAATACCGGCAACCCGGCGAGCGTCGCCAGAAACAGCAGCGCCACGCCGAGCGGAAACAGGCCCGGCGTCGAGGGATCGGTCAAATACAAAACCACTGGTGCCAATAGCCCCGCCGCCGCGACAAGCTTCCCGTACCACTTGGGATCCGCGTGCCACACCGCGCGCAATGCGATCCAGCCGAACCCCACCGGCATAACCAGCAGCGCGTACCATTTCGGAATCCCCGGCGCCAGCATGCTCGAAGCCTCGCGCTCGCTGACGAGGAACTGCCACGACGCGTAGGCCAGCGCTGCTGAAACCGCCGCGAGCATCGCCGCCGCCAGGATCGCCGCCGGCCGCCGCCACCCCTTCGGCAGCAGCGTGCTCGCCGAAACCGCCAGCAGACGCGAGAACCGCGCCGCCAGCGCCCCGCCGAACATCCCGATGCAGAGCGTCAGATGCTGCACGTACACCGGCGAGCCCGGAATGCTCGGGATGAAGCGCAGGTGCCGCGACGCCATCTCGAGCACCGGCAACAGCGTCATCAGCGACAGCATCGCCGCGGCGAGCAGGTTCTCCGGCGTCTCGAAGATTTTGGACCGCGGAGACGAGGCGCTCACGACCCGTGCGCACGCCTGGTGCGCGGCTTAGCCTTCGGCCCGGCGTGCGCAGCGTCGTACTCCGCGCTCAGCCTCTTCACTTCGTCAAACAGGTCCGGCGGCATCCCGTGCGTCCGCAGCGCCGGATACAGCTTCGTCTGAATCAGTTGCTTCCACGCTGCCCGCGCCTGCGGCGTCGCTGTCACCACGTTCAGCCCCATCGTCTGCATCATCGCAACTGAACTGTCCTCCAGGCCCCGGATCTCCTTCCGCAACTCCACTCCGGACTCCTGCGAAATCTCCAGAATCTTCTTCTGCTCGGCCGGCGAAAACTTGTCCCAGACGTCTTTCGAGATCAGCGTCGCCCCCACCAGCGTGGCGAACTTGATGTCCAGCATGTTCCGCGCTCCGCCAAACCACTGGCTCGTGAATGCCACTAGCGGCGGCGCCTGAAACGCATCGATCAACCCCGTCTGAAGCCCCGTGAGGATATCCGTCGCCGCCAGCGACACCGGCTGAAAGCCGTTGTTCTTGTATAGCTCATACGTCGCGCTGTCGCCCTGTAATACGCACAGCCGGATCTTTCGAAAGTCGTCCGGCATCACCTCCGGCTCCTTGCTGAAGAAATGCACCCACCCCGCATCGGCCCAGTTCAGCACAACATAGCCACGGCTCAGCAGCGCCTTCTCAAGCCGAGGCGCAATCCGGTCCCGTACCCAGTCGAGTTCGTCGTAGGAGTCGAACATCAGCGGTATCTGCAGCGCCGACACGCTCGCGTCGATCCCGCTCATCCCCGCTCCCGACAGCGCCACCGCCTGCAACTCGTGGATGCGCATCTTCTGCACCATCTCCGGCTCATCGCCCTGCGCCCCGCCCGGATACACCCGCAGTTTCAACTTCCCGCCGGTCGCCTGGCTCCACTTCTGACCCATCTCGATCAGAATCTGGTACCATCGCGAGTCCTTCGGCGCGAGTGTGCCCATCCGAACGAGCACCTGCGCCTGTGCGGCGATCGAAAGCCCGATAACAGCGATCAGAAGCGGAAAAAACCGGCGCGGCATCACCTTTCCACATTAGCCGTCAACGCGCGGCTTTGCACGTGTGGCTCCCACAAACGCATTTTCCCCCCGAAATTACAGTAATATTACGTCCCGGCATTCCGTCCGGGTGTAACATCGGGTCAGGAATCGAATGAAGTGACCGTACATCCGAAGGGCTCACAAGCCCGCGTTCTTTTAACTTCTGTCTTTGGACCCTACGCGCAGGACGACCAGTTCGGCAGCCGCCGCGTCAACCCGATGGAGTTGTACCACAACCAGGTGACGCGCGCTCAGGGCGAATTCTCCCTCCGCATGTTCCACCGCTCCTGGGGCATCATGATGATCCAGGAGAATATCTCCGCCCCCTCCACGCTGCTCGACTTTCCTACGCGCGACGCCTTCTCGAAGGAACTCACCGCACACCATTACGACATTGTCGGCATCTCTTCCATCATCGTTAACGTCGGCAAGGTGCGCGAGATGTGCCGCATGACCCGAGAGCTCTCGCCTCACTCCACCATCGTCGTCGGCGGGCACGTTGCCGCAATCCCCGGCATAGAACTCATGATCGACGCCGACCACATCGTCCGCGGAGACGGCATCGCCTGGATGCGCGCCTTCCTCGGCGAAGACGTCTCGGCCCCCATCCGCCACCCCCACATCGTCTCCGGCTTTGACATCCGCACCATGGGCATCAAAGTACCTGCTGGCGGTGGAGACACCGCCGCCACGATCATTCCATCCGTTGGCTGTCCCCTCGGCTGTAACTTCTGCACCACGTCAGCTTTCTTCGGCGGTAAGGGTAAGTTTCTCAACTTTTACCAAACTGGCGACGAGTTATTCCGCGTGATGTGCGAAATGGAACAATCCATGCACGTCCGCTCGTTCTTCCTCATGGATGAAAACTTCCTGCTCCATCGCCGCCGCGCCATGGAACTGCTTGAGCTGATGAAGGCCAAAGGTAAGGCCTGGGCTTTGTATGTCTTCTCCTCCGCCAACGCAATTAGTAAGTACACCATGCGCGAGTTAGTCGAACTTGGCATCTCATGGGTCTGGATGGGTCTCGAGTCTCCCCGCGCGGGCTACGCCAAGCTCAAGGGCCAGGACACCAAGACGCTTACCCGTCAGCTCCACGAACACGGCATCAAGCTCCTCGGCTCCACCATCGTCGGCCTCGAACACCACACGCCCGACAACATCGAAGAGGAAATCGAGCATGCCATCTCGCAGGAAACCGACTTTCATCAGTTCATGCTTTACACGCCCGTGCCGGGCACGCCGCTCTTCCAGGAGATGCGCGACAAAGACCTCCTGCTCGACGTTGACTTGGCCGACATCCACGGCCAGTACAAGTTCAACTTCAAGCACAACGCCATCTCGCGCGAGGACTCCCGCCGCTTCCTTGACTGGGCCTTCCGCCGGGATTTCGAACGCAATGGCCCCAGCCTCTTCCGCATCTGCCGCACCACGCTCGATGGCTGGAAGCGCTACAAAAATGATCCCGATCCCCGCATCCGTTCGCGCTTTGCCTGGGAAGTCCGCTCGATTAAGACCGCGTATAGTGGCCTGCTCTGGGCCATGGAGCGGCGCCTCCGCCATTCGAATGAAAGCCTGAGCCGGCAGGTCCGCGCTTTGCGCCAGGATATCGGGAAGGAATTCGGCGCCGCCGCCCGCCTCATGTCGGGTATCCTCGGCCCCGTCTTTCTCTGGTCCAGCCGTCGGGAGCAGCGCCGCCTCGCCGCCGGCAAAACCTACGAGCCGGAAACCTTCATCGAACGCCGTAACTGGGTCGAAGCGTAAGGCTAATCCCTGGGAGCAGCCTGAGCGTTGCCACTCAAATCGACCGCCACCGGCGGATTGTAAAACAGAAACCGCCCGCAGCTTTCACAGAACACCAGCGAGTCGCCCTTGCGCAACTCCTGGAACAACTGCGGCCGCAGCGAAATGTAGCAGGCGCCACAGCGGCCGTCGGTGGCTTCGGCCAGCACCGTGCCATGCCACTTCTTCCGGATCCGGTCGTACGCGGTCCGCACCGAGGGCGTCAGTGCGCCCAGCGTCTGCTCCCGCTCTTCGCGCAGCCGTTTCAGCTCGGCCTCGTCCTTCTCTGTCTGCTCCCGCGCCTGCGCCTTCTCACCCTCAACCGTCTTCTTCTCCTGCGCCAGCGCCGCTTCGGCCTTCTTCAAGTTCTGATCGAGCGGCTCCGACTCCCCCATCAGATCGAGAATCCGGTCTTCGGCCTTACGAATCTCTTTCTCGCAAAACTCGATCTCGTGCTGGAAGGCCCGGTACTGCTCGTTCGTCTTGGCTTGCAGCATCTGGTCCTTCAGCTTCGAGATCTTCTGCTCGTTGAGCTTCACGTCATCTTCCAGCCGCTTTCGGTCGCGCTGATTGGCCGCCAGCGCCGCGCGGTCGGCTTCGAGCCGCCGCAGGTGCGCGTCAAGCGCCTTCTCGATCTGCGCGATGTGCTTGGGAAGTTCCGCGATCTCTTT
>DAIDIH010000281.1 GCA_027459465.1 Bryobacterales bacterium | reverse complement strand
GCATCCCGCCTCCGCCCGCGCCGGCTTCCCCCCGCCCGCTAGTCCACTCAACCCGGCCCATGAATGGTGGCCCTGGCTCGCCCTCGCCGGCGGCGCCGGACTCCTCGCAGACTGGCTCCTCTACGGGCGCGCCAGAACAATCGCCGCGCCACGCCGCACGACGTCTCCCACGGCGGCCTGGAGGAAAGCCTCATGACATTTGTCCACCCCTGGCTCCTCCCGTTTGCCGTTATCCCTCTTCTGTGGCTCGCCTGGCGTTGGCGGGAAACCCGCCGCAAGCTGGCCTTCAGTCTCAAAGCGTTCTCTCTTGCCGCCATCCTGGCCGCCCTCGCCGAACCCGTCGTCATCGTTAACTCCTCCCGCGTCGCCGTCGCGGTTCTGGCCGACACCAGCCTCAGCGTCACCTCGGCCGACCTCGAACGCGAATCCGCCATCGTCCGCGATCTGGACCGCGCCCGCGGCCGCAACCTCCTCCGCGTCCTCGCCTTCGCCCGCCAACCGTCCCCCGAAACCAACCTCCGCCGAATCGCCCTCACCCACGCCTCCGGCAGCGGCGGAACAGCCACCGACATCGAATCTGCCGTTCGAGCCGCCGCCGCCACCGCCCCCAGAGGCTACGCCCCACGCATCGTTCTGCTGTCCGACGGCCGCGAGAACGAAGGCAGCGCCGCCCGCGCCGCCTGGCTTGCCCGCGACCTCGGTATCCCCATAGACGCCTATCCACTCACCGGGCGACCCCGCCCCCGCCTCAGCCTCGACTCGGTCAGCCTGCCCGGCATCGCCTTCTCCGGGGAACGATTCCCCGTCGACCTTACGATCACTTCCCCTGAACCCGCCACCGCGGAAATCGATATCCGTGCCGACGCCAAACCCCTCGGCGCGCAAAAGGTCGTCCTCAAGGCCGGCGCGAACGCCCTCCGCCTCCACGTGAGCGTGGAATCCTCCGGCGCGCTCGCCCTCTCAGGCACGGTCCGCGCCCCGTCTTTGGGCGATGCCGGTGAAGCCACCTTCGAACAGGCCGTCAACCTCCGAAGGCCAAAGGTCCTGTTCATCAGCCAGGATCCCGCAGCCGCCGAAACCCACCTCCTCCAGAGCCTCGGCGCCTCCCAATTCGACGTCACTCAACTGCCTGACCTGCCCGCCGGCCCCCTCGACTCCTGGCAGGTGATCGTTCTCGACAACCTCAACCTCAACGCCATCCCCGAGCCGGACAAAGACTCGATCGAGCAGGCCGTAAAGCGTGGCGCCGGACTCCTCGTCATCGGCGGCGAGCGCGAGATGTATGCAGAAAAGAAGACCGAAGACGCTCTCGACCGGGTCCTGCCCGCCCGCATCGCGCCGCCCCGTTCGCCCGAAGGCACCTGCGTCGTCCTCATCATCGACAAGTCCTCGTCAATGGAAGGCAAGAAAATCGAACTCGCCCGCCTCGCCTCCATCGGCGTCGTCGACAACCTCCGGCCTGTCGACAAGGTCGGCGTCCTGATTTTCGACAACTCCTTCCTCTGGGCTGTTCCACTCCGCTCCGCCGGAGATCGCACCCGCATTAACCGCCTCATCGCCGGCATCACGCCCGACGGCGGCACGCAGATCGCCCCAGCGCTCGCCGAGGCGTACCGCAAGATCCTGCGCGAACACGCTATCTATAAGCACATCGTTCTGCTCACCGATGGCATTTCCGAAGAAGGCGACAGCCTCGACGTCGCCAAGCAGGCCCAGGCGCAGCACATCACCATCTCCACCGTCGGCCTTGGCCAGGACGTCAACCGCAGCTACCTGGAACGCGTCGCCGGCCTCGCGGGCGGCAAAGCGTACTTCTTGAGCGAACCGGCCGGCCTCCAGCAGATTCTCCTCCGCGACGTGAAAGAACACACCGGCTCAACCGCCGTCGAAAAGGACCTCAAACCCGAAGTCCGCTCGCAAACTTCGATCCTGGACGGCGTGGACATGGAGCACGCTCCCACGCTGAAAGGGTACGTCCGCTTCGAAGCCAAACCAACGGCGGAAACCGTCCTCGCGATCGACGAAAACGACCCGTTGCTCGTTCGCTGGCAGGCCGGCCTCGGCCGCGCTGTCGTCTTCACCTCGGACGCCAAGAGCCGTTGGGCCTCGGCCTGGGTCGCCTGGCCCGGCTTCGACCGCTTCTGGGCCAACGTCTTCCACGACCTTCTGCCGCACACCACAACGCAAGACGCCCATGCCGACTACGACGCCGCCAACGGAGTCCTCACCGCCGAATATCACTTGCCCGACGGCGCCGAAGCCCCCTCGAAACCCCCTACCGTCTACGTTCTGGGCCCGGCCGGCTTCGAACAGCCCCTCACGCTTACGCAAACCGGCCCCGCAAGCTACCGCGGCGAAGTCGCCATCGGGGACCGCCGCGGCCTCTTCCGCATCCGCCCACAAGAAGACTCCGCTGAATTCCCCGAAATCGGCGTCTACCGCCAGGAACAGGAACAGCGCGACTACGGCTCGAATCCGGCGCTTCTCCGCGGACTCTCCGGCTTCACTGGCGGCCGCTTCGAACCCTCCATCGCCCAGGTCTTCGACGCGGCCGGCCGCACTAACCCATTCGGCCTCCGATGCTGGCCCGGCCTGATCGCCCTCGCTCTTCTCCTCAACCTGGCCGAAGTCGTCCTCCGCAAATTCCCCGGCATCGCTTCCACCCTCCTGCGGCGCTAAGCCGCCGGAACAGCAACCCGCCTCCCGCCGTATTTCCCTATATCGCCATCTCTCCGGGAGTCACCTATGCACCTCGCCCAGGACCTCCGCTACGCCCTCCGCGCCATCCGCCGCGACCCGGCTTTCTCGGCCCTCGTCATCGCCACGCTCGCCTTCGCCATCGGCGCCAACACCGCCATCTTCAGCGTGGTCAATGGCGTCCTTCTCGAACCTCTCGGCTACCGCCAGGAATCCCGCCTCGTCGCGATCCATGAAGTCATCCCCCGCTTCGCCCATATCGCCCCACGCATCCCCGTCAACGCCATGCACTTCCTCGAGTGGCGAAAATCCGTCCACGCCTTCTCCGCTCTGGCTATCATCGGTGGCACAAAGTTCAATCTCACCGGCTCGGGCGAACCCCAGCGCATCGCCGCCGCCCGGGTCACCCCCAGTCTCTTCCCCATGCTTGGCGCGCGCACCGAACTCGGCCGCACCTTCCGCGACGAGGAAGACACGCCGGGCCGCGATCATGTCGTTGTACTAAGCGACTCGCTCTGGCGCCGCAGCTTCGGAGCGGACAGGAGCATCCTCGGCCGCAACATCCAGCTTGACGGCAAACCTTACGAGGTCGTCGGCGTGCTCGCCCCCGGCTTCCACTTCCCGAAACTCAGCCAGCTTTACGCCATGACCATCTCCGAAGAGCGCCCGGAACTGTGGAAGCCCTTCGGCCTTAAGCCCTCCGAACTCGATCCTATGGGTGACTTCAACTACGCCTGCATCGGCGCACTCCGCCCCGGCGTTACGCTCGGCCAGGCGCTCGCTGAATTAAACGCCGAGCAGGCGCGGCTCGCTGCCCAGGCGCCGGAAAAAATCGAGATGCTCGCCGCGCTCGTTCCCCTCCGCGCCCAAATCACCGGTCGCTCGCGCAGCGGACTCGAACTCCTCCTCGCCGCCGTCGGCCTCGTGCTCCTTATCGGCTGCGTCAACATCGCCAACCTCCTGCTCGCCCGCTCCACCGCACGCAAACGCGAACTTGCCGTCCGTTCGGCCTTGGGCGCCGGCCTTGGACGCCTCCTTGGCCAGGTGCTCACGGAAAGCCTCGTACTGGCCGCCTTGGGGGGCGTCGCCGGCGTAGCACTCGCCTACTTCGGCCTCCGCCTCATCCTCTCCCGCGCGCCGCTCGATCTGCCCCGCCTCGACGAAGTCCACCTCGACGCCCGCGTCCTCGCCTTCACCGCCGCGATCTCGCTCGCCGCCGGGCTTCTCTCCGGCCTGCTCCCCGCCTGGCGTCTGGCCCGCGTCGACCCGCAAGAGACCCTCCGCGCCGGCGCTCGCGGCGCAACCTCCGGCCGTGACGCCGGCCTCCTGCGCACCACCCTCGTCGCCCTCGAAGTCGCCCTCAGCGCCCTCTGTCTTGCCGCCGGCGGACTCCTCCTCCGCAGCTTCGTCAACCTCCTTGCTGTCGATAAAGGTTTCACTGCCGAGCGCGTTCTTACCGTCAACCTGAACCTCCCCGACAGCCGCTACCCGGACCAGCCCCAGAGAATCCGCTTCGCCCGCGCCCTACTCTCCGGCGTCGAGGCTCTTCCCGGCGTCACCTCCGCCGGCATCTCCAACATGCTCCCCTTAAGCGGCGAGGGCGGCAACAACCTGCTCGGCGTCGAGGGCACGAACCTCCCTATGGTGGAGCGCCCGCTCGCCGATATCCGAAGCGTCAATCCCGAGTATTTTGAAACCCTTGGCATCCCCCTCCGTCGCGGCCGCTTCTTCGCCGGCTCCGACCAGGGCGCCCTCGTAGCTGTCATTTCTTCGCTCTCCGCCGCCCGCGTCTTCCCCGGCCAGGACCCGATCGGCAAGCGCTTCCGCATCGGCGACCCCGACGGACCCCTCGTCCAGGTCATCGGCATCGCCGGCGACGTCCGCACCGTCACGCTCGACAAGCCGCCCTCGCTTACTGTCTACGTCCCCTACTGGCAGCGCGGCGCCTTCGGCGGGCCCGCACTCGCCGTCCGCACCTCGATCGATCCAACTTCTCTCGCCCCCGGGATCCGCGGCGTCATCCACTCCCTCGACCCCGAACTCCCCATCGGCCACTTTGAAACCATGCAGCAGGTCGTCGACTCCTCCGTCGCCCAACGCCGCTTCCAGATGAACCTCATCCTTCTTTTTGGACTCGCGGCGCTCATCCTTTCGAGCCTCGGCATCTACGGCGTTGTTTCCTACGCCGTAGCCCTTCGTACCAACGAACTCGGCATCCGCATCGCTCTCGGCGCCCGCGCCTCGACGATCCTGGGCATGATCTTGCGTCAAGCCATGCTGCCCGTTGCTGCGGGCCTGGCCGCGGGCCTCATCGCCGCGCTCGCCGCCGGGCGCCTTCTCGCCGGCATGCTCTTCGGCGTCCAACCGGCTGACCCTCTCACGATCACCGCCGTCACCGTGACCCTATCGCTCGTCGCGGCTGCCGCCAGCCTCATCCCCGCGCTCCGCGCCACCCGCGTCGATCCGCTCACCGCCGTTCGCTACGAATAACGCGAAGCGGTTCCCCGGCGGTAGCCACGATTCCGTCACGGCTGGTCCTATGGTGTCCACCGTCGCGCCGGAGCGTGACCTACTTGTTACTTATCCGAAAGTTACTACTACATTCGCAGTAGTTCTGACGTCTTTCAACCCATCACAACTGCTCCGGACTCACTAGCCTCGACTGTGGCCCAACATTCAGGCCCCCCACCATGCCGATGCTGCTCGCTGCCGCCATTTGCGCGAGGCCCGAATTCACAGACAGCCCAGGTACGCCTTCTAGCATTAACTCGGGTACTGGAAAAGCCGACGATTTCAAAAGACTTATTTGAAATGCGTGCGCGACGCGTGCGCCTCGTAGCGCAGCATCAGCGCAGATCTGCGCCAAATTCCTCAACCTCAGACTAATAGGTTCGAGGTTTACCCAAGGTAATAAAGAGCCAACCATCCAAAATCGCTTTGGACCACAGCCTGCAACAGGCAACGCCGAGGTTATGAACGGTGAGACGTGACAACACCCGACGACAAAAAACGATAGCCGCGCTTGTAGCCAGTTCCATCTCCTTCGGAATTGTTGGACTGGCCCTATTAGTTCCCAGCCGCTCCTATGCAATCCCCGCCTTTGCGCGTAAGTATGGGACGTCCTGTACTACTTGCCACTTGGACTTCCCCCTGCTAAACGACTTCGGAAAGGCATTCAAGGATGCCGGCTTCAAATTCCCCACCGACGACGCGTCCATGCTCAAGCAGCCGCCCTTGATGCTGGGAGCCGAGGCCCAGAAGATGGCCTTCCCCAACGCCGTTTGGCCCGGCGAAATCCCCGGCAACGTCCCCGTTGGGCTCCGCATGAACAATTACTTTCAGGTCACCAGCAGCAATCGCAACAAGTTCAACGCTCTGACACCGCCCGGATCTACGCCCCAAGTGATCCCGGGTACGGATTTCGAAACCGGCTACTTCAGCCTCTTCACCGCCGGCAACTTTGGCGGCGACATCGCGTATTGGGTTGACGACGACATCAGCGTCGGTGGCGATAACGCCGCCGGAGGACTCGGGGACGGCTACTTCCGCTTTGTCGATCTGAGCCGCCTCATGAAGATGCCCAAAGATAGCGTGTACGTACGCATCGGCCAGTTCGAGCTCGACCTGCCATATACCCAGGCCCGCACCATCAACATCAGCCCGTACGACATCTACAGCGAAACCAGCGTCGGCGCGCTCACCCCTTTCGCCGCCCAGCAGAATGTCGTCAACCAGGTCACCATGGCCACCCCGGCGCGCGGCGTCGAAGTCAGCGGCGGCCATCTCTACGGCGGCTATCACTACTCCCTCGCCGTCTTTGACCAGTCTTCGAACGGCGTAGCCCAATCCGCCAACATGAACCCCTACGTGCCCTCGGCCACCGGAGGCGCCTTCGGCGGCGTCGGCTTCGCCTCTGACACGACCAGCAAGGACATCTTCGCCCGCGTCTCTTACCGCTTCAACCTCGAACGCGACCCGGCTGTCAGGCACGAAATCCAGGCCGCCGGCCCTACCGGTCCCCGGGACCACACCTATCTCACCGTCGGCGGTTTCTACATGCACGGCGACTCCACCCTGCCCCTCGCCCTGCCCATGCAGCAGGTCAGTCCGACATACATTAACGCCACCGCCCCCTTCTATCGCGCCGGGGGCAATATCAGCTTCAACTACCGCAACTTCTACATTTACGGCCTCTACATGTTCGCCCGCGACGACAACCCGTTGCCGGTGACCGCCAACGGAGCCCTCGTCCCGCTGCCTTTGGCCGCCGACAGCCTCACGCCAACGGGCTTCATGTACGGCACGCCAGTAGACTTCGACGGCGGGTTCGTCGAAGCAAACTACCTCATCAAGCCCTGGATCATGCTCATCGGGCGCTGGGACAGCGTCAACTCCACGGCCGACCGCATCAACGGCCTTACGCTCGCCACCAACACCCCGTTCTTCGCCCCGTATGACTCCACGCGCAACCGCTACACGCCCGGGATCCAGTTCCTTCTCCGGGCCAACATCAAGTTCTCGGTCGAATACGAGATCCGGCCTCTGCAGTCCATCACCTTCGTAACCAACCCCCAGACGGGGTTGATTAAAGCAACCAATCCCTTCCGGGTTAACACGCTCGTAATGGCCACGGAATTTGTCTTCTAGTAATCGAAACGTCACAAGGAGGAGTTAACACTCACATGTCTTTCTATCGAATCGCAACGCTCGCTCTCAGCGCGTCGCTTGTCAGTTCTCTCGCCGTGGCCGGCTCGTTGACCGGCACCGTCGGCGGCGGCCGAGGAAGCGCCGTCGTCTATGTAAACGCCATTGCCGGCAAGACCTTCGACCCCCCGGCGAAACACGTCACCATGGACCAGAAAAACCTCAAGTTCCAGCCACACGTCGTCGTCGTCCTCGTAGGCAGCACCGTCGACTTCCTCAACGGCGACAAGGTCCAGCACAACATCTTCTGGCCCTCCATCAACGGGAACAAGAAATTGAGCCACAACATGGGCACCTGGCCGACCGGCGAAATCCGCTCGTTCAAGTTCACCCAGACCGGCGTCGTGCCGCTGTTGTGCAACGTCCACCCCGAAATGTCCGGCTACATCATCGTCACCCCCACGCCGTACTTCGCCGAGGCGGACGAAAGCGGCAACTATAAAATCGACAACCTCCCCGACGGCCAGTACACCGTCTCGGCCTGGAAGGAAGGCAAGAAGGTCGTCTCCAAGCCGGTGACGGTCTCCGGCAACGCCAAGCTCGATTTCTCGTTCTAACCGCCGTCAATCAACTACCGGAGACACGCTCATGCGGATGCGCTTCCAAAACAAACGGGTCGACGTTGAGTGGCTGCACACGAATTTTCCGTGCATGATGGCCTGCCCTGCGGGCACCAATGCGGGACGCTATGTATCGCTCATCGCCGAAGGCCGCTTCGAGGAAGCCTACCGCTACGCCCGTGATCCCAACCCCATGGCCAGCGTCTGCGGGCGGGTTTGCGCCCACCCGTGCGAAACCGCCTGCCGCCGCGGCCAGATCGACAAACCCATCTCCATTCGCGCCCTAAAACGCTTCCTCACCGAGCGCCACGGCCCCGAGTCCCGCCACCCGCTCGAGTCGCGCCGCAGGCCGATCGCGAAACTCCCGTACCGCGTCGCTATCATCGGCAGCGGCCCGGTAGGCCTCTCCGCCGCACACGACCTGGCGTTGCTCGGCTACCGCGTCACCATCTTCGAGGCGGCCTCCGTCGCCGGCGGCATGCTTCGGCTGGGCATCCCCGAGTACCGCTTACCCCGGGGCGTCATCGACGCGCAGATCCGCGAAATCCTCGAGATCGGCGACATCACGCTCGAACTCAACCGCGCCGCCGGACGGGACTTCACCATCGCCAGCCTCAAGGATGCCGGCTTCGACGCTGTGGTCATCGGCGTCGGCGCCCACCGCAGCCGCGACCTCTCCATCCCCGGCGTCGAACTCGACGGCGTCCATAAAGGGATCGAGTTCCTCCTCAACGTCAACCTCGGCTACCAGTTCCGCATCGGCAAAAAGGTTGTCGTCATCGGCGGAGGCAACGTCGCCATGGACGTCGCCCGCTCCGCCGCCCGCGAAGTCCTCCGCGCCCACCCCACGGAAGACGAAGGCCTCATCCCGCGCGAGGAAAGCGTCGCCATGGTCGCCGCCCACGAAATGATGGACGTCTCCCTCGCCGCCCTCCGCATGGGCGCCCGCGAGGTCAGCATCGTCTGTCTCGAACAGCGCGAGGAAATGCCCGCCGCCGTCGAGGAAGTCGAAGAAGCCGAAACTGAAGGCATCCTCATCCACGGCGGCCGCGGCCCCAAACGCATCGTCGGCCGCGACGGTAAAGTCACGGGCCTCGAAACCCTCCGCACAAAATCCCTGTTCGACGCCAACCGCCGCTTCAACCCCACCTTCTACGAAAACAGCGAATCCATCCTCGAATGCGACACCGTCATCATGGCCATCGGCCAGATGCCGAACCTCGAATTCCTCCGTCCCGAAGACGGCGTCAAGGTCAGCCCCCGCGGCCTGGTCACGGCGGACCGCGAAACCCTCCAGACCACCGCCGAAGGCGTCTTCGCGGGCGGAGATTGCGTCTTCGGTCCGCGCCTCATCATCGACAGCGTCGGCGACGGCCGGCGCATCGCCGCCTCGGTCGACGCCTTCCTCTCCGGCCGCAAACGCGAGCGCACAGAAATCGAAGTCGACGTCCTCGACCGCCACGAAATGCTCGCCGGCTACATGGAGCTCAGCCGCGAGCCGATCCCCATGCTCCCCCTCGGCCGCCGCACCGGCATCACCGAAGTCGAGGTCGGCTACGACGAAGAAATGGCCATGCGCGAGGCGCGCCGCTGCCTCCACTGCTGGGTCAACACCGTCTTTGAAGGCAACGCGAGCGACGGCAGCCAATGCATCCTCTGCGGCGGCTGCGTCGACGTCTGCCCGGAACAGTGCCTCCGCATCGTCCCTCTCGAACAGATCGAATTCACCGACAACGTCACCTCGCATATCCAGTCCAACGAAGCCCTTTACCGCGTCGAACTCGACGACGTAGCCGCCGAACAACTCGGCCAGGTCACCGGCTCGGCCATGCTCAAGGACGAAACCCGCTGCATCCGCTGCGGCCTCTGCGCTGCCCGCTGCCCCGTCGAGGTCATCAGCATGGAGTCTTATAATTTCGCCTCCCAGGGCCTGGCCCCCATGGTGCACCTGGATCTGGCAGTCACTTCATAACCGTTTCATTCCGCAAGGAGGAGATCATGCCTGAAGAAAAATCAAATCCAGAACCGTCCACGCCCTGCGGCTGTACGCGGCGGACGTTCGAGAAGCTCGGCATCGGAGCCCTCGCCGTCGCAGGCGTCGGCGCCGCCGCCTTCGGCTACGAGTACCTCGCCCCCAATGTACTTTACGAGCCATCCCCCATCACCAACGCCGGCAAACCGGACCAATACCCCTCCGGCAGCGTCACTACCCTGTCGGAAGCCGGCGTCTACCTGATCCACGGGCCGCAGGGCTTCTACGCCCTTTCGGCCACCTGCACCCACCTCGGCTGCCGCACTGCCTGGGCCGCCGCGCTTGGCATCATTGCCTGCCCCTGCCACGGCAGCAAGTTCAACATCGACGGCATCAAGATCGCCGGCCCCGCGCCCCGCCCGCTGCCCTGGCTGAGGGTATGGATCAGCGATGACGGCGACCTCATGGTCGACAGCGCCACTACCGTCGCCGAACAACAGTTCCTCCGGGTCTGAAACATGGCTTCCTCCACACAGAACGCCCTCAACCGCCTGCTCGAATCCCGCGCCTGGCAGTCCGTGTTCCGCGGCGGCCGCGGCACGAGCAACCTGCATCGCGCCCTCGCCGTCCAGCAGAACCTTTTCCTCCACCTGTTCTCTGTCAAGATGCGGCGCCGCTCGCTCGAGTTCGGCATCACCTGGTATCTCGGCACCCTTACCTTTGTCACCTTCCTCATCCTCGTGGCCACCGGCATTCCGCTGATGCTCTACTACCATCCCTCGGTGCCCCAGGCTTACGCCGACATGAAGGATCTCCAGTTTGTCGTCTCCGCGGGCGTCTTCCTCCGGAACTTACACCGCTGGTCCGCCCACACGATGGTCTTCCTCGTCTTTGCTCACATGGCCCGCGTATTCTATCGCGGCGCTTACCGCCCGCCCCGCGAATTTAACTGGGTCGTCGGCGTCGTGCTCTTAATCCTTACCTTGTTCCTCAGTTACACCGGCTACTTACTTCCGTGGGACCAGTTAGCCTTCTGGGCCATCACCGTGGGCAGTAACATCCTCTCGGCCGTGCCGTGGATGGGCGCCAAGATCCGCTTCCTGATGCTCGGCGGCACCACCGTCAACGCGAACGCGCTCCTTCGCTTCTACGTTCTCCACTGCGTCATCCTGCCGCTTGCCGCCGTCTCTTTCATAGGCGTGCACTTCTGGCGGATCCGCAAGGACGGCGGCCTGTACCGTGAGCCGCGTCTGACGCGTTACCCGGCCCAGCCGCAGCCCATATCCATCCCCTCTTCCGAAACCGAATCCGAGGTCACTAGCCCCCATGCCTGAATCCCCGAACTTCACCACGGTTCTCGATTCCGACAGCCGCCGCACGCCGGTCCGCGTCGCCTTCGTCACGCGCCGCACCTCGCCTCACGTCACGGCCACCGACGACCCGTTCGTGATGACTCACCCGGAAACGCTCCTCCGGGTCGCCATCGCATCCGAGGTCATACTCATCCTGCTGTCCCTCGTCTCGCTGCTGTTCAACGCGCCGCTCGAAGGACTCGCCGATCCGCTGCAAACTCCCAACCCCGCCAAGGCGCCCTGGTATTTCCTCGGCCTCCAGGAGTTGCTCCATTACTTCCCGCCCATCGTCGGCGGCGTTCTCATCCCCACCCTCGTCGTCATCGCCCTCATCGTCATTCCGTACTTCAACATCAACATCGAAGCCGCCGGCCTCTGGACCAAAAACCGCGCGCGCCGGATGCGCGTGTTAACCATCTCAGTCATCGTGCTAACGATCGGACTCTCGATCCTCGAAGTCTGGGCCATCCTCGCTCCCACGCTTTTCGTCGCGGCGCTCATGTACTGGACTGCGGGAACGCCGCCCGACTCCGGCGGCCGCCTCCGCCGGTGGCTTACGTCAAAGCCGCTTCCGTTTTGGATCATGACCTGGTTTCTCATTGAGGCCATCGTCCTCACGGTGATCGGCACCCTGTTCCGCGGTCCGGGCTGGTCTCTGGTGTGGCCTTGGGGAGGGTCGATATGAGATCGAAACTCACTTCCGCCTGGCGCACGCTTTTCGGCGACAGCGCCCGCGCTTTCGGCTCATTGAGCGTGATCCTGCTGCTCTGCCTCGCCGTCGTTCCCGCGAAGGACCACTTCCGCGAATGGACCGGCTATCAGGCCGGCTACCTCCGCTACATCGCCAACCGCGGCGACGCCGCCACTCTCAAGCGCCGCTTCGAGGGAGGCATCCAGCAAACCTGGCTACCCGCCATCGGCGTCGTCGACCGCTGCACCACCTGCCACGTCGCCCTGAAGGCCACTTCCCTCGACGGCAACGGGCCGCAGCCTTTCCGGCCCCACCCGGTGATCCCGCACAAACTCGACCAGTTTGGCTGCGTCCTCTGCCACCGCGGCCAGGGCGTCGCCACCACCGTCGAGGAAGCCCACAGCAGCACCCTCGCCTGGGAACAGCCCATCCTTCCGGCGCAATACCTCGAGTCCGGCTGCGGCCAGTGCCACCAGAACAAACTCACGGGCACGCCGCAACTCAACCAGGGGCGCCAACTCCTCGGCCAGTACGGCTGCATCCATTGCCATACGCTGAACCTGGCCGACGGCAACAAGATCGCTCCGGCAGACCATCCCCCGCTCCTGACCCACATCGCCGAAAAAACGACGCGCGAGTGGATCTACGCCTGGCTCAAGAACCCGCAAGCCTACGCGGTTTCCGCCACGATGCCGAACTTCGGCTTCAGCGACGACGAAGCCCGCGACATCTCGGCCTTCCTCATCGCCCAGAGCACCAAACTCAACGTAGCGCCGCCTGCCGTCACCCAACCCTCCGCCGACTCGAGCGGCGAAGGCTCCAGCCTCTATGGCGAATCCTTTTGCGCCTCCTGCCACGCCATGCAGAACGCCGCCGGCATGCTTGTCGGCGGAAACGTCGGACCCGAGTTGACCCGAGTCGGCTCCAAGGTCAAGCCCGAGTGGCTCGTCTCCTGGCTCTCCAACCCAGGCAACTGGAGCCCGAACACGGTCATGCCGCATTACCGCTTCGACGCGAAGCAACTCGGCCTGCTCGCCCGCTACCTCGGCTCGCAAACCGACAGCGACTTCCTGGCCCACGTTTCGCTCTCCCCAGCCACCCAGGCGCAGATCGACCACGGCAAGAGACTGGTCAATGAGCGCGGTTGCGCTTCCTGCCATGTCATTAACGGCATAAAGAAGCCGGACAACTTCGCGCCCGACCTGACCGAAGTAGGCAGCCGCTCGCTCGCCAAAATCGTCTTTGTCCCCGGCGTAGAACATGACCTGCCGTCGTATCTCGCGGCCAAAATCCGCAACCCCCATCAGTTCGGCTCGGCCATGAAGATGCCCCAGTTCACGCTCACCACCACGCAGATCAACGCGCTGGTGAACGCTCTCCTCGCCCAGACCGATCGCGCCGAAGGCCTGCCGGCCAACCTCCGTGTCCCCGGCCCGGCGCCTTCCGACTACGAACCCGCCGGGCCCGCCGGCCAGCTTATCGCCGACCTCCGTTGCTTCTCCTGCCACTCGATCAACGGCCGAGGCGGCGACATGGCCCCCGACCTCAGCATCGAAGGTAGCGCCGTCCAGCGACCCTGGCTCGTCGCCTTCCTCAAAGCACCCAACACCCTCCGGCCCGCTCTCATCCGGCGCATGCCGCGCTTCAACTTATCCGACAAGGATGCGCAGACCCTGGCCGATTACATCCTCACGGTCTACCAGACGCCCGCTTTCGACGCCACCTCGCTGCCCGCCTCGAGCTTCACTCCGGCCGAGCGCGACCACGGCAAGCAACTGTTCTACTCCAAGTACGCCTGCCAAGCCTGCCACATCGTCGATCCCAACACCGACAAAGGCTACGTCGGGCCGACACTTACCCAGGTTGGTCTCCGCTTGAACGCCGCCTGGATCGTCAACTACCTCAAAGACCCGCAAAAACTCCGGCCCGGCACCATAGAACCGAACCAGCACATCCCCGATGAGGACGCCCGCGATATTGCCGCGTTCCTCATGGCGCAAACCAAAACACCGAAGGAGAAGGGCAAATGACTCGTGCCGTCCGGTTCGGACTTCCAACCCTGGCAATGCTGCTGGGCCTCGCGGGCTGCCACAAAGGGCCGGCCGCGCCGGTCCTCCACCCGAAAGCCAACGGCGCGGCGCTCGTTGAGTCGAGCGGCGGCAAACAGGCCGGCTTTGTCGGCTCGCCGCTCGACCAGCCGATCGTCGTGCAGGTCAACGACGCGCAAGGAAACGGCGTGGCCGGCGCACTCGTTTCCTTCACCACCGCTGGCGACGCAACCGTAACACCGGCCACCGGCCTGACCGCTGACGACGGCACGTTAACTGTCAACTGCCAGCTCGGCAGCATCTCCGGCCGATACCGCATTGTCGCCACCACATGGGACAAACAAGGCAAAGCCATCACGCTCAACCTCGATGAAATCGCCCTTGGCTATCAACAAAACCTCGGCCGGCAGTTGAACGAGAAGTACTGCTCCCGCTGCCACAACCAGGAATCCACCGTCGAACGCGTCTCGAATTACGACAACCTTGTTACCAAACCGCATTCCTTTAGCGACGGCAACTTCTACAACACCATGAGCGACGCCGATATCGCCGCTATCATTCTGTACGGAGGCGCGGCCCGTCACCAATCCGCCGAAATGCCGTCCTACGGTGGGACGCTGAGTAAATCCGATGCCGACGCGCTCGTCTCTTACGTTCGCGCCGTTTCCGATCCCCCTTATCACGAGAAAGGTCTGATCTATGCCCGCCAATAAGTTACTGTCGGTGATTGTGTCGGCAGCCGGGCTGGTCGCGCTCGGCCGGGCGCAAGTGCTCTCGCCCGCCGAAATCCGCGACCCCGAGTTGAAGGTCCTCGAGCAGAAGGACTTCGCGTCGCTGAAGAAAATCGGCGTCGCCGTTACCTCGCATCAGTTCCCGTATCCGTTCTATCTCAGCCGCGTGCTCGATATCACGGAGAAACAGGAACAGGAAGTCGATCACCGCGCCATCCACTTCGACACTTACAACCACCAGACTGTGGTTGAGGTAACCGGCAATTACTTCGCGTCTTACGCCGATACGCTGAACACACCCCAGCGCGCACAGCGCACCCTCGATACTGTCATCGAGCCCATCCTCGAAGCCGCTGTCCCGGCCATGGCCGATGAGCCTAAGTTCCGGGCCTTCGCCTTCGAAATCGCGCAGCACGTGCGCCGCCAGATGCTCGGCGTCACCGTGGAGGTCGCCGAAAACGTCGAGTACTTCTTCCCGCACTCGGCGGTCGCCGCGTTCCTGGAAGCCAAGACGCCGGCCGCGCGAGAGGCCGTCCTCCTCCAAGGAGCCTTGTTTGTCAATTCCGTTCCTGCCGGAGGTTGGGAGCGGCAATGCGAAGCTTGGCTCCCCGCGCCCAAACCCAAGAAAGAGCCCAAACAAGTCACCCTCGCGGCCGCCAACACAAATTCCGTCCCCGAGCCGGACCCGCCGGTCGTCGCCGGACTGACTCCCGCACCTGCCGCCCGCGTGGCGCCCGCCACGCAGGCCACGCCCGCAACGCCGGCGGCTCCCGCCGCGCCCGCCGTCCCGGCGCCGAAGACATCCGCTACGGGGCCCGGCGATGCCGCGCTCGCTTCCCTCGTCCACGACCTCGACAAGGAAGCTCACTTCGTCCCCTATGCCCCACCAGGAATGATCCCGTTCCGCGGCGGCAGCTACCTCCAGCTCTCGATGAAAACTACCCTCCAGGAATCCGACGGCGGTTCGCAATACCGCATGGCTGCCCTCGCTTTCGACGAGCACATCTCACACCTCATCCGCGGCGTCCTCGCCCACCTGCCCGACCGTAACAGCCTCGACGGCGTCGACTTCAGCACCACGGTCCGCCCCGCCGGAACCGCTTCCACCGCGCTCTCCGTCGAGTACCTTTTCCCGATGACCGCACTCGCCTGCTACGAAAAATACGACTGCACCGGCCAGCAACTGATCAATCAGGGCTTCGTCCTCATCAACGGGGAACGCATTGGCCTCGAACTCCAATCCGCCGAAGCCGCCGCCGTCGCCGCCGCCCCCCGCGACTAACCTCCAACGATCTGTCTGCCCCAGGCGCCCGCCCCACCGCGGGCGCCGCCCCCTCCCCGATGCTACTCTACGGAACACCACATCGAGGAGGGAACTTTGTCACTATCGCGCTGCGTACTTAGAAGAGTGCTGGCCCATCAACGTGTAAGCCTCTTCTGCGCCGCTGCACTTTTTCTTGCGACGCTTACTCCCGCCTTCGCCGCCTCCTCCGGGTTCACCGTACCCGTCGAGTACTATAAGCTCCCTAACGGCCTGCGTGTCATCCTTTCCCGCGATACCACCGCGCCCACCGTCGTTACTGCCGTCTACTACCGCATCGGCTTCCGGATCGAACCGCGAGACCGCACCGGCTTCGCCCATCTGTTCGAACACATGATGTTCCAGGGCTCGGAAAATCTCGGCAAGATGGAGTTCGTCAAACTCGTCGAAGACAACGGCGGGGTCCTGAACGGTTCCACGCGATTCGACTTCACTAACTACTTCGAACTCATGCCGGCCAATAAACTTGAAACCGTCCTCTGGGCCGAAGCCGACCGCATGAAAGGCCTCGACGTCACGGCCGCGAACCTCAAAAACCAACAGGGCGTTGTCTCCAACGAAGTCCGCGTCAACGTGCTCAACCAGCCCTACGGCGGCTTCCCTTGGCTCTGGATGCCGCAGTACGCCAACCAGAACTGGTACAACGCCCATAACTTCTACGGCGATCTGAAAGACATCGAAGCGGCCAAACTCGATGAAGTCCAGGCGTTCTTTAAGACCTACTACGCTCCGAACAACGCCGCCCTGGCCATCGTCGGCGACTTCGATCCCAAGCAGGCCAAGGCGTTTGTCGAAAAATACTTTGGATCGATTCCCCCTGCCAAAGTGCCGGCGATCCCGGACCTCGCCGAACCGAAACAGACCGCCGAGCGCCACGGCAGCCGGAAGGACCCGCTCGCCAACCGCCCCGCCCTTGCCTTCGCCTATCACATGCCGGAGCGCAACACGCCCGAATACTACGCCATGGGTCTCATCGACCAGATGCTGCTGCAAGGCGACGACAGCCTGCTTTACCAGGAACTCGTCAAAAAACGCGGCTACACCAGCAGCATTTCCGGCGGCATCAACAGCGACCTCGGCGACATGTTCGACTATGACGGCCCGATGCTTTGGACCGTCTCCCTCATCCACGATTCGAATGTCACGACGGACCAGATCCTCGCCGCCGCCGATAGCGTCATCGCCGGCCTGCGCACCAAGCCGGTCAGCCAGGCGTTGATCGACCGGAGCATCACCAAGATGCAGGCTTACTTGTACGATTCGATGAGCCAGTTCGGCGGCTTCGGCCGGGCGAACTTACTTGCCTGCTTCGCGCTCTTCGACGATAACCCGGCGCGGATCAACTCGCTCGAAGATCAGTTCCGCAAAGTAACTCCCGAGTTGATCGAACATGCCGCGCAGACTTATCTGGAGCCCACGAACCGCACCGTTCTCACCATCGAACCGGGCGCCGGCAAGGAGGGAAAATGAAACCGCTCGCTATCACACTGTTTCTCTGCGCGGCGCTCGCCTCTGCGAAGGAACTTCCGCCGCCGGGCGGCCCGCCGAAACCCTTCCGGCTCCCCGCCGCGTGGGACTTCACCCTGCCCAACGGCATGAAGGTGACCATCGTCCCTTACGGCGAAGTGCCGCGCCTCGCCGTCCGCGTGTTCATCGACGCCGGCCGGATCTATGCGCCCGTTGGGCAGACCGGTATCGCGCGCCTCACCGCGCTGCTGATGAAGGAAGGCACCACCACGCGCACCGCCGAGCAGGTCGCCACCCAAGCCGCGGGCATGGGCGGAGGAGTCGACATCACGGCGGGCACGGAATACATGAACGCCGGAGGCGTGGTGCTCTCCGATTTCGGGCCGCAGTTCATCTCCCTGCTTGCCGACGTCCTCGAGAATCCGCTGCTGCCGGACTCCCAGATCGCTCGTTTGAAGAAGAATCTCGCGCGGGACCTAGCCGTCGAGCAGGCCCAGGCGCAGAGCCAAGCCGTAGAACATTTTCTAAAGCTTTTGTTTCCGAATCAGCCTTACGGGCGGGTCTATCCGGCTCCCGGTGAGTTGGAGCGCCTGACAACAGCGCAAGTCAAGGCGTTTTACCGTGCCAACTGCGATGCAAGCCGCGCCCATCTCTACGTCGCGGGCAAACTCGGCCCCGGACTGCGTCCCGCTATCGAGCAGGCCTTCTCCAAGTGGGCCCGCGGAACAGCGCCGGATATCCCTCCGGCCAAGCCTTCCACAACCCGCGCTTTCGCTCTCATTGATCGTCCCAACGCCACGCAATCGACGCTTTACCTTGGCCTTGCGGTTGCAAAACCCGGCAGCCCGGACTATATGCCGCTCGTCGTCATGGACTCGCTCTTGGGTGGCTCCTTCGCCTCGCGCATCACCAGCAACATCCGCGAGCAGAAAGGCTACACGTACTCGCCCTACAGCCAGGTCGCCACGCGCCACCATATGGCCTTTTGGCTTGAAGCGGCCGACGTCACTACCAACGTAACCGGCCCCTCGCTCAAGGAAATCTTTTACGAGATAAACCGCCTGCGCGACGCGCCGCCGCCGGAAGCCGAGTTGAAGGGCATTCAGAACTACCTCGCCGGAACCTTCGTGATCCGCAACACGATGAGCGCCGACGCCGTCATCAACCAACTGCAGTTCGTCGACTCGCAAGACCTCCCGCGGTCGTTCCTCACCGAATACGTGCCGCGCGTGATGGCTGTGACGCCGGACGAAGTACAGCGCATCGCCCAAAAATACATCGTGCCGGACAAGATGACGCTGGTCGTGGTGGGCGACAAAGCGAAAATCGCGGATCAGATCAAGCCGTACGAAACCACGCCGTAGCGCCGCGCTCAGGCGGCCAGGTGGACCACGGTCTCGATGTGGTAGGTCTGCGGGAAAAGATCGGCGAGGGTGATGGACTCAATGCGGAATCCGCCCGCCGTGAGCAGGGCGAGGTCGCGGGCCAGAGTTGCAGGGTCGCAAGAAACCAGGCAAACGCGTGGCGGCCGCAGGCGGATCAGTTCTTTGGCGACACGGGCGCCGAGGCCGGAGCGCGGCGGGTCGGCAAGGAGGAAGTCCGGCGGCTTGTCGAGCGAGGCGAGGAACTCGGCGGCGTCGGCGCGGACGGCGTGCCACGGCGAGGCGCTGTTGCGGCCGTTGAATTCGAGGTCGCGTGCCGCCGAGTTGGCCATCTCGACGGCGGTGACCTGCGGGAAGCCCGCGGTGAGCGCGGACGAAAACAGGCCAACGCCGGCATAAAGATCGACCGCGGCCTCGCCGGTGGCGCCGGCCGTGGCCGCGCGCACGAGGTCGTCAACGAGGAATCGGTTCACCTGGAAAAACGAGCCGGCGCTGACCCGGAGGCCGTGATACTCGATCGGCGCGGAAACGCCAAGGCTGAAAAACAACTCGCGTGCAGCCTTGGGCAGGTGGTCGCGGCTGGAGATCTGGACGGTGGTCTCGTTAGTGAAAAGTTCGACGGAAGCATCGAGGCTGCCGATGCGCGGCAGGGCCTCGTGGATCGCGCGGACCGTGGCGTCGATGCGCGGGCTGGCGATGGCGCATGCGCCGATCTTTTCCACCGCGTTCGTGCCCGAAGCGAAGTAGCCCATCGCTCCGCCGGAAAAGTGCAGCCGCACCCGGTTGCGATATTGCCACGGCGAAGCGGAGAGCACGCCCGTCTCGCCTTCCCAAATAAGCTTGCCGATGCGGCGCAGCGCCTCTTCAAGGATGTCGCGTTTGTAGCGGAGTTGGTCCTCGTAGGCGATGTGCTGGTAGTGGCACCCGCCGCAATGCATGAAATAGGGGCACCGCGCGGCTTGCCGGGATGAGGACGGCTCCACGATTTCAACCGCGGCGCCGCGCAAAACGCCACCCTTGGAAGGCGTAAACCCGGCGCGCACTTTTTCCCCTGGCAGCACGAAGGGGATAAGCGCCACGCGGTGATCCAGCCGCGCAAGTCCTTCCCCGCCGTAGACGAGTTTCTCGATCGTGACAGTCTCTAGTTCCAAACTCTGATTGTGACGCTCCCGGTGTGGCGGGCACAAGGAGAGCGGGGACGGCCGTGGGTGAGTCGGTTACCATGAAAGCGAACTTCCGCAACGGAATTCCCCGCATGAAAAAACGTGTTCTGTCCGGAGTGCAGCCCTCCGGCCATCTGCATATCGGCAACTATCTCGGCGCGCTGAAGAGCTGGGTGAAGGTCCAGCACGACTACGAGAGCAACTTCTGCATCGTGGATCTGCACGCCATCACCGTATATCAGGATCCGGCGGAGTTGCGCGCAAAAATTGAAGAAGTCGCGGCGCTGTTTCTGGCTTCGGGCATCGATCCGGACATTTCGAGCATCTTCGTGCAATCGTCGGTGGCCGAGCACGCGGAGCTGGCGTGGATGCTGACCTGCGTCACGCCGGTGGGCTGGCTGCAGAGGATGACGCAGTTCAAGGCGAAATCCGAGGCGCAGGAGACAATAGGCGACGGGCTGCTGCAGTATCCGGTGCTGATGGCGGCCGACATCCTCCTCTACCAGGCGGCCATCGTGCCGGTGGGAGAGGATCAAAGCCAGCACTTGGAACTGACGCGCGACATCGCCCAGCGGTTCAATTCGCTCTATGGCGACACGTTCACGGTGCCGGCGACGCATCTGCCGTCGAGCGGCGCGCGCGTGATGGGGCTGGACGATCCGGAAACTAAGATGAGCAAGTCCGCGCCGGGGGCCGGCCACGCGGTGGGGCTGCTGGATCCGCCGGAAGTGGCGCGAAAAAAGATCATGCGGGCGACCACGGACTCGCAGCCGGCGGTGAGTTTCGACTCGCTGGGCGCGGGCGTAGCGAATCTGATCGAGATCGCCCGGGCTTTCGAGGAATGGACCCAAGAGCAGGCGCGAGCCGAGTTTGAAGGACGGCGTTACGGCGATCTGAAAAAGCGCGTGGCCGATATCGTCGTCGCGCACCTGGAGCCTCTGCAGCGGCGCTACCGCGAGATCGTCGGCGAGCCCGGCTACCTGACCGGCGTGCTCCGCGACGGAGCGGAACGGGTGAGGCCCGTCGCCGCTTCGACCGTGCAGTTGGCGAAGACTCGCATGGGCCTCTACGTGTAGCGGCGGCAACGCATGCCGGGCTACCTTGCGCTGGTTCGCGGAAACCGCAATTTCCGTTTACTGTGGTTCGCGCAGATTGTGAGCGAACTGGGCGACTGGTTCTACACGGTCGCCATCTACAGTCTGCTGCTCGAATTCACCCATAAGGCCAGTTCCGTTGGGTTCGCGTTCCTGCTGCAGGTGCTGCCGCAGTTTTTCATCGCGCCCGTGGCGGGCGTGGTGAACGACCGCTTGAGCCGGCGGCAGGTGATGATGTTCGCCGACTGGACGCGCGCCGTCGTCGTGCTTTCGATGGTGCTGGTGACAGGGCCGGGGCGCATCTGGCTGCTCTACACCCTGCTGTTTCTGGAAACCGTGCTGTGGGGTTTGTTCGAGCCGGGGCGCAACGCGGCGATTCCGAACATCGTGCCGGAGGGCGAGGTGATCCGGGCGAACACGCTGGCCTCGATCACCTGGTCGCTGAACTTCACCATGGGCGCCGCCGTGGGCGGGTTGCTGGCCGCGTACCTGGGACGCGACACGGTGTTTGTGCTGAACTCGTTGTCGTTCATCGGCTCGGCGCTGTTGATCCGGCGGACGCGCTTCGCCGAGCCGCACGCGGAGGCGAAGACGCCGGTTCGGGCGCGGGATCTGTTCGCACTCACGCCGGTGATGGAAGGCATCCGGTATGTGCGCGGCAAGCGCCGGTTGCGGGCGACGATCTTCGTCAAATGCGGCATCGGGGTTCTGGGCGCGAACTGGGTGATTCTGCCGGTCCTGGGCGAAAGGGTGTTCGCCATTCACGCGCCGGGGCTCGACATTCATCAGGCGGGAATGCTGGGCATGAGCGCGCTGATGGCTTCGCGCGGTGCGGGCGCCATTCTGGGTCCGACGGCAGCAACGGCGTGGGCGGGCGAGATGGGATCGCGGCTGAGACTCATGATCGGGCTCGGGTTTCTGGCGGCGTTTTTCGGCTACGTCGGGTTGGGGTTTGCTTCGACGCTGGCTCTGGCGTGTCTGGCGCTGGTGGTTGCACATTCCGGGTTGTCGTCAGTGTGGGTGATTTCGACAACAATGCTGCAGCTTCAAACCGACGACGCTTTTCGTGGGCGCGTGTTCGCCGCGGAGTTCGGCTTCGCGGTGCTGACGATGTCGGCCTCGAGCCTGATCGCCGGCTGGCTGGTGGACGGGGGAATGCCGGTTGAGCGGGTAGCAATGCTCGCCGGCCTGGCGATGCTGGCGCCCGTGGCGCTGTGGGCCTGGGCGCAGCGGTTCTGGCGGGAGAAAACTCGAGCGCCGGAGTTACAATAGGAAAGAGGCGGCGCTCCCATGATTGTCTTTCGACCCTCCAACGCCAGGCCGTCGCTTTTCGGCTCCGACTAAGTTCTCCTTTGCGCGGCGAACGTTCGCGTCAGCGCGCAATTTCCCGGGATGAAATTCCCTCCGTTGCGCGCGGGAAGTGTCTGGTTCCATTCCCAACGAGGAGAACTTACATGCCTATTAAGGAAGCAGTCCGTCCGGCTCTGCCGCAGCTTATTACCGCTCTGCCCGGACCGAAGGCGAAGGAAGTGATCGCGCGGGACGCGGCGGTGGTGTCGCCGTCCTACACCCGCAGCTACCCCATGGTCGCCGCGCGCGGGCAAGGAGCGATTGTCGAGGATGTGGACGGCAACCGCTTTCTCGATTTCAACGCCGGGATCGCCGTGGTGGCTACCGGGCATTGCCACCCGAAGGTCGTGCGCGCCATCCAGGATCAGGCGGCGAAGCTGATCCACATGTCGGGCACGGATTTTTATTACGAAAATATGGTGCAGTTGGCCGAGAAGCTGGCCAGCCTTGCGCCGGCCGGCGGCGCGCACCGGGTGTCCTTCTGCAACTCGGGCACCGAGGCCGTCGAGGCCGCCCTGAAGCTGGCCCGGTATCACACGGGTCGCAACAACTTCATCGCGTTCCTCGGAGCCTTTCACGGCCGCACCATGGGTTCGCTGTCGCTCACGGCGAGCAAAGTGGCGCAGCGGAAGGGCTTCGGGCCGCTGGTGCCGGGCGTGCAGCACATTCCGTATCCGTACTGCTACCGCTGCCCGGTGAACCAGCGCGTCGAAAGCTGCCATGTCGAGTGTCTCGAGCAGGCTGAGCGGCTGTTTGAGACGATCCTGCCGGCCGAGGATGTGGCCGCCCTCGTGGTCGAGCCGATTCAGGGCGAAGGCGGCTACGTCGTGCCGCCTCAGAAATTCTTCGACGAGCTCCAGGCCCTGGCCAGGCGGCATAACCTGCTGCTGATCGCCGACGAAGTGCAGAGCGGTATGGGTCGGACCGGAAAGATGTGGGCGTCGCAGCATTTCGGTTTCAAACCCGACATTCTGACGATCGCCAAGGGCATTGCCAGCGGGTTGCCGCTCGGGGCGACCATGGCGCGCGCCGAAATCATGCGGTGGACGCCGGGCGCGCATGCTTCGACGTTCGGCGGGAACCCGGTGGCCGTGGCGGCGGCGCTGCAGACGATTGAACTGCTGGAAACCGAGTTGGTGGAGAACGCGGCGCGGATCGGCACGCACATGCTGGAGCGCATGGCGAGTTGGCCGGCCCGGTTCCCGCATGTCGGCGATGTGCGCGGGCGCGGTCTGATGATCGGCTTCGAGTTGGTGAAGGATCAGCAAACGCGCGAGCGGGCGCCGGAGATTCGCGACCGCATGGTGCAGCTTGCCTTCGAGCGCGGGTTGCTCGTGCTGGGGGCCGGGAAGAATTCGGTGCGCTTGTGCCCGCCGCTGGTGATCACGCGGGATCAGGCCGATTTCGCCGTCGATACACTGGAGGAATGCCTGAGTCTCGCCCGGTAGGGCCGGAGGGGCCGCCGCGGCGAGTCCTTGACGTTGGTTGTGGCGTGAACAAGTTCCCGGGGGCGGTCGGCATCGACCGCATTCCCGGAACCCGCGCCGACGTGCTTTGCGATCTCGATCATTTCCCGTATCCGTTCCGCGACGCATCCTTCGCCTGCGTCCGGGCGATTCACGTGATCGAGCACGTCAGCGACGTAATCCGCACAATGGAGGAGTTTCACCGGCTCACCGGGCCTGGAGGCCGCGTCATACTCGTCACGCCGCACTACACCGACTTCAGCTCATTCTGCGACCCGACGCACCGCTGGCATCTCAATAGCTTTTCCTTCCGCTATTTCGGCGAAGACAACGCGGGGTTCGGCTACTACTCCCGACGGCAGTTCCGCGAGATTTCGGTTCGCGTCCGCCTACTAGCATTCTGGCGCTGGCTGGGTTTCGAGTTTCTGGTGAACCGTTTTCCCCGGTTCCGGCGCTTCTGGGAATACTACTTGTGCTATGTCGTGCGCGGCAAAGTGATGGATTTTGAATTCGAGGCGGTCTGATGCTCGGCTGGCTGTACCGATGGGCGGACGGCGCCCGAGACCGCGCGCGGCGCCGGCAGGGCAACGAGGCGCATGCGCTGGGTGCGCGTGGCGAGGACCTGGCTCACCGGTATTTGCAGCGCGAAGGTCTGACGGTGGTGGCGCGCAACTGGCGTCGCGAAGAAGGCAGCGTCGAGTTGGACATCGTGGCCTGGGATGGGACGCCGGACAGCGGCGCGCTGGTTGTGGTGGAAGTGAAGTCGCGCGCGACGGAGGAGTTTGGCGCGCCGGACCGTGCGATCGGAGAGGAGAAGATCGCGAGACTCAGGCAGGCAGCGTATTCCTACGCCCGCCGCGCGGGCGTGCCCCGGGAGCGTCTGCGGTTCGACGTCGTGAACGTGGTGTTCGAGTCAGCGGTGCGGATCACGCATTTCCGTGATGTGTTTGCTGTCGAAGGGTAAGCGGCCACGCCGGATAGCCGCCCGACTAAGCTATCATCTCCTCATCGCTCGGCAATGATGGACAGTGGCTACCTTCTGCATCTATTCCGCCAGTACCTCGGCCTGATCCTGTTCGGGATCTTCGCCGCCGTGCTCCTCGGCGCGTGGGTGCTCTACGAGTCGTTCCGCCTCCTCCGCCGCCAGGAGGACTACGAAGTCCTCCGCCGTCGCGTCGAACAACTCGAACAGGCCCAGGCTTCGCTCCAATCGCCGGGCCCCGCCCTCCACTCCACCCGCGATCCCATCGTGCTCGAGCCTCGGTGGATTACCAAAGGCCACTCGGCCACCACCAGCGACGGCGGATGCCTCATGTTGGTCGACGACGTGCTCCCCGGCGCCTCTCAGGCTCTGCTCACCCTCCGGGTCGACGGCCTGCCGGTGATGCGGCGCCACCCCTACAACATGGGCGACATCCTTGAACTGACAGGCCACTACGGCACCTACACCATCCAGCTCGTCGCCTTGTCCGGAATCCAGGCCCAACTCGCCGCCTGGCTCCGCAACCGTCACCAGGACCCCGCGCGCGCCACCTCCCTCGCCTGACCCTCTTATTTCACCGCCCCCCGCGCCGCCTCCAGCGCCGCCTCGTAGTTCGGATGATCCCCCACTTCCTTCACATATTCCACGTACACCAGCTTGTTCGAAGGATCCACCACGAAAATCGCCCGGCTCTCAATCCGCAGTTCCTTGATCAGCGTTCCGTAATGTTCGCCGAACGAAGCATTCCGGTGATCGGAAACCATCTTGATCCGGTCCACGCCGAACGCCGAGCACCAACGCGACTGCGCAAACGGCAGATCCATGCTGACGGTGTAAACATCCACGCCCGGCAGCTTCGTCACTTCGTCGTTGAACCGCTTGGTCTGCATGTCGCAGACCGGCGTATCAAGCGACGGCACCACGCTGAAAATGCGTACCGATCCACCGGTCGAGCCGAGGCTCACCGGCTGCAGCTTGTTATCCACCGCCTCGAATTCCGGCGCTTTGTCGCCGGCCTTCAGTTCCGGCCCGATCAAAGTCAGTGGGTTGCCTTTGAGCGTCGTCGCTCCCGGTCGTTCCATTCGCATTTCTCCTGGGGGGATTTAATCCGGCGCCGCGGCGCGCCGCCGTGCGCACGCCGCTATTGTAGCAAGGCCTCGAATTTTTCCGGCTCGCGCACCGGAAGCTCGCACACCAGGTTCCGGCACACATATGCAGCCGGCTTCCCTTCCACCGGCGTCATCGCCGCCAGCGCCGGCCGCAGCTTCTCCCAATACGCCCGTTCCTCCGCCGTTCCCATCCGGATCACCGCCGCCGCCCGCAGCGCATGCCGGTTCCGCGCTCTGTCGAACTCCCGCATCGCCGGCGCTTCCGCATCGCCCGCCAGCACAATCTGGCGTGGCGGCCGCAGGTCGAAATCGACAGCCACCGCCAGCAGAGGCATTGCCGTGGGCTGCGCCGCCAGCCTCCCCCTCATCGCCTCCAGGCCCCGCCGCGCTGCGCTCTGAAACTCTTCTTCGCCCGTCACCAGCGCCAGCCGCTCGAGCGCCGCAATCGCCGACGAATTCCCCGAAGGCTCCGCCCCGTCGTAATCTTCCTTGATCCGCAGCAGCAGGTTCCGATCCCCAGCCGCCGTGCTGAAAAATCCCCCGCGCCCGCGATCCTCGAACAGCTCCACCATCCGCCGCGCCAGCCCCCGCGCCCGCTCGATCCACGCGACGTCGAAATCCATCTCGTACAGGTCCAGCAGCGCCGCCACGAAACTCGCGTAATCGTCCAGAAAGGCCGGAATCGCCGCGTCCCCTCCCCGATACCGCCGCAGCAGCACGCCACTCGAAGCGTCGTATAAATTCTCCATCACGAACCGCGCCGCCCGCTTCGCCGCTTTCCCATACACCGGCTCTCCCAACACCCGCGCCCCCAGCGCGAACGCCGAAATCATCAGCGCATTCCACGCGGTAAGAATCTTATCGTCCCGGTGCGGCCGCGGCCGCGCGCCCCGGACCTTCAAAAGATTCTCCCGCGCCGCTTCGATCTTCTCCGCCGCCTCGGCTTCGCTCACGCCATACACCCGCGCCACCGCATCCATCGCCTGCCGCACCGCAACAATGTTCTTCCCCTGAAATTCGCCGTGCGGATCGTCCCGGACGTTGCCGTCCGCCTGCAGTCCGTACCGCATTGAGAACATCCCCGCCGCCGGTTGCCCGATCAGCCGCTCCACCTCCACCTGCGTCCACAAGTAGAACGCACCCTCACTTTTCTTCTCCGGCTCCGCGGCCGACTCCGCGCTGTCGGCATCCTCGGCCGAGTAAAATCCTCCGCCGGAATCCGTCATGTCCCGCAGAACGTAATCGAAAATCCGCCGCGCCTCCGCCGCCTGCCCCGCATCGCCGGTAATCTGGTACGTCTTCAAATACACCGCGGCAAGCTGCGCCTGGTCGTAAAGCATCTTCTCGAAGTGCGGCACGAACCACCGCTCGTCCACCGAGTAGCGATGGAACCCTCCCCCGAGCTGATCGTTCATCCCGCCCTCGGCCATCGCCCGCAGCGTCTTCCCCACCATCTCGAGCGCTTCTTCGTCCTTCGTCCGGTCGTAGTAAGCCAGCAGAAACTCAAGCGCCGCCGGACGCGGAAACTTCGGCGCTCCACCGAATCCTCCGTACACGGTGTCGAAGCTCCGCCGCAGCGGCAGATACACCTTCTCGATTAACTCTTCCCCGGCCGCCGCCCGCGCCCCTTCGGCCTCAACGAACGCCCGTAGCTGCTGGATCGAGTTCGTCCCCGCCTCGACAATCCGCGGCCGGTCCTTCTGCCAAGCCTCCGCCAGATACCGCAACAGCGCAAGAAACCCCGGCCGCCCATAGCGGTTGTCCGGCGGAAAATACGTGCCTCCGAAAAACGGTTCGAGCGCCGGCGTCAAAAACACCGACATCGGCCATCCGCCCGAGCCCGTCGTCGCCTGCACGTACGTCATGTACACACGGTCCACGTCCGGCCGCTCTTCCCGGTCCACTTTGATCGGCACGAAATGCGCGTTCAGCACCTCGGCCACGGAGCCGTTCTCAAACGACTCCCGCTCCATCACATGACACCAGTGGCACGTCGAGTAGCCGACCGAAAGAAAGATCGGCCGGTCCAGCTCCCGCGCGCGGGCAAAGGCCTCTTCCCCCCACGGGTACCAGTCGACCGGATTGTCCGCGTGCTGGCGAAGGTACGGGCTCGGCTCGTTAGCGAGATGGTTCGGCATCCCTTGCGCCGGCCTTTAATGACCGGCTTCACCCGCCGCCGGCGGACGCACCGGCGGTTCCTTCTGCCCGCGATGGCAGGTGTAGCACGACACGCGGAAGTGATCGTGGAACACGTCGTGATTGATCCCGTTCGTCATCACCAGCATCGTCCGCGCAAACTGCTTCTCGTGCTTCTCGTCGCTGGCAAAGTTGCCCTGCACGTGGCAGAAGCCGCAGCGCACGCCGAGAGCATTGCTGAAATTCTCCATCACTTCGCCCAACTGGTACGCCGGCACATTCAGGTCCTTTACGTTCTGATAAACGTCCTTGGCCATCCGCGGCGCCGCCGTGAACACGCTCGCCGATTCCGGGCTCTTGTCGAACACCATCGTCATCTCGCCCCGCCCGTTGTTCTGCACCATCGTGAGGCTGTTGCCATCCGCCGACGGCGTCCACGTCTCGTGCATCTTGACTTCGCGCCCGTCGTCGGTTCCGGTCATGTCGATGACAAGCGCTCCGCCCTGCCACGCCGCCTTTGTCGCCAACTTCGTCCCGCGGAACTCGTTCGTCGTCTCCGCGCCGGACGTGTCGTACTTCCAGTCGCCGCGCTGCTCGAAATGCGCTCCCATCGTGATCGTCTTCACTTCGATCGTCGATCCCGACTGCTGCACGGAGGCATAGGAATCGGCCTGGGCCATCATGCCGCCCATCTTGCTTTTTTCTTTGTTGACTTTCCAGACGCCGCTCAAATCGGGCGTGGATTGGGCAAAGGCCACGGAGGCCGCGGCGAGAAATAGAACGTAGCGCATATTTTCCGAGGATACCGCGCTTTCCCCTCGTTGGAACCGGCCCCGTTCGTCAGGAATTGTCAGTAACGTTGCGTTAGTCGCCCAGCGTCGGCTGAGCGAAAACCAACTCGGGCTCGGATACTTGCGGCATCCGCTCCAACACACGCTGCCGCACCAGCTTCGGAAATCTCGTCCGTCCCACCGATACCGCAACCATCAGCGCGATAACGGCCACCGATGCCAGCCCGCACTGCCACGCCGTGAACGTCTGGTGCCACAGCCCCAGCCACCGCCCGTACACGATCTCAATATGCACCCAGTACACGATCAGCGATGTCGTCCCAAGCTGGCTCACGAAGCTCCACCTCGGGTTCCCCATCTCGCACCACAGCCACGCGAACGGCACCGCCAGCAGAATTACGCCCAGCTTGATCGTCACCAGCCCCGGCCCGTTCAGCCAGAACTCCGACTTCGGATAGAAATCATACGGCAGGTTCGAGAAATACTCGCCCGCCCCCACCAGCACCAGCCCCATCAACGCCGCCCACTGCATCAGCCGCCCCATGTCCTGAGCCGGGGTCATACGCAAGATGCTGCCCGCCGAAATGCCGAACGCGATGAACGCCGCCCACGGGAAGAAAGCAAACGCCGCGTAGTTCGGCACGAAGTAATCCGAGATCCCCGCCGGTAGGAAACCCCAGTCCACCAACGAAACCAGCGGCGAAATTCCAGCGATCACCGCGCCCAGAATCACCCCCGCGCGCACCCGCTGCGCCGTCGTCAGCACCGCGGTCAGCGAAAACAGCGCGATCGCAAACCCCATGCAGTTCAGAATGTCCACCTTGAACAGGTCGTGCCAACTGCTGCCCGGATACGCGAACAGCCACAACTGCGCGCGGAACAGAAACGCCAGCACCCACAAATAAGCCGACCTCTCCAGCGCCGCCCGCCACCGCGCCGCGCGGCCCAGCCCCTGCCGCTCCCGCCGGTCGATCAAGAACGCCAGCGTGATGCCCGTTAGAAACAGAAAGATCGCCGGTCCCTGGCCGCCGAACAACTGCGAAAGCAAATACGGCCCCTTCTCGCGAAGGTCGTTCCGGCTGAAGGAGTGGAACACGTGCCCTTGCAGCATGATCACAACCGCCAGGCCGCGGCTCCAATCGAGGAACCGGAGGCGGTCCGAAGCCGGGCGCGGCGTACGTAGGCGAAGCTCTTGCATGAATCTTATTTCTGAGGGTAAATCGTTTGCACGTCCTTGGGAAGCTTCAACGTGAAGTCCCCATCTTTAAGCGGCGGATTGATGACCACATGGGAGTAGTCCACTTGCACCCAATCGCGCGAAGGCTGCAGCACCTTCTCGCGCACGGGATATCCGCTATCGGAGGCAACCCACAAATCCACCGTCAGGACATACTGCGCCGCCTCTTTCGATCGCGGCGTCAGCACCAGGTGCTCCGTGTCCCGCCCGTCTAATTTTTCCTGGCCTTCCAGCTTCACCCCGTAGCTGCGCTCCAGGTCCGCACGGCTCGTGCCGAAGCCGATCATCAGGAACTGATCCAACTGTTCGCCGTGCTTGCCCAGGTCGATGACCTCAACCGTCCGGCTCGCCGGCGTGTAAATCTTCGCCGTCCGCTTCACAAAAAGATACGTCTTGGCGTCCGGCGTCGCGAAATCGATCAGCCCTTCCACGGAACCCGCGCGAATCTTCCGCATCGTCACCCGCCCCGTCGCCACGCTGTCTTCATTGATCACTTCCGTGTGCGAGGTGTGCTTTATCTGCGCCGTCATGCCGTGAAACTGCGCCGCCGCCCGGTCCATCCGGTCGAGAACCGCGGCTTGCGCTCCAGGGACCGCCGGATGCGCGAACGCGAGCCCGGACCGCAGAATCAGCATCAGCGTGGCCGACAGCATATCTTAGCGGAGTGGCTACCGGCGCCGGGGCCTAAGGCCGCGCGTACGCCAGATACCCTATCGTCTCTTTCTCGGCGTCCAGGATCGGTTCGATCCGTACCACGCTCTGCTTCTTGTGTGTGCGCTCGCCCAGCACCGCCGAAGCGCGATTCAGCATCTCCGCCGGCGGCAAGCCTTCCAGCAGCCCCGGCTCAATCCAGAACTCGTTCTGGCCCTGCGTCGCCGGCAGCATCACCACGCTGCTCGCCCGCGGCTGATCGCGAAACCACTCCCGGGGCACGAAAAAAATGAAGGCAAGGATCACGCCGACCATCACATCGTACTGCCATCCGCCCCGCTGATAGTCCCAGAAAATGAAGCGCTTGACGCCTGAAAGCGCACCGGCCATGCTCCTTTCAGACTAACATGCCGCCAGATCCGATTTGAACCCGGAATACCAGCTCAACCACGAGCCCGCTAGAACAGCATGGATAAGCGGTTTGACCGAGAGCCTCATACCAGTATCAGCACCCACCTCACAATAGCTAAGGCCGGCCGCGTCGTAATCCCCAAGCGATTGAGGGAAGAACTCCATTTGGAGCCTGGTGACTCCCTTGAGATGGAGACGGCCGGTGAGCAAATTACCCTCCGCCCGGTGCGCGGGGCAGGTCCGCTCACCAAAGAGCATGGTGTCTGGGTGTTCCATTCCGACGAGTCCCTTCCTGCATCCGCCACCGGCGACATGCTGCAACGGATCCGTGAGGAACGCGACCTGGCGAACCTCGGTAAGGGCGAATGAAGGCGTTTTTCGATACGTCGGCATTGGTGCCGGTGTTCTACGGCAGTCACGTCCACCACACGGCAAGCATCGCATCAGTGCAGAGCAGGCCATGCTCTTCATTGGCAGCATCCGCGAGCGGCTCTTGATCATCGCGCTCACCGGCGACGAATATGCCGATGCGTTGCAGGCGGCATCTGCCCGCGGCATCGTGGGTGGCGCAATCTTGTGACGCCATGCTCGCGGGCTGCGCCATCAAGGCCCAGGCGGAACATATATATACCTGCAACGCCCGCCACTATTCGCTGTGCGCTCTGGAAGTGACACGACGGCTTCGGACGCCTTAAGGCTCGTCGCGGCAATCCGGCTGAAATCTACGCGAGCCTGGCCGGTTTGAAGTGCCGCAGCGCTAAATCCAGACCTTCTCCACCGGCGCGCCCCGCTTGCACATGTCGCAGGATGCCGAATCCATGTAATACGTCGCGTCCAGCTTCGCCAGGTAATAAAACGGAAGTGGGTCGAACTGGATCGTCTTCGGCGTCGGCTGATACACAATCACCGCCAGCCCCACCACGTGCCCGCCCTTGGCCTCGATCAGTTTCTTCAACTCCGAAAGCTGCTTCCCCGAGCGCAGAATGTCGTCCACCAGCAGCACCTTCTCCCCCGGAACCATCTCGAAGTACTGCCGGAAGTGCAGCGGCTCGCTGTCCTCGCTCCGCTCCGCCCAATACACCTGGTGCGCGCGAAGCGCTTCACACACCCCGTAAGCCACCGGCAATCCCCCGGTGCCCGGCGCGACGATGGACAGCTCCGGAATAATCGCCCGGATCTCGGTGTTGGCGCGCACCAGCCGGCTGAGCGCCACGCTCATCGTCTTTGAATGTTGATACGACCGCATCGCCAGCGCCACCTGCAAATACTCATTGGCATGCAGCCCGTTCGAATATTCGAAATGCCCGTCCCGCAGCGCCCCGGTTTGGCGCAGCAGTCCGACCACTTCTTCCTGGGTTGGTACGAGTTCCATAAGGTTTAGTGAGCTCCTTTGCCCAGCAGGACCTTGGGCACCGTGCGCAGTATGATCTTCCAGTCCAGCGCCAGTGACCAATTGTCGATATACATCATGTCCATCTTCATCCACGTGTCGAAATCGAGCGTGTCGCGCCCCTCGATCGCCCACAGGCAGGTAAGCCCGGGACGCATCCGCAGCCGCCGCCGCTGCCACCGCGCATACCGCTCCACTTCCTCCGGCACCGCCGGCCGCGGCCCCACCAGCGACATATCGCCCTTCAGCACATTCCACAACTGCGGCCACTCGTCGATCGAAAACTTCCGCAAAAACCCGCCCACCCGCGTCAGCCGCGGATCGTTCGGGATCTTGAACGCCGTCGTCTTCCGGTTCAGATGCGCCACTTCCGCCTTCCTCTCCTCGGCGTCTGCGCACATCGACCGGAACTTGTAAAACACAAACCGCCGCCCGTTCAGCCCGCACCGCTCCTGCCGGAAAATCGCCGGCCCCGGCGACGTCAGCCGGATCAGCGCCGCAATCGCCAGCATCACCGGAGCCAGCAGCACCAGCGCACACGCCGCCAGCAGCAGGTCCGTCGCCCGCTTCACGATCAGCCGCAGCTCATCGTGCGGCGCCGCCGCAAACGTCAGCAGTGGCTCGTTCCCCAGCCGGTCCAGATACACGTCGCTGTTAATATGCGGGAAAAAATCCACCAGCACGCGCGTTCGCACGCCTTCTTCGTCGCAAAGCAAGAACACTTCTTCGAGCGCCGGCAGCCTCTCGCTCTCCACCGCGAACAAAATTTCGTCGATCACATGCCGGTGCAGCAGGTCGGGCAGATCCTTCAGCCCATACACCGGATAGTCCCGCTTCAGCCGCCCCGCCTCCGGCATCTGCGCCTCACCGTCCGCAAGAAACCCCGTCAGCCGGATCCCGTAATCCTCGCTCTGCTCCAGCGCCTCGGCCAGTTTAATCGCCCGTTCGCCTTCCCCCACCACCATCACAAAGCGCGGCGCGCCGAACTCCCTTCGGATCACACCAAGCAGATGCCCCGCGTTCAATCGGAACAGGCACAGCAGCAGCCAGCTATATACGCCCAGGATCGCGACAAACAGACGGCTCAAGTCCAACCGCAGCAGGTACTCGAACAACACCAGCCCCATCGCGCCCAGCAGGCACTGCCGGAACGTGTTCCGCAGCACCATCCGCGGATGCGCCGAATCGAGCTTTTCGTAAATGTCGGACCAGAAGCCGATCGCCAGCCACAGCAGCACCGCCGCGCCCAGCAGCAGCGCCAGCACCGGCCTCTCCAAATAGAACTGTTTCTCTAACTCCGCGCGCGCGCCCAGCCAGTAGCGAGTCTGGTAGGCGGCCTCGAATGCCAGCGCAACCAGCGCGGCATCGGAGAGGCCAAACAGCAGCTTTACTTTCCGGTAATGCCTACTATACACCCGTCCGACAGCATAACAGACGCCCACACAACACGTTGCGCGCCCTCGGCCCCATCAATGCCCGCCCAGCCCCTCCGTCAATTCCCCGCCCTCCGCAATCCACTCCGCCGCCTTTTCGATCGCCTCATGAAATGGCGCGTCCCCTTCCCACTTCTTGCATCGCGCCTCCAGCCGCTCCCGCACCTTCTCAAGCGCCGGACTCGACACCAATGGCCTCCGGCAGTCCAGCGCCCGCACCGCCGCCAGCAACTCGATCGCCAGCACCCGCCGCGTATTCTCCACCACCCGCTTCAGCTTCCACGCCGCCGCGTTCCCCATGCTCACAAAGTCTTCCTTGTTCCCGCTCGTCGGGATCGAACCCGGCGAAGCCGGCGTCGCCAGCACCCGGTTCTCCGCGCAAAGCGCCGCCGCCGTCACCTGCACCATCATGAACCCGGACTCGAGGCCCGCATGGTTTGCCAAAAACGGGGGCAGATCCTCACTCAGCATCGGATTCACCAGCCGGTCGATCCGCCGCTCCGCAATCCCCGCCAGCGCCGCCAGCGCCACCGCCATCGCATCCAGCGGCAGCGCCAGCGGCTCGCCATGAAAATTCCCGCCCGAAACAATCTCGTCTTCGAACACGATCGGGTTGTCCGTCACCGAATTCAGCTCGATGGAAAACACCCGCCGCGCTTCGACGAGCGCATCCCGCACCGCCCCATGCACCTGTGGCGCACACCGCAGCGAATACGCATCCTGCACGTGCCGGCAGGTAATATGCGACCGCCGGATCTCGCTCCCTTCAAGCAGCTTCTCGAGGTTCGCCGCGCTCCGCATCTGCCCCGGATGCGGCCGCACCGCATGAATCCGCGCCTCAAACGCCCGCGGCGTCCCCTTCAACCCATCGAGCGTCATCGCGCAGATCACGTCCGCCGCATCCGCCAACCGCTCCGCCTCCAGCAATTCCAGCGTCCCCACCGCCAGCATCGCCTGCGTCCCGTTCAGCAGCGACAACCCCTCCTTCGGCTGCAACTCCATCGGCTCGAGCCCTACCCGCCGCAGCGCCTCGCCGCCGTCCACCACCTCTCCGCCAACCGCCGCCCGCCCCTCGCCGATCAGCACCAGCGCCATGTGCGCCAGCGGAGCCAGGTCGCCGCTCGCCCCCACGCTCCCCTGCGACGGCACCACCGGCGTCACCCTCCGGTTCAGCATTTCGCACAACCGCCGCGCCACCTCCGGCCGGATCCCCGAAAACCCCTTCGCTAGCACGTTCGCGCGGATCAGCATCATCGCCCGCGTCTCGGCCTCCGCCATCGGCTCGCCCACGCCCGCCGAGTGCGACCGCACAATGTTCCTCTGCAGCGCCGCCAGGTCCGCCGCCGGAATCCGCACGTCCGCCAGCATCCCAACACCCGTGTTCACCCCGTAAACCGGCGCATCGCCCGCCTCCAGCCGGTCCACCACCGCCCGCGACCGCCGCATCCGCTCCACCGCCTCCCCGGCCACCTCCACCGCCTCATACCTCCGGCTCACCGCCTCCACCTGCTCGAGACGCAACGACGAACCATCCAGCACAACCATAAGCCTCCATTCTCTCCCCTGGGGAGTGCGGATGAGCCGCTGGCGCGCCGTCTGCAGTCCTTCGCGCCGCGGAAATGCGAGCGGCCGCACCGCGATCGGTCTGGGAACCGGGTTGTTTCGCCGGCCCGTTCACATTGCTTTGGCGGTTGACGGGTTGAGGCGGGCGGGGCTAACGCGCCAGGGCGTTGGCCGCAGGGGCCTTGGAATGGTCGAGGAGGCGAGTTGCCGGGGACTTTCGGCGGGGAGGTTGTTTTCGGGCACCCTCCGGCGCTGGCCCATTTGTGGTTTGGAGAGGCGGGGGTGGTCGGTGTGGAAGTATCGTTTGTAGGCGGTCACCCAATCCGTTGCCAAATCGTGCTGGGCGGTGGCCAGGTCGAGTTGGCCGGTGCAGACCAGGTTGTGCAGGCGCTCCTCGAGTTGATCCTTCACGCGGGCGTTCCAGACGGTGTCGTGGTAGGGCTGGGGCCAGAGGTTGCGGATGTTGGCGGCGCCGCCCAGGTCCGGCGTGATCAGGTAATCAATTTCGTAGGCGTCGGGCCGGGGATGGGCGATGCCGTAGGCTTCAAACACCTGCCGCTGCAAAGAGGCCGGCACCTCCGGACCCTCGGTGCGCGAGTCGGCGTTGCAGACCTGTTGTTTCGTCACCGGAACCGTTGCTCCGGGGGTCAGTTGGGGTCTCGGGATTGCCGCACTCTCAAGCAACGTGAATCCGGAAGCGTCGCGATTTCTAAGCTGGGCTACTCCGATCGTCAGGACAACCATCGCGGCGGCGAGAACGGCGGCGGAGCCAAACGTCCAGGAGTGGCTCGGTCTCCTCCGGTCAAGGAAACGCGTTCCGGATTCGGGGGCGAGGGTGGCCAGACGGGCTCGAAGCCTTGCTCGGGCGGCGGCGATGGGCGGAATTTTGGCATCGAACTCCCGATGGTGCAGGCGTTCGATGTCTGTCATTGCGGCCTCGAGATTATTCATGCGGAGACGGCACGACCGGCAGGACGCCAGATGAAGGCGGACGGCTTCCGCGCGCCGGGCGGGCAGTTCCCCATCGGCTGCCATCACCAGTTCTTGATCCGAGGGATGTGATTCCGGATACGGCATAGTTACCGATCCACCCGGCTGAGGCGTGCAACGGAACGGGTCAATATGAGGGAGACGGCGCCCAGGGAGATCCCCAGCACGTCGCCGATTTCCCGGTATCGCAGGCCTTCGGCCCGCAGAGAAAGACACAAACGGTCCTTTTCAGGCAGCGCATGGAAGACGGCTCGGAGGCGCCGATGCCGGTGTTTGTCGAGCAGACGCTGCTCCGGATTCGGGCCGGGATCGATGTGCAAATCCGCGAGTGCGGCCGCGGGGTGGGTTATCAGTTGCAACCGGCGGGATTTCCGGTTGCGCTGCTTCAATCCGAGATTGTGAGTGACACGGAAAAGCCAGCTTCGGAGATTTCGGCGGCACTTGCCCCGCTCGAGGTGTTGGAAGAGCGCGAGGAAGACTTCCTGAATTACTTCTTCGCCATCGTGAACGTCGAGGCCGAGCGCCAGGAGGTAGCCCAGGAGACGATCGCGGAACTGATCGAACAGGCTGACTACTTCATCCTCGAGGGACGGAACCTCCTGCGGCTGGCTGAGGACGGCGGAGGCCGGGAGCGATGACGTCATGACGGTCCGATTCAAACGTCCAATTGTACCTGCAAGGGCCGGCTGCCGCGGGTGTTCAAAAAGGCTGAACAACAAAGCCCGGCGCGGAATTTAGAAATATGGACTTTGCGCGAAGGCCGATTGGCCTCCGGCCCATGGCCCTCGTTCTTTTTGCCGCCTTAGCCGTCATTGTGCACGGCCAGCAGCCGCCGGGCGAGATCCTTCTAGCGGTTCAGGATGCGACCGGCGCCGCGATGCAGGCTTCCGGCAAACTCGACGGGCGAGGCTTTCAGACGGACGCGCAGGGCCATCACGATTTTCAAAACGTCGCGGCCGGCCGCCACCGGCTGGAAATTGTAAAGCCGGGTTTTGCGACGAGGGTGCTCTCCGTCACAGTACGGTCCGGCGGACGGGTGAGCGAAGTTGTGAAGTTGGAACTCGAAAGTACATCGACGACCGTCGACGTGGTGGCGACGACACCGCTCGCCGGCGCGAATCTTACGAAAGAACAGATCGCCGCGCCGGTCGAAACGGCGACCGCGGCCGAGATTCAGTCGAGCGGCGCGCTCGATCTTGCCGGCTTTCTCAACCGGCGGATGAACGGCATCAACGTGAACGACATGCAGGGAAACCCGTTCCAGCCCGATATTAATTTCCGCGGCTACACGGCCTCTCCGCTGCTCGGGACGCCGGAAGGGATTTCGGTTTATATGGATGGCGTGCGGCAGAACCAGCCGTTTGGCGATGTCGTCGCCTGGGACCTGATTCCGAAAAACGCGATTGCGGAAATGTCGCTGGTGCCGGGGTCGGATCCGTTGTTCGGGCTGAACACGCTGGGCGGGGCAATCTCGGTCCAGACAAAGGACGGCGTGAGCTATCCCGGATTGACGGGAACCCTGCTCTATGGAAGCAGCGGACGAAAAGAGGTGGACGCAACTTGGGGCGGCGGCAAGGCGACGGGGTTCAACTGGTTTCTGTCCGGAACGGGATTCCATGAGTCGGGCTGGCGGTATGATTCGCCCTCGGATGTGCGGCAGGCGTTTGTGCGGCTGGGATGGAGAACCGCCAAGACCGACCTTGGCCTGACCACGACCTACGCCTACAACACGCTGCTCGGCAACGCGCTGCAGGATTATCGCCTGCTGGATGCCAACTACACGAGCACCTACACGCCGGGCGACGTCACGGCGAACCGCGCGCCGATGTTCAATTTCATCGCGCAGCACACATTCAGCGAGCAGGTGACGTTCTCCGGCAATGCGTGGTTCCGGAACATCCGCACGGAAGCCATCAATCCGAATTTCAACAGCGACGTCCTGGGCAACAATATCTATCAACCGACGCCGGCCGAGCAGGCGATCCTCAGCCGGGCGGGATATTCCGGTTTCCCGGCCTCCGGGGCAAACAGCACGAACACGCCGTTCCCCTACTGGGCGTGCATCGCCGAAGCCATCTCGCTCGGCAATCCGGATGGGACGTGCGACGGACTGACGATCTATTCGAAAGAGGTACAGAACGATTTTGGATTTTCGGGTCAGGTGACCTGGGTCAGGTCTACCCCGCTCGGACGGAATCAGTTCAGCGCCGGATTTCTTTGGGATCGCGGCAGCATCGATTTTACCGAGAACTCGGCGTACGGCTATATCAGTCCAAACTACACGATCACAAATGTTCCGGCTTGGCAGGATGGCTCGACGGGGATCGACTCCCGGGTCAACCTGCGCGGGGTAACGCCGAACTGGAGTCCGTATTTCAGCAACACGCTGACGCTTCCCCAACACCTGAATCTGACCGTTTCGGGGCGCTTTGACCGGTTCACGGTGAACAACACCGATATCCTGAATCCGGTGGCCGGGCCGGGATCGTTGACGGGAGATTACGTGTTCGAGCGGTTCAATCCCGCGGTCGGGCTGACGTGGAGTCCGGTGGCGAGCTTGAACGCTTACGCGCGGTTTTCGCAGGGCAGCCGGGCGCCGACGTCGATCGAACTCGGCTGCGCGGACCCGGTGCATCCGTGTTCTCTGCCGAACGCGTTTTCCTCCGACCCGCCGTTGCAGCAGGTGGTAAACGATTCCTGGGAGGTGGGTGTGCGCGGCAACCCGGAAGTTCCCCTCGCGCGGAATCTCAACTGGAACGTTGGCGCGTTCCGGGGCGAGAATCACAACGACATTCTCTTTGTGTCGTCGGTGCTTCTCGGGACGGGCTATTTTCAGAACTTCGCCAAGACCCTGCGCGAGGGGTTCGATGCGGATGTGGGCGGGCGAATCGGGGGGGTGACGTGGGGGCTCGATTACACGTTTCTGTCGGCGACGTACCAGAGCACGGAGGCGGTGAACGGGCAGGCAAACAACACGAGCGACAGCGCGCTGGCGGGATACCCGGGGCTGAACGGCAACATTTACGTGCATCCGGGGGACAGGATTCCGCTGATTCCGAAACACACGGGGAAGGCGTGGCTGGTTTATCAGGCGACGAAGAAACTGGCGTTCGACCTGGATGAGATCGCAATATCGAGTTCGTACGCGCGGGGCAACGAGAACAACGCGTATCAGCCGGACGGGGTTTACTATCTGGGGCCGGGTGTTTCGCCGGGCTATGCGGTGACGAATTTCCGGGCGCACTACGATCTGACCAAACGGCTGCAGCTCGGCGTTCAGATCGACAATCTCTTCGACCGGCATTACTACACGGCCGCTCAGTTGGCGAACACGGCGTACACGGCGCAGGGGACGGTGGAGACGATGCCGTACCCGGCGTATGCGGAGGGTCCGTATGCGGGAAGCGCGCCGGCGCAGAGCGTTACGTTTTTCGCGCCGGGGGCGCCGCGGCGGGCGTGGGTGGATTTGATTGTGAGGTTCTGAAGCAGCGGGTTCGGATCCGGGTGGCCGGACCGGGTTGAGGCTTTGTTGGATTGGGTCGTGTGGCGAAGCGCAGGCCGGGAGAGGCGAGGCGGCCGGGGCCGGTATCATGAAAGTTCCCCTGGGTTTTCATGAACAAGAACTCGCTCGATAAGAGCAAAATCAAAATTCTGCTGTTGGAAGGCATCCATCCGGCGGCGGTGGAGACGTTTCGCGCCGATGGGTATACGGATATCGACTATCATCCGAAGTCGCTGGGAGAGGGGCGGCTGCTGGAGGCGATTGCGCACGCGCATTTCATCGGGATCCGGTCGGCGACGCATTTGACGGCGAAGGTGTTCGAGCACGCGCCGAAGCTGACGGCGGTGGGGTGCTTCTGCATCGGCACGAACCAGGTGGATCTCGAGGCGGCGCGGGAGCGCGGGGTGCCGGTGTTCAACGCTCCGTTTTCCAATACGCGCAGCGTGGCGGAACTGGTGCTGGCCGAGACGATTCTGCTGATGCGCGGAATTCCGGAGCGGAACGCGGCGGCGCATCGGGGCGGTTGGGTCAAAACCGCGGTCGGCTCGCACGAGGTGCGCGGCAAGACCATGGGCATCGTCGGCTACGGGCACATCGGGACGCAGGTGGGCGTGCTGGCCGAGGCGCTGGGGCTGCAGGTGATTTACTACGACATCGAGACCAAGCTGGCGCTGGGGAATGCGCGGCCGATGCCGTCGCTCGACGCGCTGCTGGAGTCCTCCGATATCGTGACGTTGCATGTGCCGGAGACGCCGCAGACCTTCCGGATGATGGGCGTGGAGCAGTTCGCCAGGATGAAGAAGGGCGCGCGGTTTCTGAACGCGGCGCGGGGGACGGTGGTGGATATCGACGCGCTGAGGGGAGCGCTCGATTCCGGGCATCTCGCCGGAGCGGCGATCGACGTGTTTCCGAGTGAGCCCAAGGGCGCGGGGGACGAGTTTCA
>DAIDIH010000280.1 GCA_027459465.1 Bryobacterales bacterium | reverse complement strand
CGAAATTCCCCGTTCTTCCATGTAGCGTTCCAGCCGGGCGCGCAGTGCCGAGGCCGGTTCGCCTTTGCCGCAGATCCCGACCGACAGGTGCCCATTCCGCGGAAAAACCCAAATGTAACCCTCCAGCCCCGGCGGGAACTGAATGTCGATGTGATTCTGCTCGTTCGGTACGTAGTAGCCGAGAGCGTACATCGTGTCCGAAGCCGTCCACTCCGTGCCCACGGTACGCAGCGGATTCCGCGCCCCCGTGGCGACCACGCAGAAGTCCGCGTCGATCGTCCCATGCCTCGTCCTCAGACGCCAGCCGCAATCGCGCCGCTCTAGGTCCAGCACCCGCGTCTTCTCAATTTGAGCCCCGGCGCGCTCGGCTCGCTCCAGTAGCATCCGGTTCAAGTCGTACCGCGAATAAATGAGCAGCGGCTCCGCCAGCCGCACCTTCACCGAACCGGCCGGCGGAGCGTCCAAAAATGTCTCGGTTACCACCTTCTTCGGCGTATCGTTATCCCGCAGAAACGGGTACTGCTGGTAAGCCTTGTAGGTGATCCCGCCCCCACAAGGCTTCTCCCAAGCCAGCTTTTCGTCCAGCAGAACCGCGCGCACACCGGAGCGGGCCAGCCTCTCGGCTGCCATAGCTCCGGCAGGGCCTCCGCCGAGGATGGCGACCTGCTTCATTTCATGCTTCCGTTAGGATTTCCCGCGGCTCCGCCTGGCGGGACGCTCGGATGCCCGGGCGGCAGTTCCCCACCGGCCCCGGGTTCGGTCGGATGCCCGGCTGGCATCTGCCCACCAGGAGTCATCCCCTGACCATGCGCCGCGCTGGCGCCTTCCCGGCCCTGCACCACCCACTCCCCGCCCTTCTTGATCAACTGGTACTTCATGTCCAACCCGGCGCCGGGGCTGGTGTTGCCCTTCGCCTGAAAATGGACCGTCGCATCGCAGCGGTCAGCCTGGAACGACATCGAAGTAACCGAGACGTCCATCGCTACAAGCCCTTGCCGCGACGCCAGGTACTTCATAATGCCTTGTTTCACCGCCGCTTCATTCTGGATGTCCTTCTTACATCCCCCAAGCACAAGCAAAACGACGAGCAGGATGGTTGCTTTTTTCACGGTCTAATTATAACCTTCCCTTCCGCGGCCGCCCCGGCGCGCCCCAACGCATCTTTTGGATCCGGCACTCCGCACGGCCAATCCTACAAGGTACACTGAAATTCCTTGGCCTCCAACGACCTTTCCCGATTCAAACATTATGACCTGCTGCTCAGTACCTTTGTTGTCATTCTGCTGATCTCGAACCTCGTCGGCCAGAAAATCTGCGCCTTTGGCCCCTTGCGCGTCAGCGGCGCCCAACTCTTGTTCCCCGTCACCTATATCTATGGCGACGTCTTCACGGAAGTCTACGGCTACGCCGCCTCGCGCCGCGCCATCTGGCTCGGCTTCTTCGCCTCCGGCATCCTCTCCCTGTTGGGAATGTCGATCACCCTCCTGCCACCCGCTCCCGAGTGGCACAACCAGGCCGCATTCGCCACCGTCTTCAGCGTGGTGCCCCGCCTCGTCATCGCCAGCCTCGCCGCCTACTGGTGCGGTGAATTCACCAATTCCTTCGTCATGGCCAAAATGAAGCTCTGGACCCGCGGGCGTCACCTCTGGTCCCGTACGGTCGGCTCGACCGTCGCCGGCCAGGCGGTCGACACGATCGTCGTCATGACCCTCGCCTTCGGCTTCTCCATCAGCGCGTCGGCAGTCGTAAAACTGATCGTCGACGGCTACCTGTTCAAAGTCGCGTATGAAGTGCTCGCCACGCCTCTCACCTATGCGGTCGTGAACTCGCTGAAACGCAGCGAGAACCTCGAAATCTTCGACGAACGCACCAGCTTCAACCCATTCCTGGTGGAAGTCTGAGACGCGCCGTGACTCTGGACATCGGCTGCGGCACCCGCAAGATCGAACCGGACGCCATCGGCATCGACGCCGCCCCGGCGCCCGGCGTCGACATCGTCTGGAACCTCGACGAGTATCCCTGGCCCCTCGAGAACGACCGGTTCGACCGCGTCTATATGTCGCACATCATCGAGCATCTCCACGACATCCCCCGCGCCATGGCCGAGGTCCACCGTGTCTCCCGTGCCGGCGCCCAAGTCTTCATCTTCACCCCGCACTTCAGTTCCCACAACTCCTACGCCGACCCCACCCACAAGGCGCACCTCGCCGCCGCCAGTTTCGATCACCTCACCGGCCGCGACTTTGCCACCTTCCTCGGCCCTGCCGCCCGCTTTGACATCGTCGAGCGCGAACTCACATTCGGCGGCAATTTCGTTTTGGACAACCTCGGCCGCCTGCTCGCCCGCCGCTCCCTGGCCTGGTACGAGCGCCACGCCGCCTGGTGGTTCCCGGCCCTCGACATCCGCGTCCAAATGCGCGTCGTCAAGTAGCACATCCGTCCTCCGCGCTACTCCTCAGTCCGCTTCAACATGGAGTCCCTACCCGACGATATACCTCTGATCGCCGAACTGGACTCTCCGCACGAAAGACTCCTTCTGCGTCGGCTGGTTATTCCCCGGCTTCTACTACATATAGTCCACGCACCCGCCATCCTTCGTCGCAGTTTCGATGATCTCCTTCATCACCGGCTTCCCCTGGACGTCTTTGACGTCCATCATGTTCTTCCCTTCGCGGCTTGGTTGGACGCGGTTCACCAGATCAACTCCATCGGATCTGTACACGAACACATAGGTGTTCATGAAGTAGAACGGTCCCACCTTGTCGCGTAGTTGCTCGAAAGCAGCCGGCCCACGGTCCGCCACAAGAGAGGAGGCGCGATTCACCACATCCGCGATGAATGCGCGATCCATCTGCATGTATCGAAGGCCGACTTCCACGCCGGGAAGACTCCTCCCGGCTCGGGGAACATGTAGTGCACCCATCCCTCGCCCGCCGGGCTCGACGCCCTCTCGATGCACCGCTTGCCATAAGGGGCCGTCCGAGGACATCCTTGGCGTCGCCGATACTGACTCGACCTTGCCACGTGATACCTGTCAATCTTCGGTGGCGCCGCCTGGAACGGTTCCATGAGCTTCTTGATCTCTGCGTAGGATGAGTGGTCGTAAGCTTCCGCGTCGTCCCGGCTCTCCCAGATGCTCATGCAGATGGCTTCCTTTCCATCCTCGGACAGAAGCAGAAACTCATCCCGGAAGCCCTTCTGTTTCTGAAGAATCGGCAACACCTTCTGTTCGATCAGGTGCGCGAACGCATCACCTTGTCCGGGCTTCAAAGCCCCACGAACCGTGCGAGTAAACATCTCTACCTCTTTTACGGACTCAATTCAGGGACCCTCAGGTTTCCCCTGGGTTCTTCCGCTTTCGAACGCTCCGACGCCACGGACTCCTGTGGGCAGTTGTGGAGTCGAATCGGTCCAGCGCACCTCCCAACGGGCACGGTAGCAACCAGCCCTCCGGCAGGCGCGCATAGGCCTGAATGGAAACAAAGCAATCGGCTCGCCAGACGGCCGGAACCCATTTGTCGTTTGCCGATAACGAGGCAAACGACAGTTTCGGCCGGCTCATCGCCATCTCTGCCGGCCAATTCTTTGACCGGGTCAAAAGTCCTGCACACCGGCTCTTTGAACACTAGGAGTAACTACATGCACGTCCCAACCGGAGAAGTCTGTACGATGTTGTTCAACAGGTAGCCGGGTAACCAAGGAATACTTACTATCATTAGTAGCTTTCCGATAACTAGTGACCGCAACAACCTTTCTGCCTTATAATGACCTCAGATAGATGAAGGACCCCTTCCTCCAGGAAGCAATCCAGGAAGCCAAAGCCGGCCTCGCGGAAAAAGGCATTCCGATCGGATCAGTCCTCGTGGTCGATGGTGCAATCGTCGGCCGGGGCCACAACCGCCGGGTCCAAGACGGCAACCCCGTCCTGCACGCCGAGTTGGCCTGTCTCGCCAACGCCGGCCGCCTGCGCGCCGCCGATTACCGCCGCTCCACTTTGTACACGACTCTCTCGCCGTGCGATATGTGCACGGGCGCGATTCTCCTGTACAAAATCCCGAGAGTCGTCATCGGAGAGAATCACACATTTCGTGGCCCGGAAGACTTTCTCCGCTCACGCGGGGTCGTCCTCGATGTCGCCGGCGACGAAGAGTGCATCCGCCTCATGAAGGATTTCATCGCGCGCCACCCCGCGCTCTGGAATGAAGATATCGGCGTACCTTAGCGTTCGCCCGATGTCGACCGCCGCTTCACGTCGATGTTCAACCGCTTGATCTTCTGATTGAGCGTCGATAGCGGAATCCTCAGCCGCTCCGCCGCCTCCGTCTGGCTCCACCGTGCGCCCTCGAGCGCCTCAATGATCTTCCGCCGCTCAAAGTCCGCCAGAATCTCAAACAACGAAGCGTCCGGAGATAGCTGCCCGTTCTCCCCGTGCCGCACTCCCATCCCGCCGATCTGCTGCAGATAGTCGGGCAGCACGCTCGCCGGAACCGTGGATTGGCTTGCCAGCACCACCGCCCGCTCCACCACGTTCTCTAACTCGCGCACATTGCCGGGCCACGTGTGGTCCATCAATAACTGCATCGCCTCGCTCTCAAACGCCAGTGCGCTCGACCCGTCGGGTTTCAAAAACTTCTCATTTTCCCTGCAATACTTCGCGAAAAAGTGATCGATCAACCGCGGGATATCTTCCTTCCGCTCCCGCAGCGGTGGCAATACAATGTTGATCACGCTCAGCCGGTAATAGAGGTCTTCACGGAACTTACCCTCGTCCACCAGTTTCCTCAGGTCCGCGTTCGTCGCCGCCAGAATCCGTACGTCCACCCGCACCGTCTCGTTCGACCCCAGCGGGATAAACTCGCGCTCCTGAATCACCCGCAACAGCTTTACCTGCGTCTCCAGACTGATCGTGCCGATCTCGTCGAAGAAGATCGTGCCCTTGTTGGCGGTTTCAAAGTAGCCCTTCCGCGAGGTCACCGCCCCCGTGAACGCTCCCTTCACATGCCCGAACAACGCCGACTCGAGCAGATCCGGCGGCACCGACCCGCTGTTCACCGCTACGAACATCTGGTCCGCGCGCGCCGAATGCGCGTGAATCGCCTTCGCAATCAGCTCCTTGCCGGTTCCCGTTTCCCCGGTAATCAGGATCGTCGCCCGGCTCGGCGCCACCTGCGTCACCAGGTCCAGCACGCGCAACATCCGGTCGCTTCGCCCGATGATATTGGGGAAACTGTAGCGCTCCTTCAGCGCCCGCTTTAGCTGTGTGTTCTCCCGC
>DAIDIH010000279.1 GCA_027459465.1 Bryobacterales bacterium | reverse complement strand
AGTTTGATCCGCTCCGCCTCCTCGAGGCGAGGCAGCAGGTCAAAGGTGATGTTGGCCGGCTGATAATTTGCCGGGTCGGCGCCAGAGACGTAGGCGCATAGGGAGCCGAGAGCGGTCTCGCGCGGAAACGGCACGATGGATTCGCCCTGCGCCAGCGCAGCCGCATTGCGCCCCGCGATGAGTCCGGTAGCGATGGATTCGACATAGCCTTCGACACCGGAGATCTGGCCGGCGAAGAAGACTTCCGGCCGCGTGCGCAGTTGCAGCGTCGGTGTGAGCAGCGAGGGCGCGTTGATATACGTGTTACGATGCACTTGGCCGTAGCGTAGGAACACGGCCTGTTCGAGGCCTGGAATCAGGCGGAACACGCGCTGCTGTTCCTCGAATCGCATATGGTTCTGGAAGCCGACTAAGTTGTAGCTTTCGGCGCGCAGGTTCTCCTGGCGCAACTGCACCACGGCGTATGGCCTGCGTCCGGTTCGCGGGTCGGTGAGCCCCATTGGCTTCATGGGACCAAAGCGCAGCGTGTCGCGTCCGCGGCGGGCGAGTTCTTCAATCGGCAGGCAGGCTTCGAAGAATTTCGGATGGTCTTCGGGGATATGCGACGGGGCGCTCCGCGCGGCCAGCACCTCATCGACGAACCGCTCGTATTCCTCGCGGTTGAGCGGACAATTGAGATAGTCGTCGGAGCCGTCGATCGACTTGCCGTAACGCGACGCGGCGAAGACGATGTTGCGGTCGATGGTAGAGGCATCCACGATCGGGCTGATGCTGTCGTAGAAGAACAGGCGGTTGGTTCCGGTGAGGCGGCCGATGTCGTCGGCGAGCGCGCCGGAGGTGAGCGGACCGGTGGCGACGATGACGATTCCCGCGCGCGGGACCTCGGCGGCTTCGCCGCGAACCACTTCGATGCGCGCATTGGCTTCGACCGCTCGCGTGGCTTCTTCGGCAAAGACGTCACGGTCGACGGTGAGCGCCTGCCCGCCGGGAACACGCGCCCGGGCGGCGAATTCGAGGAGAGCCGAACCGGCGCGCCGCAGTTCTTCCTTGAGCAGCCATGGCGCGGCGCCGGATGTTTCGCTCTTGAGCGAGTTACTACAGACCAGTTCTGCGAAACGGTCCGTTTTATGCGCGGATGTGCTGACGATAGGACGCATCTCATGGAGAGTGCAATCGAGGCCCGCACGAGCCACCTGCAATGCCGCCTCGACGCCCGCCAATCCGCCGCCTAAAATCGCAATTCGCACTCGCTCTCAGGATATCGGACCCGGCGGAGTCTCCGAGGATATACTGGCAGATTATGCCGGACCAGGACGTCAACCGCCGCAGTGTTCTTCGCGCCGCCGCCACGAGCGCCGTCGCCGTTACAGCCGCCAGTTACTCCCGCGTGCTAGGCGCCAACGACCGCGTTCAACTTGGCGTGATCGGCTGCGGCTCGCGCGGCCAGTACGACATGGGCATCTTCCAGAAGAACCCGACGGTTCATGTGGCCGCGCTCTGCGACGTCTGGGGCGACCGCGTGGACGAGGCCGCCCAGAAAGCCCCCGGCGGGAGGAAGTACGGCGATTACCGCAAACTTCTCGAGGAAGGCAAGGACCTCGACGCCGTTCTCATCGCTACGCCGGACCACTGGCACTCGCGCATCTCGATCGCCGCGGTGGAAGCCGGCAAGGACGTTTACTGCGAGAAGCCGCTAACTCTAACGATTGAGGAAGGCCCGAAGGTCGTCAAAGCGGCGCGCGAAAACAACCGCGTATTTCAAACCGGCATGCAGCAGCGCTCCGGACCGCACTACATGCAAGCGCGCGACCAGTATATTCAGGCGGGAAAACTCGGCAAGATCACGCTGGCGCGCACGTGGTGGCACGGCAACGCGTGGCACCTGCGGAAGGCGCCGGCCTCGCTTGCGCAGAAGCCGGCCAATCTCGATTGGGACATGTTCCTTGGCCCCGTGAAGTGGCGCGACTGGGATCCGCAGCAGTACTGGAATTTTCGCGCTTACCTTGATTTCGGCGGCGGACAGGTCACGGATCTGTTCACGCACTGGATCGACGCGGTGCATATGTTCATGCTGCAGGACGACCCGATCAGCGCCGTGGCGGCGGGCGGCATCTACGCTTATCCCGACGGACGCACGGCACCGGACACAATCGACATACTGCTCGAGTACCCAGCCAAGTGGACCGCGACGTTTGAAGCGACGCTCGCGCCGGGGATCAAGGGCGCGGCGATTCAGATGTGCGGCACCGAAGGCAACCTGTATATCGACCGGTCGAAATTCATCTTCACGCCGGCCGACCGCGGGGCGCAGCCGACGGAAGTGAAGGCGGCGCGAGAGTTGACCGTAGACCACGTGGAAAATTTCCTGGCCTGCATGCGAAGCCGCCAGCGGCCGAACGGCGACGTGTACATCGGTCACCGCAGCGCGCAGGCATCGCATCTTGGCAACCTCGCCTACGAACAGAAGCGGCGCATTCAGTTCGACCCGCAGCGGGAAGAGATTCTGCCCCTCTAGGCGGGCCGGTAACTTCTATGGAACTACGGCAACTTGGCAAGTCCGGGCTGATGGTCCCGGTTCTCTCCTACGGAACCGGCACCTTCGGCGGTCGCGGTGAGATGTTCAAAGCCTGGGGCGCGACTGAGGTAGACGAAGCCCGGCGATTCGTGGGCATCTGCCTCGAAGCCGGCGTCAACCTGTTCGATACGGCGAACGCCTATTCGGCGGGACGGTCGGAGGAGATCCTCGGCGAAGCGGTTCAGGGGCGCCGGCATCAACTTCTGATTGCCACAAAGGCGTTTTTCCGGATGGGCGATCACCCCAACGAGGGCGGGACTTCGCGGTTTCACCTGATCGCCGCTTGCGAAGCGAGCCTGAAGCGGCTGCGAACGGACTACATCGACCTTTACCAGATGCACTGCTTCGATGCGATGCCGCCTGTAGAGGAGACGCTTCGCGCGTTGGACGATCTGGTTACCGCCGGGAAAGTGCGCTACATCGGCGCGTCGAACTTTTCGGGCTGGCACATGATGAAGTCGCTCATGACCAGCGACCGGTACGGATGGGCGCGCTACGTTGCGCACCAGGTTTACTACTCCCTGATCGGCCGCGAGTATGAATGGGAACTGATGCCGCTAGGGCACGATCAAGGCGTGGGAGCGCTGATCTGGAGTCCGCTTGGCTGGAGCCGGCTGACGGGCAAGATTCGCCGCGGACAACCGGCGCCCGACTCGGGACGCTTGCCTAAGACCGCGCAGTACGGACCGCCTGTCGATGAGAACCTGCTGTTCAACGTCGTCGACGCGCTCGACGACGTGGCGAAGGAAACGGGCAAATCGATTCCACAGATCGCACTGAATTGGCTGATGCAGCGGCCCACAGTTTCCTCCGTCATCATGGGCGCGCGCAACGAGCAGCAGTTGCGCGACAACCTGGGCGCCACCGGATGGAAACTCGCGCCCGAGCACATAGCGAAACTGGATGCGGCCAGCGAGGTCACGCCGGTTTACCCTTACTGGCACCAACGCCAGACGGCTTCGGACCGGAATCCTCCTCTCGTTGGGCCGGCGGCCGCAGTTGAGCGCTAGCGCGAATTCCAGTAGACCTGCTGGCCGATGTAATCGTCGTCGGGCAGATGGCGGAGGATCAGCCGGCGGAGTTCCAAGGGGTCGGCGGCGCCTTGGGTGGAGAATATAACCGCACCGCCGGGCCCGAGGAGGACGGTGTATGGGACACCGCCGTTCCACTGGGCGTCGAAGGCTGCCATCATCGCGTAGGTGTCGTCTTCCGAGAAGAGCAAGTTGCGGCTGGTGGCGTGCTGGCGCTCAAGGAAGGCGAAGACTCCTTTGCGCTCATCGGGGAACTGGGCGGCGACCGTGACCAAGTCGAACGCGCGCTTGCCGTACATCCGGTACATCTTTTCAAACTCGGGAAACTCTTCAACGCAGGGACCGCACCATGTGGTCCAGAAATCGACAAGCACCACTTTGCCGGAGGTGTTCCTGCGTAATGCGGTGAGGCCGGCGGCGGAGGCCATGTCCAGTTTCACTGGCAGAGCGTTAATGCGGACCAGTTCTTCGGCTTGGCCGCCTTTCGTTGACCATTTAATGGAGCAGCCCATGGTGGGACGCACGGGGTTTGCCACCGGTTTACCCGCGAGTAGAGCGTCGATGGCGTCGCGGGCGTCGTGGATGCGAGCCAGATTCTCGCGCATGCTGGAGTCGACGCGGCCCTGGTAACGCAGCTTACGCTGGGCATCGAAGATGAACGCGTGTGGCGTAGATACCGGGCCGTAGGCGCGCGCAACGCTTTGGGTGGCGCCGTCGTACAGGTAGGGAAAATTGAAGTTCCGGTACGCGGCGCGGATCTTCATTTCCTCAAGCGAATCGCCCACGTCGGTATAACCCATCTCGTCGAGCCGGACGGCTTTCGGGTCGTTCGGCTGGATGGCGACAAGCGCCACACCCTTGTTTTCATAATCTGCCGCGAGTTGCTTGATACGGCCTTCATAGAGCTGCGCGGTGGGGCAGTGGTCACAAGTGAAAACGATTACGAGGATCTTTGCCGAGTTGTAGTCGGCGAGCGAGTGCATCTTGCCGTCGATGCCGGGCAGATGGAAGTCGGGAGCTGGGGAGCCGATCGCGAGCGTGGGAACTGTTTCTCCGGCAATAACGGAGGCCGTGATCAGTCCCATGAGGGTCAGCGTGGCCATTCTCGAGGCGAGCTTCATGATTCCTTATCATACGCGCGCGACCGGCCTGAGAACGTCCAGTGTGGGCCTATGATAGGATTCCGGACGTGGGAGGGGTGGTGACCACGCAGGAATTCACGATTGGCACGGAGGAAAAGCGCGCGGCGCTAGAAGGAGTACTCCGAAGCCAGGCATTCGCGCGCAGCGATCAACTAAAGCGTTTCCTTCGTTATATTTGCGAGATGGAAATCGCCGGCCGGGCGCAGGAGATCAACGAGTACGCAATCGGCATCGAAGCGCTTGGCCGGCCGCAGGGCTACACGCCGCACGACGACTCTTCGGTCCGCAGCCGGGCATATGCGCTGCGGCAGAAACTGCAGGAGTATTACGAGAAGGAAAACCCGGGCGCCGAGGTACGGATTGAACTGCACAAGGGATCATACACACCTTCGTTCGTGAGCCGGACAGAAGTGTCGGTGGAGCGGATTGCTCCCGTGCCGGAACGGGCGTGGCGGTTCGATATCCGTCTTACGTTGGGTGTGCTGGCATTGAGTTTGATCGCGGCGTTCGCCGGATGGTTGGCCGGTTCGCGGCGCAACCTTCCCGACCCCGTTCTGCGGGAAGCCTGGGGGCCGATGCTGGCGCCGGATGGCAACGCGATGATTACGATCCCCTCGCCGCCGGTGATGATGCTGATGAATTACCCGGAAGGCGGCATCCCGCCGCTGGAAGGGATCGTGCCGGCGCCGCCGGTGGCTGCGGCATTCTTTCGGGCGCTTCATCCGAATCGCGGCGGCGGAGTGTATTTGCAATCCACAGTGAACGATGCGCTGCTGGGCGACGCCCTGGCGGCGTCGGTCGGCGTGCGTGTGCTGGCGAGCGCGGGGCAACGGGCGCAGGTGCTGCCGGAGAACGGGATGCGGCCGATGGCGCTTCGCGGGCGGAACGCGCTCATCATCGGATCGCCGAGTTACAGCCACCTTGCGGCGCGTATCCTGGCCAACATGCCGTACTCGGTGTATTACGATCCGGCGGCGAAGCAGGAGGTCGTCGCCGATGCGCCGCCGGGCGCTAATCCAAAGCATGAATTCCGTCCGGTTTACGACGAGAACGGACAACTGAAAGAAGTCTATGGACTCTTGACCGTGCTCCCGGTTTCCTCCTGGTCGAGTAGCGGGACGCGGCTGGCGGTGTTTTCGGGTATCACTTCAGCGGGACCGCAGGCCGCGATGGAGTTCTTCTCCTCGCCTGCGAGCTTGCGTGTCCTCAAGGCCCGTCTCGCCGCGCAGGGTATCCAACACTTTCCTCCTTCCTACCAAGTGGTGGTGCATTGCGTTTTAGATGGTACGCTGGCCTTCAGTTGGACTTACCAGACGCACGCTGTCGTCTCTCATCCGACGTTACTGGAGTAAACAGGCGCCGGCAGCAGATCCTCCCAACTTATGCCAAATACAAGCAAATGACGTTGCGTAACCGTGACGCGACGGCGAGTGAGTGGGTTTCTCCTTGCTTTTTTCATCCGCCGGGATTAGGTTGTCAACAAAGTGTTGTTTTTCGACCGCTCGTGGTCCGCGGACGAGTCGCGCTTGGGGGCGTAATCAAAACATAGGAGTCACAGCCATGACGCTGAAAGTTGGGGCCTCACACGTCGTGAGGGGAATTTTGCTGACCGCCGCGCTCACCGTTCCGCTGGCCGCACAAATCGGGATGTTCAGCAAGGAGCAGTTGACTGCTCTGACGAGTGAATGGAAGGGGGAGCGGTTCCCGGACGGGCGTCCGAAGGTCCCGGATTCGGTTCTCGACCGGTTGAAAGACACGACGGCGGAGGAAGCCTGGGGTACGCTGCGACACGCCGGGTACCGGTTGCAGTTTGAAGGCAACTGGAAGGAGATCAACCCGGGCGAGCGGCTAATCGGCCGCGCGGTCACGGCAGTGTTCATGCCCTACCGTCCGGACATCAACGCTTACATCAACGGAGAGGGCAAGAAGGAAGGGCGCGTCGGGCACGGACAGAATTCCTGGGTGATCGACACGCTCGTTCAGCGTGACGTCATGGTGGTGGACCTGTTCGGGAAGGTGGACGGCGGCACCATCATCGGCGACAACCTGGGCACGTCGATCATGACGAAAACGGGAACGGGCCTGGTAGTGAACGGCGCAGTTCGCGACCCAACCGGGATATCCGAGATCAAGGGCTTCCATGTGTTCGCACGGGCCTTTCACCCCTCCGCGATCGCCGAGGTGACGCTGATGGGGATGAACGTGCCGATCCGTATCGGTCAAGCGACCGTGCTGCCAGGCGACATCGTTCTGAGTGACCCGGACGGGATTACGTTCATTCCGGCGCAACTGGCCGAGAAGGTGGCTGACGATTCGGAATTGACCCACTACCGTGACGACTGGGGCCACGAGATGCTGCGCGAAGGCAAGTACGCGCCGGGGCAGGTGGACGGGCAGTGGTCTCCGCAAATGATCGAAGAGTTCAACAAATACCTCGAAAGCAAGGGCTCGAAACTGCGCTTGCCCGTGAAGCACCAATAGCAGAGGGAATCGGAGACGGATTCATATGGCAAACATACTCAGTGGGAAATTCGGCCGGCGGGCACTCCTGAAGACTTCAGGCGGCCTGCTGACAGCGAAGATGATCGAGCGGGAATTGGAAGCTCAAGAGGCGCCGCTCCGGAACGTTAACACGAACTCCAGTCCATCGACGCTGAAGATCACCGACATGCGCATCGCCACGATCGTGAAGCCGGGGCCGAGTCCCTGCACGATTGTGCGCCTGGATACGAATCAGGGTGTGTACGGGCTAGGTGAGGTGCGCGACGGCGCCAGCGCCACGTATGCCCTGTTCCTGAAGAGCCGCGTGGTGGGTGAGAATCCTCTCAACATCAACAAGATCTGGCAAAAAATCAAACAGTTCGGCTACCACGGGCGGCAGGCGGGCGGTGTCGTGTCAGTCGAAGAGGCGCTGTGGGACATCGCCGGCAAGGTGTACGGAATTCCGATTTACCAGATGCTGGGCGGCAAGTTCCGCGACAACATCCGTATTTACGCGGACACCACCGAGTCCGAGGATCCGGCCGTGTACGCGGCGCGGGAGAAGGCTCGCAAGGAAGAGATGGGCCTGACGTGGCTCAAGATGGATCTCAACATCAACCTGATCTCGAAGACTCCGGGTACGGTGATGCGCCCGTCAGGGATGAGCCCGTGGGAGATGCGGAACCTCCCGCACCCTTTCACCGCGATGGAAATCACCGATAAGGGCATCGATAAACTCTGCGAGTATGTCGCGGCGGTCCGCGGCGCGGTTGGCTACGAAATCCCGCTTTCGATGGATCACCTGGGTCATCTCGGCGTGAATTCCATCATCCGGCTCGGCAAGGCGTACGAAAAATACAACCTCGAATGGATCGAAGACGTGATCCCGTGGCAGTACACGGAGTTACTGCAGCGCATCACGATGGAAAGTCCGACGCCGCTAATAACGGGCGAAGACATTTATCTCAAAGAAGGCTTCATCAAACTCTGCCAGGCGCACGCGGTGAGCAAAATTCACCCGGATATCTCGACTTCCGGCGGCATCCTGGAGACGCATAAGATCGGCGATGCCGCCTGGGAGTATGGCGTTCCGATGGCGATGCACTACGCTGGAACGCCGATCGGCGCGTTGGCTTCGGTACACGTGGCGGCGGCGACGGAGAACTTCCTGGCCTGCGAGAACCACTCGCTCGATGTGCCGTGGTGGCAGGACCTGGTGGAAGGGATCGAGAAGCCGATCATCAACAAAGGTTTCATAAAGGTTCCGGACAAGCCCGGGTTGGGCGTGACGCTCAACGACGAAGTGGCCAAGCAGCATCTGATGCCGGGGACCGGCTATTTCGAGCCGACCCCGCAGTGGGATCACGAGCGGTCGGGAGATTGGTTGTGGAGCCGGTTCGGGCGGCCCTCGGATCCGAACGTTGTGGTTTAGCACGGGGGACGCCCTCGGGAGCGTTCGCCAAGGCACGTCTGACGAGGTGGAAGTCAGAACCTAGTAGGGGAAGTGGTTGGAATTGTGTTGGTGGAAACAATTCTAAAAGTAAGGGGGCTTTGAAGTCTATGTTAAAGAGATTTTCCGCGCTGGTTTTCACGGCGCTGATTGCGACGGTATTTTGTTTGCCGGCTGCAGCACAGGTTACGACCGGCACGATCCTCGGGACGGTGCGAGACGCTTCCGGAGCACCGGTTGCCGCTGCGAAGGTGACAATCACAGAAGTCAATAAGGGAACGGTCACCTCCTACCAGACAGATACGACGGGAACGTATAACGCGCCCTTCCTCATACCGGGCACCTACAAGGTTGTGGTGGAGGCGCAGGGGTTTAAACGGGCCGAAACGGATAATGTCATTCTGGATGTCGACCAAAAGGCGCGTCTGGACTTTTCGCTCGAAGTGGGCCAACTCACCCAGACGGTCGAAGTGACTGCGGCGGCGCCGCTCGTCCGGGCCGACAGCGCGGAACTGGGGGATGTCGTTACGCAGCGTTCTGTCCAAATGCTCCCGCTCAATGGAAGAAACTTCGCCCAGCTTGTCTACCTTGTGCCCGGTGTCACGCCGGGCCAGGTCGGCGAAAATCTTTCCGGGGCCAGTTCATTCAATCCGAGGGCGGCGTCGGACTTCAACGCACTCGGCAGTCAAGCGAACATGAACGCCTGGCTCGTTGACGGCATCGACGATAACGAATACACCTTCAACACCGTCATGGTCCAGCCGTCGGTCGAGTCCATCGGGGAATTCAAGGTCTTGACCGGTACCTTCTCCTCGGAATTTGGCCGAGGTGCGGGCGTAGTCAGCGTCTCCACTCGCTCAGGTTCGGACGGGTTCCACGGCGAGGCCTTCGAGTTTCTCCGCAATAGTTACATGGATGCTCGAAATTACTTCAATCCCACCACGCAAAAGCAGCCGGAATTTCGCCGGAATCAGTTCGGCGGCGCGCTTGGCGGGCGCATCATCAAGGATAAGTTATTCTTCTTCACCGACTACTACGCGATTCGGGCATTGAAAGGGATTACTTTCGTTAACAGTGTTCCTACCGCGGCCGAGCGCACCGGCGACTTCAGCCAGTATTACAACTCTGCCGGCAAACTCATCCCGATCTACAACCCATACACAACCGAACAAGCGAATGGGCAGTTTGTCCGCCAGCCGTTCCCGGGAAACATCATTCCAGCGAACCTGATTAATCCCGTTGGCGCCAACGTAGCCAGTATCTATCCTCTTCCCCAACTTCCCGGAAGCTTCAACAACTATTTGTCGGCCGCCAATCAGATCACCGATGACAATGGTGGTAACGCCCGAATCGATTACAGCCTTAGCAATAAAGACTCCATGTTCTTCCGCCAGTCCTATGAGTACTTTGTCTTTCAAAATCCGGCGTCCGGACAGGGCGCTTGCTGCCTGCCGACACCGCCCTCTGCAGCGCAGAAGTTCAACCTCGGCCCGTATGTCGCCGGACCTCAGACCACCAACCTTGCAGCCCAGGGCGCGGCGTTCAACGAAACCCACATTTTCTCCCCCACACTGTTAAACGAGTACCGCATGGGTTACGCCAGAACCAACCCGTACACCGTCCCTTCGGGCTATGGCCTCGCCTCGGCGACATCCCTCGGGATACAGGGCATCAACATCTCTCATTTCACGAGTGGCCTCCCGAACCTGAATATTCAGGATTTTACAGGCATCGCCAGCGGCGCGGCATTCCTGCCGGCCAATCCAAAGCAAACAAACATTCAGTTTGAAGATAACCTATCGTGGACCAAAGGCACTCACGAGATGAAGTTCGGATTCCGGTACATCCGGGAACTGGTTACGCCCTTCACGAACACGAACACTAGGGGCACCATCAACTTCAACGACAATTTCACCGATAACCCGGTGAATGCGACGGGCGGCTCAGGCATCGCGACGCTTTTGCTGGGAAGTTCCACATCCGGGTCGCGTGGCTTTTTAATTACTCCTTACTACATGACCAACCAGGAATTCGCCGGATTCTTCGAGGATGACTGGAAAGTAAATTCCCGGCTCACTCTGAACTTGGGCGTTCGGTACGATGTATTCACTCCTGATACGGAGATCCGGAACCGGCTCGTCAACTTTGATTTCAACACGCTCAGCTTGGTGTACGCGGGCGTCAATGGTGTTTCCGATACGGCGGGCGTGCAGACACGATGGGGCGATTTTGCTCCGCGTCTCGGCTTTGCCTATGATCTTACGGGCAAACAGAAGACGATTCTCCGGGGTGGTTATGCGATCACATACTTCCCAGGCCCCTTTTCCGGCTCCGACGAACTCGGACAGCAAGTACCATATACAATCTCTCAGAATTTCACGCCGAATACTTATCCCTTGAATATGGCCGGCGTTCCGCAGATCCAGAACCTGTTTCCGCCGATCTCGCCGATTCAACCCATGACGACCGCCGCCCTCAACGCTGCCGCCCCCGCGGTGATCGGCCACCAGTTCAACAATCTTACTCCCTACATGGAGACGTGGAACATCGATATCGAGCATGAGATCGATCCTTCAACCATGCTCGAAGTGGCTTATGCGGGCAGCCGCGGAGTCCATCTTACGTACTGTTACAACCCGAATGAGGTCTTGCCTGGGACCCCAGGAGTTGACTCCGCCGGTTCGCTCGCTTCCCGGCGTCTGATTCAGCCCCTCAATAATGTCTCGAACATGACTCAGTGCGATGAGCGGAACATGTCGAACTACCACGGTCTTCAAGTGAAACTCACCAGACATTACTCCCATGGCATGACTGCGTTGCTGAGTTATTCTTACAGCCGGTCGCTCGACTACGGTGGCTCGGCGGCGAGTGGCGGCGGGGCAGTGGGCAATCCGCAAACCATCACCGATCTGGCGGCTGGCTACGGGCCTTCCGGCTTCGACCAGATGCACCGCTTGGTGGGCAGTTACACCTATGAGCTTCCATTCGGTAAAGGCCGCAAATGGCTCAACGAAGGTATACCCTCCTACATATTGGGCGGTTGGGAGTTTGACGGCATCGTGACGTTTGCCAGCGGCCTTCCGTTTACGGTCTTTCTGAACAGCGGCGTCAATTTCGGCGCGCCGAGTTGGCCGAACCGCATCGCTTCCGGTACGCTGTCGAATCCGCAGCAGTCGCTGTGGTTCAATCCGGCGGCGTTCGTAGCGCCGCCGCCGAACACCTACGGGAACTCGCCCCGAGGCGTGCTCTATGGCCCGACCACATCGAACTGGGATCTGTCCATGCTCCGGCATATTCCAATCTGGGAGCGAGTCAGCATGGAACTGCGCATGGACTTCTTCAATGCGTTCAACACTCCGAACTTCGGATTCCCGAACGCCAACATCGGATCGCCCACGGTAGGTGTAATCACCTCGACAGTAAACGACAACCGCGACCTGCAGGCCTCGGTCCGGGTCGTGTTCTAACAACTACTCCAACTCGTATGCCTGGAATCGGATCGCCCTTTGGCGGGCGATCCGATGCTTTTGACTTGATCCTCGGTTCGGAACGATATTCGTATGAGGGGCGCGGCAAAAGACTCCGGCCGGGCGCGTTCCATCGAACGGGAAGGAGAACGGCGTGCTAGCAAAACTGATTCGGACGAAGAACGATCACGGGTTGGCGATTGCGCGGCTGGTGCTGGGAATTGTCTTCCTGGCTCATGGCTCTCAGAAAATGCTGGGCCTGTTCGGGGGCGCTGGGTTCAGCGCGACGATGGGATTCTTCGAGCACGGGATGGGAATTCCGGCGCCACTGGCGTTTCTGGCGATCGCGGCCGAATTTTTCGGCGGGATCGGGTTGGTTCTCGGACTACTCGGGCGCGTCGCCGCATTCGGCATCGCGGTGAACATGCTGGTGGCAATCTTTACGGTCCATCTAAAGAACGGGATGTTCATGAACTGGAGCGGAACTCAGAAGGGCGAGGGGATTGAGTTTCACCTGCTCGTCCTCGCGATTACGGCGGCGGTGATGATTGGTGGTTCCGGTGCGTTGTCGGTAGACGGGATCTGGGGAGGAAGTTTCGCGGCGGTGCGGAACCCGATACGATGAGTCGAGCGGCCTCCGTTTGACGAGTTTTAGTGCAAGCGGGGACGCGAGGCGGTCCCGCTTACCATGGCGAAAAATTTCAAAGATCTGACGGAGCAGGAAATCCTTGCGCTGGCGATTTCGCTCGAGGAAGAAGACGGGCGGATTTACGGCGATTTTGCGGAGGCGCTGCGCGCCAGTTACCCGGCCACGGCGCAGATGTTCGAGGAGATGCAGGCCGAGGAATCCCAGCATCGGAGTTGGCTGATCGAAACCTACCGGCAGAGGTTCGGCGAGCACATTCCCTTAGTCCGGCGGCAGGACGTGAAAGGTTTTGTCGAGCGCCGGCCGGTGTGGCTCTACAAGCCCTTGGGTGTAAAGGCGGCGCGGCGCGCGGCGGCGACAATGGAGAGCGAGACTCGCCAGTTCTATGAGCGCGCGATGACGAAAGTGAGCGACGCCTCGGTGAGAAAGCTGCTCGGCGACCTCGTTGAGATCGAGCAGAGGCACATCGCAACGGCAGGCGCGATGGAAGAACGGCTGACCGCTGACACCAAGCAACAGGAAGAGGACGTGGCGCGGCGGCTGTTTGTGCTGCAGATCGTGCAGCCAGGTCTGGCCGGGCTGATGGACGGCTCGGTGTCGACGCTGGCGCCGGTGTTCGCGGCGGCTTTTGCGACGCGCAATAGCTGGGACGCGTTTCTGGTGGGCATGGCGGCTTCCGTCGGCGCGGGCATTTCGATGGGCTTTGCCGAGGCGCTGTCCGACGACGGTTCGCTCACCGGGCGCGGCCATCCGTGGGTGCGCGGGGCGGTATGCGGGCTGATGACGACGGCCGGAGGCATCGGGCACACGCTGCCTTATCTGATTCCGGATTTTCGCGTAGCGACTTCAGTTGCTGTCGGGGTCGTGGCGATTGAACTGGCGATCATCAGTTGGGTGCGGCACCGGTACATGGACACGCCGTTCTTAAGCGCGGCGATGCAGGTCATGGTGGGCGGGGCGCTGGTGTTTCTTACCGGCATTTTGATTGGGAGCGCGTAGGCGCGACATGAGCGAGATACCTGCGTTCGGGGTCATCGTCGACAGCGGTGACGAATCCATTTATTCGGTGCGGTCGGCCGCGGCGGGTCCGCAGGGTACGCTGCCGCTAACGGAGAAGATGCTGCGGGAGCGGCCCTCCGGTGATCTATTCGGACTCACGCAGGATGCCGGCATGGGCTGGAGCCCGTCGCGGCTTGGCGGTGATGAGACGCTGATTCTGAGCACCCACGGCGGCGTGCGGGCGCCGGATGGGACGCCGGTGGCGCTGGGCCTCCACACCGGGCACTGGGAAGTGAACCTGCTCGTAGAAGAGGCCGCGCGGGAGTTGAGCGCGGCGGGCGGCGTGCCCTTCGCGGCCTATTGCACGGACCCTTGCGATGGGCGGACGCAGGGGACAGTCGGCATGTTCGACAGCCTGCCGTACCGCAACGACGCGGCGATGGTGCTGGGGCGGCTGATCCGTTCGTTGCCGACGCGACGCGGCGTGCTAGGCGTGGCGACCTGCGACAAAGGACTGCCGGCGATGATGATGGCGCTCGCCGGCGCGCGGGATCTACCGTGCGTGCTTGTGCCGGGCGGCGTCACGCTGCCGGCCGAAGGCGCCGAGGATGCCGGGACGGTGCAGACGATCGGAGCGCGGTTCGCCCATGGGAAGATCACGCTCGATTACGCGGCCGATATGGGCTGCCGGGCGTGCGGCACGCCGGGCGGCGGCTGCCAGTTCCTGGGAACGGCAGCGACGTCGCAGGTGGTGGCCGAAGGGCTCGGCATGGCGCTGCCCCATTCGGCGCTGGCGCCTTCGGGCGAGCCGATCTGGCTCGACATGGCGAAGCGATCGGCGCGGGCGCTGCGGGCGCTGGTGGCGCGGGACATCAAGATGCGCGACGTCCTGAGCGAGGGCGCGCTGCACAACGCGATGGCGGTGCACGCGGCGTTTGGCGGATCGACGAATCTGCTTCTGCATTTGACGGCCGTGGCGCATGCGGCAGGACTGTGTCGGCCGGCGCGGGAAGATTGGGAGCGCGTCAACCGGAGCGTGCCGCGATTAGTGGACGCGCTGCCGAACGGCCCGCGGAATCATCCGACGGTGCGAGTCTTCCTGGCCGGCGGCGTCCCCGAGGTGATGCTGCATCTGCGCCGCGCTGGATTGCTCGAAACGGGGGCGATGACGGCGGCGGGCGTCACCGTGGGCGAGGCGCTCGATTGGTGGGAGAAGTCGGAACGGCGGGTCAGGCTGCGGGCTTTGCTGCGCGAGCGCGACGGCGTGGATCCCGATGAAGTGATCTTTTCCCCCGAGCGCGCGGCGGCAAGCGGGCTGACGTCGACCGTTTGTTTCCCGGTGGGAAACCTGGCGCCGGAAGGATCGGTGATCAAGAGCACGGCGATTGATCCCTCGGTGGTGGACGCGGATGGCGTCTACCGTATGACCGGTCCGGCACGGGTGTTCTTGAGCGAGGCTGCGGCGATCGGGGCGATCAAGCGGGGCGAGATCCGGTCCGGGGACGTGATGGTGCTGATCTGCCGCGGGCCGCTGGGCTCGGGAATGGAGGAGACTTACCAGGTAACCTCGGCTCTGAAGCACCTGGAGTTCGGCAAGCACGTCTCGCTGATCACCGACGCACGGTTCAGCGGCGTTTCAACCGGGGCGTGCATCGGGCACGTTTCGCCGGAGGCGCTCGCCGGCGGGCCGCTCGGTAAATTAGTCGACGGCGATGTAATTGAGATCATTGTGGACCGTGTACGGCTCGAAGGAAGCGTGAACTTAGTCGGCGCGGGCGGGCGCGTGTTAGGAACCGAGGAAGGAACACGCGAACTCGCCGCGCGGCCGTTGCGCGAAGATCTCCGGGCCGATGAAGCGCTGCCGGAAGCGACGCGTCTTTGGGCTGCGCTCCAGCAGGCGAGCGGCGGACCGTGGGCCGGCTGCGTGTACGACGTAGAGAGGATCTTAAGGATAATCGAAGCGGGCCGGCGGGCGCTGGGGGCCTACCCTCCGTGCCAACATTGATGAGACAGTTTCCCTGGTCATAATTGCTGAGCAGGGCGAGAACAGGAATCAATGTGAAGAGCAACGGAATCACTTCGGCTGCCCCCACGGTTTTGCCCGCCGCGGAACGTAGGGAGGCCGAGCGAAGCGAGGGCGACCGGAGTGCAGCGGCGGGTAAAACCGTCGCCGCCCTGCCGCGCCCGGACCCGGAGGTCGTCGCCACCGCCAAGCGCCGGACTTTCACCGCCGGGTACAAACAGCGGATCCTGGGGGAGGCCGACGCCGCCTCTGCTCAGCCCGGAGCCATTGGCGCCTTGTTACGCCGCGAGGGCCTCTACTCCTCCCACCTGGTCACCTGGCGCCGCGAGCGGCAGGCCGGTATCCTCAAGGGCTTGAGCCCCCAGCGGCGCGGTCCGAAGTCCAAGCGCAGCCCCATGGAGGAGGAGAACCAGAAGCTTCGGCGGGACAATCAGCGCCTCACCGAGGAGCTGCGTAAAGCCGAGATCGTAATCGACGTTCAAAAAAAAGTGGGCGCGCTGTTGGGGTGGCCCCTGCCGAAGGCGGACCCGGAGGAGAAGCCCTGATGGATGCCGTCACCCATCTGGCCCCCACCGTGGGCGTCGTCGCTGCCTGTGATTGTCTGGGGGTAGCCCGCGCCACCTTCTATCGGCAGCGTCCGGTCTTGGGTCCGCTTGCATCGCCAACGTTCGAGCCGGCCCCGCCAGCGCAGCCGCCGATTCCGGCGCGGGCACTCAGCCCGGACGAACGCGCCGGCGTGCTCGCTGTCTTACATGAGGAGCGGTTTCAGGACCGCTCCCCCGCGGCCGTCCAGGCCACCCTGCTGGATGAAGGTCAATACCTCTGTTCGATCCGCACCATGTACCGCATCCTCCAACAGGAGGGGGAATCTGGCGAGCGCCCCGATCAACTCATTCATCCGCCCTGCCAGAAGCCCGAGTTGCTGGCCACCGCGCCCAACCAGTTGTGGAGTTGGGACATCACTAAACTGCTGGGGCCGGCCAAGTGGACCTATTTCTATCTCTACGTAATACTCGACGTCTTCAGCCGTTACGTCACCGGCTGGATGGTGGCGCCCAAAGAGAAAGCGGAATTGGCCAAGCGGTTCATTGAGGAGACCATCGCCAAACATCGGATTCCCCCCGGCCAACTCAACCTCCACGCCGACCGCGGCAAGGTCATGACCTCTAAGCCGGTCGCCTTTCTCATGGCCGACCTGGGCGTCACCAAGACCCACAGCCGGCCTTACGTCTCCGACGACAACCCATACTCGGAAAGCCAGTTCCGAACCCTGAAGTACCGCCCCGAGTTCCCGGATCGCTTCGGCTGCATCCAGGACAGCCGTTCCTTCTGTCAGCAGTTTTTCCAGTGGTACAACGAACAACACCGCCACTCCGGGATCGGCTTGCTGACTCCGGCCATGGTTCACTTTGGCCAGACCCCAGTCGTTCTGGCACAGCGCCAGGCCGTACTCGATGCCGCATACGCTGCGCACCCGGAGCGCTTCGTCCGGCGACCACCCAAGCCATTGCCCTTGCCTGCGCAGGTGTGGATCAACAGGCCCCTCCCACCCGGCCAAAAGACAGAAGAAGGTAGTCAGTAAATTCCCATGCCGGGTGTCTCAAAATGCTTGAGACGCGCCGCGTGGTGCAGGACTCGTAACACTCCTGGCAGCACGGAGAAGGCTCCGGGCCCACGCACGGCTGCGTCCCATCCGAGCACACCCATACGCCGTTTACGCACTCAACCGCGCCCGTATAACACTGCGCCGACCCAATGCACGTGGGGCACGACTGTGAATAACAACCTGCTCCGGAAAGCACCCACGATACGAGCGCCACCGCGATCGCGGCAAATTTCTGGAGCAACTGGCGCCCATGGGCCATCGAAGCGCAACCTCCGCCATCCCGGCCCAACTACCGGCCGTGAATGAGAGCCGTCATCAAGAAAATTACGTCCCCCCAGCGGGCTTTATCAAGACTTTTTTTCGCGGAATAGAAAACGATTCACGCACCCACTTGAACGGATATCGAAACGAAAGCAAGCGAAAGCTCCGCGCGCAGTCGTTTTCCTTCGGAACTTACAGAACTGTGACACAACTTATACACAGCTACTCCCACTTACATCAGCCCCTTACTCAACCCTCCATCCACCGCCAAACTCACCCCATTGATATATCCCGCCCGCTCCGACACCAGAAACGCCGCCACATCCGCAAACTCCTCCACCCGCCCCAGCCGCCCCTGCGGGATCTGCGCCGTCCAACGCCGCTCGATCTCCTCCTCGCTCACCCCCTCCGCCGCCGCCAACCGCGCCCGCAAACTCTTGAGCCGCGCCGTCGCCGTATACCCCGGACAAATGTTGTTCACCAGCACGCCGTACGGCCCATATTCATTCGCCAGCGTCTTAACCAGCCCCACCACCGCCGCCCGCACCGAGTTCGACAAAATCAACCCATCAATCGGCTGCTTCACCGCCACCGACGTGATCGCCAGAAACCGCCCCCACCCCCGCTCCTTCATCCCAGGCAGCGTCTCCCGCGCCAGGTGAACCGTGCTCATCAAATTCAGATCCACCCCTCCCCGCCAGTCCTCCACCGTGGTCTCGGCGAACTTCTTCGACGGCGGCCCGCCCGCATTCGCCACGCAAATATCAATCGACCCAAACCGCTCCCGCACCGCCCCCACTAACCTCGCCACCTGCCCCGCGTCAGTAACATCGGCCCGCACCGCCATCACCTCGCCGCCCGAGGCGCCCGCAATCTCCCGCGCCGCATCCTCCACCGCCTCGCTCCGCGCGCAGATGGCCACCCGCGCGCCCTCCCGCGCTAACCGCAGAGCCACGGCCTTCCCTAACCCATGGCTCGCCGCCGCTACCAGCGCCACGCGCCCGCCAATCCCCAGGTCCATTTCTAACCGCCTGACTTACTTCTGCCGCAGATACAAGTCCTGCCCCGTCAGCCAGTCCTGCCGCGGCGGCGTGAAAATATCGATCCCATCGAAATCCGTCAAAGCCACCGCCTTGTGCGGCACGTTCGAAGGAATATGCAGCACCTCGCCCGCCTTCAGTAACACTTTCTGCCCTTCCAGCTCAAACTCCAGTTCCCCGGAAAAGCACATACTGATCTGCTCGTTCTCATGATGGTGCAGCGGCACCTCGCCGCCCTTCTTAATAAATAACTGCGCCACCATCGTCCGGTCCCCTGTAATCAACCGCCGCGACAACGTGTCGTTCACCTGCTCGAGCGGCATCTCTTCCCAACGATAAAGCTTCATCTCTTCTGTCTCCTCGTCTTACACTTCGTTCCGCCGGAACCGCTCGGCCAGATGATCCGCCGAACGCACCGTCAGCGCCATCATCGTCAGCGTCGGGTTCTGGCACGCCGACGAAACAAACCCCGCCCCATCCATCACAAACAGGTTCTTCACATCGTGTGTCTGCATCCATGGATCGAGTACCGACTTCTTCGCGTCCGTCCCCATCCGCGCCACGCCCAGCTCATGAATCGCCATCCCCGGCATCTCCACCTTCGCCTGCAGCCGGATGTTCTTCGCCCCGGCGGCTTCCAGCATCTCCGCCGCGCACGCCGCCGCGTCCTCCATCATCGCCTTCGCGTTCCCGTCGTGCGTCATGCTGATCCGCAGCGCCGGAATGCCCCACGCATCCCGCAAATTCGGATCGATCTCGACGAAATTCTCCCACCGCGCCAGCGACTCGCCGAACGCCCCCATGTCCACCGTATCGATCCCCGCCTTCACCGCCGCCTTGTATTCCGGCCCGAACCCCGGCGCGTTGTAGTGGAACCCCGCCCCGCTGCCCCCCTGATACCCATACCCGCGAATAAACCGCGGATGCTTCGGCCCTCCCATCACATTCCGGAACCGGATGACATAAATCCCGTTCGGCCGATGCGGCTCGTTCATGCTCGGTTTCCCGTTCACGCCCTCAAACTGCCCGCTCGCCCCGCCGCCCACGCAATGGTCCATCAAATAATGGCCCAGACACCCGCTCGAGTTCGCCAGCCCCTTCGGATACACCCTCGTCGAAGAGTTCAGCAGAATCCGCGCCGACTCCATCGACTGCGCGCACAACACCACCGCCCGCGCCTTCACCTCCACCGCCTTCCTCGTCATCCGGTCGATGTAAGTAACCCCCGTCGCCCGGTTCCCCCCGTTGTCCATCGTCACGTGACTCACCACCGCGTTCGGAATCAGGTCGCAATGCCCGCTCTTCACCGCATCCGCCACCGTCGTGTAAGGACTCGAAAAGTACGAGTAAGTCGAACACCCCCGCTCGCACGGACCACAGTAATGGCACGCCGCCCGCCCGTTGTGCGCCTGCGTGACGATCGCCGTCCGCCCGATCGTCACCGTCCGCCCCAGCTTCGCCGCCCGCTCCCGCACCAGCATCTCTCCGCACGTCATCTTCATCGGCGGCAGAAAATGGCTGTCCGGCAGCGTTGGGTTATTCTCCGCCGCCCCGCTGATCCCCACATACTGTTCGACAATGTCGTAGTAAGGCGCGACGTCTTTGTAACTGATAGGCCAGTCCTCGCCATACCCATCGTGCGAAGCCGCCTTGAAATCCAGATCGCTGTAACGGTAGCTCTGCCGCCCCCACACCATAGTCCGCCCGCCCACCACCCGCAGCCTCTGCCAGGTGAACGGCTTCCCTTCCGGCGTGCTGTACGGATTGTCGAAATCATCGACAAACCAGTCATAGTTATACTCCATGCACGCGTAACATTGTTTCTGCACCGGCCGCCGCCGCGCCACCTCCGGCGATAAGTTCCGGTACTTCAAAGCGAACTCAGGTAAGTGCTCGGTAAATTCCCGCGGACTTACTTTCCGCCCCGCATCGAGCAGCGCCACCTTCACGCCCGCTTCCGCCAGCCGCTTCGCCGCCCAGCCGCCCGTCGCCCCGCTGCCCACCACAATCGCGTCGTACATCGCCTGCGCCATCGCCTTACGCCCCCTGCCCCGGCTTCGTCGGACACCCCATCATCGGACCGTGTATCACCTGCCCGTCCCAACCCAGCGACTTCATCCCCACTTCCGACGAGTAAAACGCCTCCGTGATCCAGCCCTTCAAATGCTCGAAATGCGAATGCCCGTCCCCTCCGCCGATCCTCTCGCCCGTCCACCCGCTCTCGCCCATCGGATACGCAAACAATTCGAGTAACTCCCGCCTCGACTCCGGCTTCAGATCCACAAACGCCGCCCCATACCGGCTGAAACTCTCCCCGTCGATGTACGACAAACTCTGCACAAACGCCTTCTGCCTCTCCGGAGTCTCCGCCGCCAGCAATAAGTCAAGGAACCGGTCCACCAGCGCCGCCTTCGCCCCCGGCGTGTCCGTCTCCGGAATGATCGCATCCGCCAACACCGCCAGCGTCGCATCCTGGTGCGCATCAAGAAACACCGGCTTCCAGTCCGCTGCTCCAAGATCCGGCAAGGTCCAATCCGGATGCTCCCGGCTATCCGCCGTCTGCCCCGGCATCGCCTTCTGCCCCTCCGCCACCGGCGCCAGCACCGCCGCGCCCCCAATCACCGCCGACCGAAACCAATCCCGCCGATTCACATTTCCAGGCATCCCGCCCCTCCTCGAATCCCAAATACTATCACCGCAACCCGCTCACTCCCCATACAGCGTTACCGCCGTCCCCCACAAATACGCCTTCGCCATCTCTAGCGCCCGCGCCTCGCTCACCTCCCGCCGCACCACCATCCGCGCCAACGCCGCCGCCAACGCCTCCCGCGCGCTGATCACCGCCAGCCAGTCGCTCTCCTCCGCTCCCAGCGCCTCGTTATACGGAAAACAATCCGACCCGAATACGATCTTCTCCGGAAACACCTCCAGCCACTGCTCCAGCGCCCGCGAAAACGCCCCCGGATACAGCAGCAACTGCATCAGCGACGAATCCACATACACGTTCTTCCGCGCCGCCAGCCAGATCGCCTCCTTCTCGTACGGATACCCCCCGTGCAGCAGCACAAACTTCGTGGCCTCATACCGCGGATCCCGCAGCACGTTCTCCAAATTCAGTACGTTCCCCCACGCCAGACTCGAATAATCCCCAATCCCCGCCGCCGTGTGAATATGCACCGCCAGCTTCAGCCGCCCCGCCGTCTCAATCAACCGCCGGAACACATAATCTTGAAACACCGTGTACTCCCGCGTCGAAGGCACGCCCCCGAACCGGTACTTGTCGTACACCCGCTGCGCCTCCGCCGCCGCCGGATCCCCAAACCGCAGCGAGCGGAAATACGCCGCCTCGAACTTGATCGCAATCGCCCCCTGCGCCTTCTCTCGCTCCACCGTCTTCGTCACAAAGTCCACATACTGTTCGAGCGTCGAAGGCAGCGCCGTCATCCCCGCCGCCTGCATCTCGCGCTTCAGCTTCTTCTCCTGCATCGGGATGTACACTTCCTCATCCGGATTCCGCGCCCGCATCGCCGAGTTGTCGAACGGAAACAGAAACGAATCCACAAACGGCACCCACCGGAACCGTTTCGGATCCAGATACCCCGGCATCGCCACACGGTTCGCCGCCGCCTCCTTGACGCCCAGCTTGTCCAATATCCCGTCGAAATACTCCGGCCCCGCCGTCCGCAGCATCTTCTTCTTCGCCGCCAGCCACGCCCGATGCTCCACGTTCAGGTCGTCGTACGGAAAATCGAACAGCGCCTTCGCCGCCGCGATCAATTCGGGATTATCGTCCCGCGTCCGCAGCGCCGCCGACTCGCCCGGCGGCAGCGCCATCGCGTCCACATCCGGATCGTCCGCATACCCCGGATGCCCGTGATCGTCGAAAATCGGCATCTTCGCAATCTCCGGCAGCAGCCGGTCGTATTCCAGCTTCACCTTCGCCGGATCCGCCAGCGGAATCGCCTGCGCCCCCGCCATCCCGCACATCGCCGCCGCCAACAAAAAGGTCTTCATGAGCTTCGTGTAGAAAGCATATCGCGCAAGCCAGGAGTTCGACATCGCCCTCCCGCCGGGCGTACCCTGATTAAGTACTCGAACCACCCGCGCCATGAGCTTCTCCCCAGGCCAACTCGTCGGCGACTACGAAATCCTCGGCCCGCTCGGCGCCGGCGGCATGGGCCGCGTCTATCGCGTCCGGCACCTCATCAGCCAGCGCTCCGAAGCCCTCAAAGTCCTCCTCCACGACGTCGAAAACGACTCCAACCTTTGCGACCGCTTCGTCCGCGAAATTCAGGTCCAGGCCCGGCTCAATCATCCCGGCATCGCCAGCCTCCACACCGCCTTCCGCCTCGACAACCGCCTCCTCATGGTCATGGAACTGGTCGAAGGCGAAAGCCTCCGCCAGCGCATGCGCAAACCCGGCGTCGCGCTCTTCGCTGGCGTCGCCATCATCCGCCAGGTCCTCGACGCCCTCGCCTACGCCCACTCCCAAGGCGTCACCCACCGCGACATCAAGCCCTCCAACATCATGCTCAACACCCAGGGCCAGGTGAAACTCCTCGATTTCGGCCTCGCCACCGTCACCGGCGATAACCGCCTCACCCGGTCCGGAGCCATCGTCGGCTCGCTCCAGTACATGGCCCCCGAGCAGATCCGCTGCGAAACCCCCGACGCCCGCACCGATATCTACTCGACAGCCGTCACCCTCTGGGAAATCGCCGCCGGCCGCCCGCCCTTCTCGAGCGACATCGAATACGCCATCCTCACCGGCCACCTCGAAACCATCCCTGAACCCCCGCGCGCCGCCCACCCCGAAGTCCCCGAAGCCCTCTGGCAGATCCTCCTCCGCGCCCTCGCCAAGCGCCCCGAAGACCGCTTCCAAACCGCCCAGGAATTCAACGCCGCCCTCGCGAACCTACCCCAAGGCGCAGCCTTCGACCACCCCACCCGCACCATCACGCCCGCCGCCGCGCCCACAACGACCGATTCCCGCCCCTCCGACCCCAACCTCCTCGACACCGTCAGCCGCGAACTCGCCCTCTATGTCGGCCCCATCGCCCGCGTCCTCGTCAAACGCCACGCTCCCAAAGCCGCCTCCCTCGAAGGCCTCTATAAATCCCTCGCCGAAGAAATCGAATCCCCCGCCGACCGCCAGAAATTCCTCGCCGCCCGCAACCGCCGCCAACCCTCCTGACCCCCACACGTCTGCGCCCCGCCTCCGTTCGCCGGCGCCTTTACGTCAAACTGGCCTGCTCCGCGGGCTCCGCGCGATCCATGTGTCCACCGCGAACTTGCCCGGCCCGAAAATCAGGACAATCAGCGACGCCACCAGGAAGTTGTACGGCGCGGCCCCGGTAAACTTGTCCGGGTCGGAAATCACCGACAGCAGCGCATCGCGGTCCGCCGTGATGTAGGCCACCAGCATGTCGATCACGAGCGGAACGGCGATCAGGCGCGACGCCAGGCCCAGGACCAGGAGAATCCCGCCGGCAAACTCCAGGCCGGTGATGAAATGCGCATTCAGCCCGGGAAAAGGGATACCCAACTCGGTAAAGAAGCGGGTCACCTTGTCGATATTGTTGATCTTGCCCCAGCCGGTTTGGATGAACTGCCAACCCCAATACAGCCGGACCAACAGCAGGAAAGGCGACTGTAATGCCTCCGCCCCGCGATTCAGCATGCGATAGCAGTTTTCAAATGTCGATTTCATCGGTGAGATCCTCCGCTCGTCTTCCGCCGCCGCGTAAGCCAGCCGAACTCCGCCCACGCCGAAAACCACAGCCGCAGCAGTTCCGGCACATCCTGTGCGGCAACCGGACTCCCCTCAAAAGATGTCGCAATCGCCGCGGCAATCGATCGGCCTGCGCCAAGGGCGCTCAGCAGCCGAAACTGTTCCCGCGTCAGCCGGCGATAGTAGACGCTGAGATCCATCCGGTGAACCGCGACGAATATGTGCTCCCGACTGGGCCGCGCGGCGCGCCTCCTTCCACGCCTCGTTCCTCCGGACGGTACGTCCTCCGGATTGGCCGGATCCTCGCCGCCGGCGGTTGCCTTCACACGGAATTCGTCAACCGCATAATCCAGCTCCAACAAACGGATGTAAGGTTGAAGTCCGGCGCGTAGTCCGGGCTTGAGTTCCACCAGGTCCTCCGGCCCCAGCATCTCTTCCACCGGACCATCAAAGGCTTCGATGTGCGCCCATTCCAGGCGAACCATGTCGCGAGCCAGCGCCGGATCGCCGCCGGCATACTTCGGGTGCTGCGCAAGCCACCCCTCCAGTTGGCTGCCAAGATTGCGCAGAGTAAACGACCGCGAGGGACAGTCGGCCAGGTACGCCCGAGCCAGCCTTTCAAATCGCCGCGCCCCAAGCACCGCCGCCAAACCGGGAAAGTCCTCGCGAAGCGAGTCCAGGAGCCGGAACCAGTAACTGCGGCTGTAAATGGCAAGCCTTTCGAGCGACGACAGGCCTCTGTTCGGTTTGATATAAGCCGCGGCTTCCTCCTCCATCGCCACTCCCGCCGGCGTCCGCGCTGGGAGCCGATCCCCCCGCCTCAAAGGCAGCATCAGAGCCGCCGCCATCCTGCGTTGTGTTTCCGCGAGCGTCATCCTCGCACCCCCGCCGTCTCGGGTAGGTACTGAGCGGCCTTTAACGCTTCGGCGTGAACCTCGTCAAACGAAGGAATGTGGTCATCCCACTCAAGCAGCGTGGGTGTCGGCCCGAAACGCTCAATCGCCAGTTCGTAAAGCCGCCACACCGGCTCGATCACGGGGTGGTCATGGGTGTCCAGCACGTATTTTTCAAACTTGGAGTGGCCTGCAATGTGAATCTGCATCACCCGGGACCCATCCACCGCATCCACGTAATCGCGCGGATCAAAGCCGTGATTGCGGCTCGACACATAGATGTTGTTGACATCCAGCAGAATGCCGCAGTCCGCCCGCTCAACCACCTCGTTCAGAAACTCCCACTCGGTCATCTCGGACATGTGAAACTCCGCGTAGCTGCTCACGTTCTCCACCGCAAGGGGGACTTCCAGAAAGTCCTGCGCCTGCCGGAGCTTCTTCGCAGTCAGCCTCGCGGCTTCAAAGGTGTACGGCATCGGCAACAGGTCGTGCGTGTAGCGCCCATCCACGCTACCCCAGCACAGATGGTCCGTCAGCCACGGCGTGCCGGTTCGCCTCACCAGCGCCTTAAGCCGCTTCAGGTGCTCCCGATTCAGCGGCCCGGACGAACCGGGATACAGGGACACGCCGTGCTGGACCACCCGGTAGTTCTCCAGGATCCGGTCAAGCGTCGCCAGTGGGCGCCCGCCGTCCACCATGTAGTTCTCTGAAATAATCTCGAACCAATCCACCACCGGCTTCCGTTCCAGGATGTGGTTCAAGTGGGGAAGGCGCAGCCCGATCCCGATTCCGTATTCACCGAGCTTTTTCATTGCTGTCGAGTAAACCCCTTTCGCTTCTGCCGGGGCGCGGTCCGCGGGACCGCGCCCCAGGGCCGTCTACATCTTGGGCTTCGAGCCGTCCGTCGCACAGGCGCCTTTGCCCTTGCACGAGTTCTTGCCCCAGTGCTTCGCATCGCCGCCGCCCTGGCCCTTGCACGAGTTCATGCCCTTGCAGGCGTGCTTCTCGATATCCTTCTTCAGGCCCGCATCGCCGGCCAGCACTCCCGCCGAGAACCCCGGCGATGCAGTCTGCACCTGCGAGGCCCGCACGGCCGTGCCTCCCACGAGTCCGGCAAAAGCGGCAGCGAGTACCAGTGAGTTGCTTGAAATCTTCATTGTCAAATCTCCTTTTTGGGTGAATCTTCCCGCGATGCCTGCCGGATCTTGCGGCCTGCATTCGCGCTGTCTTGCGGTTTCGAAAGCGTGTCGCTTTCGGGAAGTGAGTGAGAGAGGAAGCAGCTTTCTTACAAACTCGGAAACAGAATTTCTTGCTGCAAAATTTCCGCTTTCAGACCGTAAGATTTCCTGAAATGCCGTCACACACGAAAATGCGCTCCTTTCCCCGCGTCCCGTTTTGCGTCGCGCCGGGCGCGAGAGTACCATGAGTTGTCCGGCAGCGCCCCGGGCACGACGAGTCGTATATGACGCCCGCAGCCCCCATCAGTTCCGATCTCCTCCTGCGGCTCCGGCAACGCGACCCGGAGGCTCTCGCGGAAGCGGTGCGGGATCATGCCCGAATGCTCTTCCGCGCGGCCCGCGGATTGGGATTCGCCGAGCCCGAAGCGGAAGATCTGGTGCAGGAAGTCTTCACGACCTTCCTCGATCGCCTCGACACGTTTGAAGGCCGTTCCCACCTTCGAACCTGGCTCTTCGGCATCCTGCATCGAAAAGCCATGGAACGTCGCCGCGCTTCAGCCATCGAGGAACGCACCGACCCGATCGATCAGGTTTTCGAATCCCGCTTCGACGCCAGAGGCCACTGGTCCAACCCTCCGGCGGATCTGGAACGCCTCTTCTTATCCAAGGAACTGGGTGAGTTGATTCGAGGATGCATGGACGGTCTGCCGGTCAATCAGCGGGAAGCATTCGTCCTCCGCGAGGTCGAAGGCTTTCAGACAGAGGAAATTTGTAAGATTCTCAACGTTAGTGTCACTAACTTTGGAGTGCTGCTCCACCGGGCGCGAGCCAGGCTGCGCGAGTGCCTCGAAGCGAAAGGTTGGGCCAGGTCGTGATTAGTTGCAAAGAAGTCGCCGTGCTTCTCACCTCCGATCAACTCCACGCCCAAAGCTGCTGGAAGCGGATGGAGGTCCGCCTGCACTTCGCCATCTGCGATTTCTGTTGCCGCTTCGCCATGCAACTGGAGCAGATTCGCTCCGCCGCCCGCCAGACGCGGGAGGCCAACGAAGCCGACGCCGGCCTCGAAGATCGCCTGATTCGCCGCTTGTCCAAACGCTGACTTCAGCCGCCGGCCAACAACCGCCACTGAACGCCGCCCGGCGTGGCCGACTCCTTCAGCAGGGTCAACATCGCCAACACCGTCCGGGTCTGAATCCCGGCATCGTTCGCCGCTCCAAGAGGATAGCCCAGCGGAAAATCCGCAAACAGAACCCGCGGCGGCGCAACGCGTTCGCTAACCTCTCGAAGCACTGAAACGGACGCTGTCGGAATGCCGGCCGTCTCAATGATGCTCTGAATCAGTCCGACCGACTGATGGCACATCGGTCACACCGGCGTCAGAAGCACGGCGTCTACCGCATCCTCGCGCAGCGCCCGCGCCACTTCCGGCGCCGCCTGCGCGATCAACCGTCCCGGCGCGGCAATTGATCCCATGAAACTGAAATGCCGCGGCGCCACCTCTCCGATCACGCCCTGGCCGGCCAGGGTTCTCAGCCTGTCCAAGGGAAGCGCCAGATTCTTGTCCGCCTCCAACCCGCGGGTATCGAACGCGTCGCTCCGGTGCGCGATCTTCAGCGTGGCGAGATCGACACTCGCATCGAGCACACGGTACGACCAATCGCCTCCCCGGATTGACGTATCAAAGGGCGGTTGATCCGGCGTGTGGAGACCTGCCGTGGTGACAATCGCAACCCGCGCCTCCCCGATCGGCTTCCGCAAGTTCGCCCCAGGCCGCCAGTCCACCTTCCGGTAGGGATACGCTTGCAGGAACAACCGGTACGCCAGCTTCAGGTCGGAGATCTTGGCCATGTCCTCTTTGGTGTGTGGCTGAAGGAACCGTTTCCTTACAGTTGACTGTCCACATTCATTTGCTCTGTAAGATTTGGGCCATCTCCATCACCCACCGTAGAGCCGAACCGATGATCCTTATAGAGGATACGCTGGCCAACCGCTCCAATCCGAACCTCGCTCGCGCCCGGCGCCGGCTCCCGGTGGCGCTCATCGGTAACGCGCTCATGCGAATCGCCGGAGGCGCCAGCGGTGTTCTCGTAGGGCTCTATCTCGCACACCTTGCCAACTACGGTGCGCCGTTCGGAGCGGCCTTGGTGGGCACGCTCGGCGCTGTGTCGTTCACCGCGGAACTGCTCTTCTCGCTTCCTGCCGGGATGTTTGCCGACGCGATTGCTCCGCGCGCCTTAATGACCGGAGGCGCCCTTCTCGGCGCCCTGGCGACGCAATTGTTCGGTCTCAGCGGGTGGGTCAGCATATTCTTCCTCAGCAGGGCGATGGAAGGCGTCGCGGCGGCTGCGGGTGTTCCACCGCTGTTGGCGCACATCACCGGCATCACAGAGGGAGATGCTCCGTTGCGCGCTCGCGCCATGAGTTACTTCGAGTTGTCTTTGCTGGCGGGACTTGCATTAGGTGGTTTGGCCGCCGCCCAACTCTGGAGGGCCTGGGGCACGGGCGCATTCGCGCTTGTCGCGCTTCTCTACGTGCTTTGCGCCGGTATTCTCTACGCCGGCACCGCGGGAAGCCGCGGATACGGAAGGCGGGCGGCGCTGCCGGGTCTGGCCGCCGCGGTCCGCGAGCCATCATTGAGGCGGCTCGCCCCGATCTGGATCTGTGTCAACTCGATCATCGGCCTCTGGCTCGGCCCGGCCTTGTCATTTCTGCTCACCGCCCGCTCACAGAAAGGACAGTTCTTGACCGGAGTGTTTGCCGATCGTCCGGAGCGCCTCGGCTGGATGCTCCTCGCATATTCCGTCGTCTTCGGAACCGGCGTCAGCCTCTGGAGCTTGATCCTGCCCCGCCTTCCGGCGGTCCGGGCATTGCGAATTTCTCTTTGGGCGATGTTTGCCGTTTGTGCCGGGCTATTGTTGCTGAATCACTCGGGCGCAGCCGGCGTGTCCGTGAGGTGGGCAATCGGGGTGTCAACGGCACTCTGCATCATGGTCGAGAGCGGATTTACGCCGGCTGCGCTCACTCTGTTGGCTGGTGCGGTCGGCGGGCATGGGGGGAGGGGCGCGGCGATGGGCATCTACTCGATGCTGTTGAGCGTCGGTGCCATTTTCGGTTCCCTCGCCGCCGGTGTTCTGGGTACCCGTTTCGCCGTCGACGGCCTCATCTACGGAACGCTCGCCCTCGCCGCGGCCGCCATGATGTTCATCCCAGCTCTGGAACGGGCGGAGGTGCGGCATGTCCGGCTATGACTTCGACCTCGTCATCATCGGCGCAGGCTCTGGCGGGCTCACAGCCGCCGGGTTTGCCGCGCAACTCGGGGCCAAGGTGGCCTTGGTCGAAAAGCACAGGATTGGCGGAGACTGTGCCTGGACCGGCTGTGTGCCCAGCAAAGCCCTCCTCAAAGTCGCCAAGGTCGCACACCAGGTCCGCACCGCCGGACGATACGGAATCGTCACATCCGCGCCGGTCATCGGCATGGCTGCGGTTCGGGCATTCATTCAACGCGCCATCGACGATGTCTACCAATTCGAAAGCCCGGAGGAACTCGAACGGAAGGGCATCGAAGTAATTCCCGGACACGCCCGCTTCCGCGATGTTGCAACGATAAAGGTGAACCAGCAGGCCATTCGCTCCAAGACCTTCCTGATCACCACCGGAGCGCGCCCGCGAGTTCCCGCTATCGCCGGACTTAGCGAAGTCCCGTACCTGACCTACGAACAGATCTTCGACAACGATCAACTGCCCGCTACCTTGGTCGTGATCGGCGGGGGCCCGGTCGGGATCGAACTTGCCCAGGCCTACCAGCGGCTAGGCTCGCAGGTGATCGTCATCGCCGAGCGGCTTCTGCCGAAGGACGAACCGGAGGCGTCCCTCCTGATCCGGCGCGTCCTCGAACGCGACGGCGTCCGGTTCGTCACCGCTCGCGCCCAATCCGTCCGCAAGGACGGCTCAGGCGTCGCGGTGGCGACCAATCACGAGGAGATTCGGGGCGACGCTCTGTTGATCGCCTGCGGAAGAGTACCCGCCCTCGCTGGCCTCGACCTCGACAAGGCCGGCGTCAAATACTCCGCAGCCGGGATTCCGGTCGACGAGCACCTGCGCACCAACGTGAAGCACATCTATGCGGCGGGCGACGTCCTCGGCGGCCTCCAGTTTACCCACCTGGCCGGATGGCAGGGCTTCCAGGCGGCTCGCAACGCACTTCTGCCGGGTAGTTCTAAGGGCTTGAGTGAACTTGTTCCTTGGGTGACCTACACGGATCCCGAAGTCGCTCAGGTCGGTATGACGGAACAGCAGGCGCGAGAGGGGTTCGGGGAGCGGATTCAGGTACATCGCTGGGAGATGAACCGGACCGACCGGGCCATCTGCGAAGACTCGACCGTTGGATTCCTGAAGATTGTGGCCGGCGATGATGGAAGACTGGCAGGCGCCACCGTGGTCCATCCTCGAGCGGGCGAGACGATCGCCGAGTTGGTTCTGGCCATCAACCACCGCCTCAAACTGTCCGATCTCGCCGCTGCCATCCATCCCTATCCGTCCTACTCGAGCGCGCTCCAACAACTCGCCGCCGAAGCCAGCGTCGAGCGCTTACTGTCCGGCACATCGGGCCGCATCGTCCGCGGCCTTTCGAAATGGGCCCGCTAGGAGGATCATGAAACACGACGCCGATTACGTCTTTTACGAATTGACCCGGAGCATCTGCCCCAACTGCCGCAAGGTGATTGACGCCAAGGTGCTGCTGCGCGACAACAAGGTCTACATGCGCAAGCGGTGCCCGGACTGTGGGCCCTTCGAAGCCCTCGTCTACGCCGACGCCGAAGCCTACCTGGCGCAAGCCCGGTACAACAAGCCGGGAACGATTCCGCTTGCCTTCGGCGCCCAACTCGACGCCGGCTGCCCTTACGACTGCGGCTTGTGTCCGGACCACCAGCAGCACACCTGCCTCGGAATCATCGAGGTCAACAGCGCCTGCAACGTGAACTGCCCCCTCTGCTTCTCCGACGCCCACCCAGGGTTCAGTCTGACGCTCGAAGAAGTCGAAGAGATGCTCGACGACTACGTGCGGACCGAAGGCAATCCCGAAGTAGTGCAGTTCTCCGGCGGCGAGCCTACCATTCATCCGCGGATCATCGACTTCGTTCGCGCCGCCAGGGCGCGCAACATCCCCTTTGTCATGATCAACACCAACGGCAAGCGCATCGCCACCGACGACCGGTTTCTCGAACAACTCAACGAAGTCCGCCCCTCCCTCTACTTCCAGTTCGACGGCTTCGATTCGGAAACCTACCGCATCCTCCGCGGCGAACCGGACATCCTCGAGGAGAAACTCCGCGCGCTCGACCGCCTCGCCGGGATCGGCCTCAACGTCACCATCGTCCCCGCCATCGAGCGCGGCGTCAATGAACACGAAATCGGAAACATCATCGATTTTGCGATCCGCCACCCCGCCATCCGCGGTATCAACTTCCAGCCCGCCTTCCACGCCGGCCGCCACGCCGCACACGATCCGATGCGGCGCATGACCATCCCGGACATCCTCAGGCTGATCGAATCCCAAACCGCCGGGCAGTTCAAGGTCAGCGACTTTGTGCCCGTTCCGTGCTGCTTCCCGGTTTGCAACTCCGTCACCTACGCCTTCATCGATGGCGCAAACGTCACACCTCTGCCCAGGATCGTGAACGTGTACGATTACCTCGACTACATCACCAACCGCGTCATGCCGGATTGGAGCCTCGAAATCAAGGGCGCGCTCGAAGGCCTGTGGTCGTCCTCCTCCGTCGCCGGCTCGCCGAAGTCCGCCGGCCAGTTTGCCTTCTCCTGCCAGTCCTGCGGAATCCCCGAAAGCCTGACCGTCGGCGACATCGCGCAGCACATGATTATGATCATGCTGCAGGATTTCATGGACCCTTGGACCTTCAACCAGAAGAACCTCATGAAGTGTTGCAAGGAGTTCCTGTTGCCCGGCGGCAGGCAGATTCCGTTCTGCGCTTACAACACGATCGGCTATCGCGAACAGGCCAGGGCCCAACTCGAGGCCGCTGAACCGGAGCGCCGCCGCGCCCGCGCCGAAGGCCGCAGGTATCGGCCGCGGCCGATCACGTTCCAGTTCGAGGATGGCCGCAAAGCGGCCGGTTTGCGAGTGCTCGCCCCATGACGGACACGGATTCCATAAAACAATGCTGCGCCCGCGCCTACGCGAGCGGCTTCGCCCGAGTCCTTCTCGGTGACTCGTTTCATCCCGGCGGCCTGCGGCTCACCGCACGCTTGGGCGTGTTACTCGGCCTGACCCCGCAATCCCACGTTCTGGACGTGGCCTCCGGCAACGGCACGAGTGCCCTCTACCTCGCCGAACGCTTCGGATGCCAGGTGACCGGCGTCGACTTCAGCGCCACAAACGTCGAAGCCGCAAATCAGGCGGCCCATGCCAAAGCGCTCGCCGGCCGCGTCCAGTTTCACGCCGGCGACGCCGAACGGCTCCCCGTCGATGACGCCTCCTTCGACGCCGTTCTCTGTGAATGCGCCTTCTGTACCTTTCCGGACAAGCCATCGGCCGCGCGCGAATTCGCCCGCGTGCTTCGCCCCGGCGGAGCCGTCGGGTTAAGCGACTTGACCCGCGGCCCTTCGCTTCCCGCCAATCTCAATGACCTGCTCGCCTGGGTCGCCTGCATCGCCGATGCCCAGCCGGTGGAAGGTTATGCGGCTTATCTGGGTGGCGCGGGGCTGACGGTCGCCCACATCGAACCCCACGATGACGCCTTGTTGGAGATGGTGAACCAGGTTCGCCTTCGCCTGCTCGGCGCGGAAATCGCCGTCGGGCTAAAGAAAATCGAACTCCCCGGCGTCGATTTCTCAACCGCCAAACGCATGGCGCAATCGGCCCTCGATGCCGTCCGCGCCGGTACCCTCGGCTATGCCATCCTTCATGCCACAAAGACGGATCGGCCCGCCGGGTCCACTCCAACCGGCGGTTAGTCCCTCCCGCGAAACTCATACCCTGGCTTACGCCCGCCCCGCGGCCTGGCCTGAGCATTTTCTAATCCAAGAATGATCCTGAAATCGGGTTCCGTTTCCAACACAAGGTGATCCTGAAAAAGGAAGAGGAGGAGGCCGCAGCGCGGCCGACTTCCTTTCTTGGATTTTGGGCTGGGAGGGTGGCCATAGCCGTCGCCGAGCCGGGCTGTGGGAATGTGGGAATCTCGCGCGGTGGGCGGGATTCCCAAGGGGCGGTGGGAAGGGTGGGAAAGCCGCTTTTGCTTTTCCACGCTTTCCACGGACCCGGCATTTCCACAGCCCTTTCCCGGGCGCCCGCTCGAGGTTAGCTCCGGGGAGGCCGTGGCGATTCGATCTTGACGCGCTGCAGCAGCCGGGCCTTGGCTCCAGCCATCTTGCGGGCCCACTCGGTGTCGCTCATCTTCTGCGCCACCTGATCCAGTTTCGCCAAGCTCCGATCGGGCTTCAAGTACTGCTCGGCCTTCTCCAAGCTCTTCAGCTTTTCCTAGGGCGTGACGTAGTCCTCCCGCGGGTACTTGCGCCGCCGCTTGCCCCGCGCATCCAGACTTACGGTCGCAAATCCGCACGGGCGATGAAAGTTCAGGTACGGGTTCAGATGGGCGGTGTAGAACTTCTGCACCGCCTCGGCCTGCCCTGCCGGAATGTGACCGTAGCCGATGTGCTTGCGGATGACGGCTCCGTTCTTGCCCTCCACCAGGGCGTTGTCCTGCGTCCGATTGGCGCGGCTCCGGGTGAACTCGATCAGCAAACTCTTCAGCAGTTTCGCCACTTCGTAGTTCACGTACTCGCTGCCGTTGTCGGAATGAAAGCCCAGAATGCGGAACGGAAACTGATGCAGCATCGCTCGTCGTTCTTTTGTCTGGTCGATGCTCCCCGCTCGTGCCGCGGCACACGCTTCAGCTTCGTCCTGTCGATCCCGTCCAGAATCATCGCCAGCTCGCTCGCCCGCAACTCCGCCGAGCGCGTCCCTGCCTCCACGCGGGGCAGTTTGAACACCCCGGACTCCAATCGCTTGTCGCAAAGATCAAATCCGTCGCGATCGCACACCAGGACTTTCAGCCGGTCGCCCCGGCGCGAGCGAAAGATGAACAGAGCGTCGCTCAGAGGAACTTGTCCCAGCACAGCCCTCACACGCCCGGCCAAGCGATCAAAACCGCAACGCATTTCGGTCGCCTCCACCGTCAGCCAGATCCGCGTCGCCTGGCTCCGGTCCAGCGCGCGCAAACTCGGAAGTCCCGTCACGCTTCCGCTTCCAACACCGAAAGTGAGGCCCGCAGATGCTGCGCGTCAAATCCCGGCTCGACGAGCAGGCTCCGGCCATCCGGCAGCCGCCTCTCACCCGCCACTTCGGGCGCCACTTCAACGGCTGCGAACCTGGCCGCCCGCGTGCCAAGCGACAAATCATCGCCACTGGTGGGGGCTGCTTCCGTCTCCCGCAAGCGCTTCCTCCAGGCGAAGAATTGGCTGCCCGGCAAACCCCGTTCCCGGCAAAACGCCGCCACGCTCTGCCCGCTCTGACCCTGCTCCCCTACCAACCCACGCCACTTCGCCCACGCCTCCGCTCTGCGTTGTCTCATGCCCCAAGTGCGGGACCAGGACCCATCAAGAACAAGATGGAGTTCAGATAGCGCTCACCACAAACTCTGGGAGACCATCCGGCCTCGGAACGGTGGCCGGTCATTGAGTTGTTTGCGCACATCAGCACTCGCCGGCAGATGCAATCCCAATCGAACACGCCTCATCTTGGTCGTAGCGCTAAACTTCACGCATGAAGCGCAGCGAGTTCCTTTCCCGTCTCGCGGCGGGCGCCCTTGCCGTACCCGCCGCCACAGCCTTGGCCGACGAAGGCCCGTTCATCAAAAGCAATATTTATGTGGAGCGCCGCCAACCCGGAAAGCCTCACGCGGGCAAAGTGCTGGCTGCGATTCAGCCGCATGCGGACGATCTCCCGATCTACGCCGGCGGCCTCATTTTCAAGCTGCTCGAGGAAGGCTACACCGGCTACCTGATACGCACCACGAATGACGACCACACCGGCCCGGGCACCGTGGGCGAAGGCGTGTTGGCCAATGAGCGCGACAACGCAGCCGTGGCGCGCGCCTTCGGTCTGACGAAGGTATACAACCTCTACTACCGCAACCACATGCTCGACGCCGTTTCCCCTCTCGAACTGCGCCTCAGGCTCATCTTCCTGTTCCGCCTTTTGAAAGTGGACACTGTCATCTCCTACGACCCTTGGGGGCATTATGAAGAGAATCCGGACCACTATGTGACGGCGAGCGCCGTGGAGGCGGCCTGCTGGATGGCCGGCATGGGTAAGGACTATCCGGAACATTTCGATGCCGGCCTTAGGCCGCATCTGGTCCAGGAGAAGTACTATTTTGCGCGCGGCCCGCAATACGTCAACCGCGTCGTCGACACCACCGATTTCATGGAGCGGAAAATCAGCGTCAACTTAGTCAACGTGGCGCAGGGACCGGCGGGTCAAAACGGCGCGCAACTGCGGCGCCGGTTGCACGAGCAGGGGCTTCGGCTTCCGATTCTGGGCGACAGCGATGAAACCGCCAACCGGGAATACGTCCGCCAATTCGTCCTCCAGCGCGATTCGGAAACCGGCGAAAAGTTCGGCCTTCGCTATGGCGAGCCGTATCACTTTATCGGCCCCGAACCAGACACGGTGGATGATTACATCCGCAAGAACGCTGTCAAACTCTGAAGCGAGACCAGTCGTCCATCCTCAACGATAGCGGTACAGCGTCACACGCTGGATATGGCCCGTGTTGCCGAAGCCGCCGATTCGCACGAACTTCCCCTGGCCGTTCTCGTCGCCGTTCAGACGGCGGCCGGGAACCCATCGGCCGTGGACATAATTGCCCTCCTCGACGTAGGAGATCCCCGCAGTCGGTGGGCCCGGTGTTGCCGGGGAGAATGCTACGCTAACCGGGCCGTTGCCCGCTACCAGGTACTCGTCCGGTCCCAGGGAGATGAACAGCGCGCCCGCGCGGCTCGAGGCTTGGAGCCCGGGGGGGCCGCTTGGCGGTGGCGCAGCAAAGCGCGGCCGCGGCCGCGACACCTCCAGGTTGTAGTTGCCCAATCGGATGGTCTGCGGCGGAGTATCCGGCCCCAGCGAAACCCCACCCATCGTGCCTTTGCCCATGTTCTCCAGGATCAGAGGAGCCAATTGCGTAATGATCTCGTAGCTCCGCGTCAGGTCCAGGTCCTCGGGCGGCTCCATTTTCTCGCTGTACCTCCCCATGCCCAGGGAATCGATGGCAAACGGCGAGAAACACATCGCGCTGTGCTGCCCGAACGCATAGAAGACGTTGCCTTCGCCGCCCCGCGCGCCGGTTTCGGCGATGAACAACGGGTTTCTGTCCCGATGGTAGCGGTCGGCGATCGCCGGGAAATCGGGCGAATAAATGTCGGGAGCGAGAGCATCGAGATGCGGCGCGGTCGCCAGCCAGATATCCATCACCTGCGGCTCGGGACACCCGCTCGGCCAATCGCCCGGCTTCCGGCTTGGGTTTGAGAGCCACACGTTCGCATACATCGGAAGGTCATACACCGCTCTGCCTGCCGCTGCAATGTGCTCCATGTACCGCGCGTAGTTGTAGGCCATGAACGCTTCATCCGTGGAAGTGCCCTTTCCGAAGATCTCTTCCCAGGTTCCCGACGTCCGGAAGTTGCTCGTCGACCATAGCTTGGTCAGCTCCGGAGCAAGCGAATCTTTATGTTGCTGGAGGTAATCCATTAGTTGACTGGGGACCGCGCCGGCGAATGCCTGATCGGCCCCTTCGTTCCGGTCGCGCGAATCTCCCAACACGCCCACCTCATTCTCCACCTGAATCATAATGACGGTGCGCTGGGCATCCACCGCCTTGATATGCCGCATGAGGGCAACAAAGGCGCGCGTATCGGCCTGAAGGTTCGCGTCGCTGAAAGTGGAAAGGATTTCAACGCTCTTCCCGTCTTTGTCCCGCACCCGTGGGAAGCGGTCCTGGTTCGTCTTGACCCAGCCCGGGATGTAGCTGGACATACCGTTCTTCCAGCTTCCGAACCACAGGAAAACGATGCGCTCGTGGTTCTGCCGGGCTTGATCAATCTGGCCATCCACCAGGCTGAAATCGAATTTGCCTTCCTGCGGTTCCAGCAACTCCCAATAAACCGGGGTCAACACCGTGTTGATATGCATGGCCGCCAGACGTGGCCAAATCGGCTTCAAGTACTCCAGGCTCGACGCACTGGAATTGTGCAGTTCTCCGGCGATCATCAGAAACGGTTTCCCGTCGACGATCATCCGGAGAGCCGTACCCTGCCTTTCAAGGCGCGGGATCGGCGCGGCGGCCTTGGTCTGGGAACGCACCGCGACACCCGGCAGCGCGCATCCGGCAAAAACCCACACGAAAATCGTTCGTAGTTTCATAATCAACCTTAAGATAGGGCTCCTCGAACGTCAGGAGTCCATTTTGACTAAGTCCCATGGTTTGCGGTACGGCCGGAAAAGAAACTGATTGGCCTCCGCGTCATCCGGAAATCTCCCCGCCTCGCCGTCCCACTTGACCTTGCGCCCTGTCCAATATGCCACGTTCCCGATACAGCCGATCGTAGTCGCCCGGACACCCACCTCGATATTCGCAAAAGGCTCTTTTCTGGCGCGCACGAAATCGACGAAATTCTTGGTGTGCAGCGGAGTCGGCTCATCCTCGTTCATCATGATCTTTTCCATCCGCGGAACCCACGCCATTCCTCTGCGCCCGCGCCTACCGTTTCCCTCCGGCAACTTCGGTTCGGAATAAAGCTCCATCCCAATGCGGTCTACGAAAAGCGCCGCCTCGGTCCCGTAAAACGCCATCCCATGCGGGCGATCCTCCGGCCCCAACATGCCGTAATAGCGCATGCCCGGCGTCCGGCCGCCCAAGCCGTGGCCGTTATAGTTGCAGGCCTCGTAATTCAAAATGAAAGTCGGATACTCGATGATGCATGTCTGCATGTCATAGATGTCGCCGGCAGTCTTCTTGTTGAATCGCACCGCGGATGAAACCGCCGTCGCCGGCAACTCGACCCCCATGATCTGATGCACCGAATCGAAACGGTGGTTGCCATAATCGGTGATGATCCCATTGGTGTAGTCCATGAAGGACCGGTAACTCAGCCGGTTGCGGTTGAAGGGCACCTCGGGCGCCGGCCCCAGCCAGGCATCCCAATTCAGATCGGCCGGCGGATCGCTGTCGGGCACCGGTGGATTCCCATAGCCCACGCCCATATAGTTCCAGGCGCGCACGAAGTGAACCTCACCGATTTTGCCGCCCTGGATCATCTTCGCCGCCTCGGCGATATGGTCCGCCGAGCGGTGCTGCGTACCGATCTGCACGATGCGCCTACAACTCCGCACCGCGGCAACCATGGCCTTAGCTTCGCCCAGCCGGTAAAACACCGGTTTCTCCAGGTAGACGTCTTTGCCGGCTTCGCAGGCCAGAATCAGCATCTGCGCGTGCCAGGGATCCGGGGTGGCGACGATCACGGCATCGATTTCTTTGTCCGCCAGCAACTCACGAAAATCGTTGTACGTCTTCGCCTGCGGCGCCCATCTCTTCGCCGCGTCCATGCGGCTGCCGTATACGTCGCACAGCGCGGCGATCTCGACATTTCGCGGTTCTCTCAGGCGCGGGTCGATATTGCCATCGTGGTAGTTGTCAGGCGCTACAGCCTGGATGTCCTCCAGAGTTCCCCGCATCAGGCGCGCGTCGAGCGTACCGCGCCCTCCGCACCCGATGAGGCCAATGCGAAGTCTGTCGTTGGCGCCAGCAACACGCTGGTAAGAAACCACCGTTAAAGCCGCGGCGCCGGCGCCTGCGGTTTTCAGAAAGTCGCGTCTTTGCATCTCGCGTTTCGCCGTCCTTTCCGAATCACCCGCCTGGATTGTACACCCGCACCGCGAATGAGGTGTGCGCGGAGCCCGCAGGAGAACCGCCGGGCCGAAATGTGTCACTTCACCACTCGCCCGGTGAAGGACGCGAAAGCACTCGAACTTCTGCGAGACGAACGCAAGCGTGAGCCGGCTCAGACTACAAAGAGGGCTGTGACAACGTAAAACGGGGGAAGTAGCGGAACATACTGGCGGAAGGCGTCGTGTTTCAGGACTCGGAAGGCCGCATCGGAGCCTGCAACGGGAGCGCGGAGGGAATCCTGGATTTGACCGCGGACCAGATGGCTGGCATGCGTTCAATCGATCCGCCTGGCGCTCAGTCCGCCACAACGGCTCCCCGTTTCCGCATGACGAGCATCTGGCCATGGTGACCTTGCCTACCAGTCAGCCCATCGTCGGCGCGATGATGGGGGTTCACATGCCGGACGGCCCTGCCGCGGCGCTCGCGGGAAGCGGGTTCCGCAGGGCGAAATAAGGCGCGAAACGCGCCATGATCTACGGTATGCCTCGGCCCCGTTTCGTGGCGTCGCTGGCTCGCATCGCGGATGCCCATGCCTGGAGCGCCGCCAAGCCGGCACTCGGCGCCGATTACGGCTTCACGGGCTCCAGTTCCGTCCAACTGCCGCTGTGGAGCGCAACATTTGGATTGAACGTGGCGGAATCCGACAAAATATACTCGTTCCTGCCGTTGGCCCAGGCACGGCCGTATTCGTTGCTTAACTCGACCGTTTCGCCCGTCGCCGGATTGCGATAGGTTTGAACACCGCGTATATACTGGTCAAACTGCTTCGCTGAGGAATCTTCCATCCTCGAACGCTGCGCATAGCCGCGCGCCGTCATTTCCCCAATCTGTCTCCCGGCATCCGCGATGATGGCGGAGCGTTGCGCCGCCGCCGCGCCGTTCTCGGCATTCATTTGTGCGGCTGCCTGCGTGATTCGAGCCTGCCACTCCGCGTCGAGTTGCACACTGGAAATCAGCATCAGAAAGAAACGTTCGTGGCCCTGAAGTTCGCCGGCCGGCGCCCGCGCCGCGAAGAGGTAACTTGCCTCGCACGAGTAGTACATCGTCTGTCCCATGCCCTTCGTCCGCGGGTTTAACGACGGACCCGGCATCGCCGCGGTAAAGACGACCGCCGTAATCCATTCCTCGGCCGCGCGCCCATCGCGGATGTAGTCGATGCGCGCTCGCGCCACATCCGCCTGGAAACGCACACGCATCCCCATTGTCCCTGCCAGTTGCTCCTGCTGGTGAGCTTTCAACTGAACCTGCGCGGCAAGTTCGGGCATCGGCTCAACCGCATCCAGTCTCGCTCCCGGCCGCGCTTGCGGAATCGCCACCCGCCGCAGATACTCCGCGGCGGTCATCGCAGGCATCACCGGGCAGCCTTGCAACCCGTATCTCGACATCTGGGCGTTGTTCATCCGCATCATCTGCACGGCCTCTGGATCGGCCGCCCACTGCCACACCGAACCCGGCAACATCTCCAGTCCCAGGCTCCCATCCGGACTCGACGCCCGAAACGCCAGATGCACCAGGTTCGCGGGACAACCGGCCGCGCGCGCGTACTCGATGCCACTCTGAAGACGCCAGTCGACCGGCAGAAACAGACTCAAAGCACGAACAGGCCGCTCGAAGCCGTGTTCATCCACTACGCTGGCCCGCCTCACTCTCCAGGCATTCCCCGCCGTCGCCTGTCTTGACCCCGTCCCCGGCCGTGCCGGTTGGACCGGTTCGTCCCGATGAGAAGCCACAGCGCTCGGCGCGGGAACAAAGCTGCGTCCGATGCCGTCCGCCGCGGTCGTTAGCCGCGAGAACTCGGCCGAAGGAGCAGACATCATCAGCACATAGGTCCACGGCGCGCTGCTTGCCGCGATCATTTCAAACTGGGCTTCCACTTTCTTCGGATTCACTCCCGAGTAAGTCGCGTAAATCGCCTGGCGTCCGGCAAACTCCGTCGTCCCTGACCGCACCTTTGTGAAGACCCGCCACTGCCGCGCCGTCTGACCTGCAATCGAGTTCAGGAACAGATCCGGGTCGCTGCCTTCGAATGCGAGCAGCGTGATATAGGCTGAGCCCTGAGATAACTGGACGCAGTTCGCGTTGAGCGGCGTTACTGTCCAACCCCGCGGCGGACGGAACGAAAAGCGGCCCTGCGGGTCATGAAAGACGCTTTGCGCACAGGCCCCAAACATCGCCACTCCAAAACAAAGCGCACCTGCGGTCGTCAACCACCGCCGTGCGAATTTCTTCCCTCGCGCTATCAAGGTACGCCCCCTTACGTTCTCATCGGACAGGCAAGGCGGGTTCTTGAGCACGCGCTTTCTTGAAGCAGATCGTAATGCGTGCTTAAGTGATGTGCGGCGTTTCCCTGCCGCCGGCGGCGCGGACCTGCGAAAGTTGGCAAACTGGTACCTGCTGTGAGTGCTCTTTTGCTTTGTGGTTGAGGCATGGCCCACGCTTCTCACGTAACGAGGATTTCAGATGTGGGCGAAATGCCGTGGAGCGGAAGCAATAGGCGGGTGCCGCGATTTTGATGGTTTGACAACGCCCGTAGTCACCAGACCCGCACTTGCCCTCGTGCAGAGGTATGCGGCGATGCCGCGTAGAGGATCGGCGCGTCTCGGAAACATGCCCGTGTTCTTCCGGATTGGGCGATTTGCGGAGACGGTCTTTTGTGCCTGGCTAGATTCCAAGGCCGCTTGCCCCGTTCCCTTCTGCCAAATCGTTCGTGCCGGCGGCCGGAGTCGGCGGGAACCGCCCATCCACTGGCAGCGTCCCACGTCTTTGACTTCTATAAGGGAAATTCAGGAATGGCAGGTCGATTCCCGCGCCTAGGTCTTCACCGACGGTGGCGGGCTTTTCCGGCGCTGATTTGGTGCCTTGTTTTCGGCGCCTCATTTCCGGGTGGAGCACGCGCGCAGCAGGTGGCCCCCGCGCAGACGGCCGGAGCCATCCGCGGCGACGTGAAAGACCCGTCGGGAGCCGTGATCGCCGGTGCGCTCGTGACGCTGGAAACCGCGGGAACGGCCGCGCAGCGAACCGCACTCACAGACCCGGAAGGGCACTTCCAGTTTTCGAACGTAAAGCCCGGCTCCTACAAAATGACGATATCCGCAAGCGGATTCGCGGAATGGAGGGCGGACAACGTGACGCCGGTTTCCGGTGACAACGCGCCTCAGATCTCCGCGATACTCCTGGTAGCGTCTGCTTCGACGCAAGTAAGCGTGACGCTGCCGCCGCACGAACTGGCTGCCGAACAGATCAAAGCGGAAGAGAAACAACGCGTAATAGGCGTATTCCCGAACTTTTTCGTGACCTACGAACCCAATCCGGCGCCACTGACGGCGAAGCAGAAGTTTGAACTTGGGTGGAAGACCTTCTTGGACCCCGTGCCGATCCTGTTCAGCGGCATCGGCGCGGGGATCCAGCAGGCCCGTAACAACTACCCGGAATACGGCCAGGGCGTGGAGGGGTTTGCCAAGCGCTTCGGAGCCAATTATGCGGATCGGGTAGACGACGTTCTCATCGGCCACGTGGTGACGCAATCGCTCTTTCATCAGGACCCGCGTTACTTCTACAAAGGCAGAGGGAGCATCGGTTCGCGTGCGCTCTATGCCATCGCAACCGCATTCGTTGTCAAGGGCGACAACGGGCGCTGGCAGCCTGCCTACGCCGATGTCTTGGGAGGCATGGCCGCTTACGGGCTCTCCACCTTCTATCGTCCCGGGACCTCGCGCCCTGGCTTGCGGCTCGAACACACGATCCTGCTTGGCTTCGCCGGCCGCGCCGCGGATAACTTATTCGAAGAGTTTCTGTCCCGCAAGGTCAGCACGGGCGTGCCAAAAGCGGCCTCCGCCTCCGAGTCGATTCTTCGAGCCGGAACGCCAGTAACGCTGGTCTCGATCGAAGACCTGACCACGAAGACCGCCGGGAACGCCGGCCCGCTCGGATTCGTCCTCGCTGCCGATCTCCGGTCCGGCGGCGTGACTATCGCCAAGGCGGGATCGCAAGCTTGGGGCCGGGCGAATTTTACGGCTGCGCCAGGCGGCGCTGGAGTAAAGATCGATCTTGAGCACGTCCACCTGAAAGCAGGAGCCCTGGACGTACCGCTCCGAAGCACCCAGGTGCGAAATGGCACCGCCGCGCTGGAATATCATCGACTGGAAAATTCCGGCAGGATCGTGATTGTCCTCTACGTGGACAAAGACGTCGCGCTCGCCCTGGGTCCGTAAGTATCCGTGAGCCATATCCGGCCTCCTGGTAGACTGCTCCGGATAGACTCGGGGAAGTACAATGGCGTCGAAACCATTAATATAGGAGACTCTCGAAGGTGGCCCGTCGCATTCATTTGTTCTTGCCGGTTCTCGTCGCCCTCTTTTGCCTTCCATTAGGCGCTGCGCCGCCTCTCGCCCACGATCAGTTCCGCGTCGCCGTATACATCCCCGTGGGCGCGGTCGAGCAGATGAAAGATCCCACCTGGCTCCAGAAAACCTGGAACGAGATCTCCAGTCAGGTCAAAGTCGACAAGGTCTACATTGAAACCTATCGAAGCGGACTCGTTGCCGATGACGCCCTCATCGATTCTGTCAAGAAGTTCTTCGTCGATCAAGGCATCGAGGCCGCCGGCGGCATCGCCTATGTCGGCGGTGGCGACAACGCGGGCCGCGTCGGCAACTTCAAGGTTACCCAGAAGGTCGAACCCGGCCAGTTCATCTCCCTCTGCTACACCGACCCCGCCCAGCGGGAACTCGTCCAACATCTCGCCGAGCTCACCGCGCGCCACTTCGACGAGATCATCCTCGACGACTTCTTCTTCTACAACACCAAGACCGCCTCCGACATCGCCGCCAAGGGCGACCAGAGCTGGACTCGTTTCCGCCTGACTATGATGGATGACGTTTCTCGTGACCTCGTCGTCGGCGCGGCCCGGTCCGTCAACCCCAAGGTCAAAGTCATCATCAAGTTCCCCAACTGGTATGAGCATTTCCAGGCCAACGGCTACGACCTCGACCAGGAACCGCAAATCTACGCCGGTATCTACACCGGCACGGAAACCCGCGATCCCATCTACAACGATCAGCATCTCCAGCAGTACGAAAGCTACGAAATCATCCGTTACTTCGACAACATCGCCCCCGGACGCAACGGCGGCGGCTGGGTCGATACCTACGGCTGCCGCTATCTCGACCGTTATGCCGAGCAGCTATGGGACACCATGCTGGCCAAGACCCCGCAGATCATGCTCTTCCAGTACAGCGATCTGCTCCGTGCCGCTCAGGTGGGTGACCGCAATGCATGGGCCGATCTCGACACCACCTTTAAGATGGCCGAGCTTGACAAGTGGAGCGCCCGTGGCGGCGCAACCGGCCAACCAAGCTACGCAGCCGTCGCCGGCTACGCACTCGCTAAGGTCAATGACGTCGTAGGCAAGCTCGGCAACCCCATCGCCATCGCCAACTACAAGCCCTATCAATCCGCCGGGGAAGACTTCTTACCCAACTACCTCGGCATGATTGGCATCCCAATTGAGATGTACCCCGAGTTCCCAACCAAAGCGAAAACCATCCTGCTCACCGAGGACGCCAAATTCGACCAACAGATCGTAAGCAAGATCAAGGTGCGTCTGCTGCAGGGCGGAACGGTCATCATCACCAGCGGGCTTCTCAAAGCCCTCCAGGGCAACAGCCCCGACCAGCTCGGCCAGATCGCCGAGATCGGCCTCACCGGCAGCCAACTCAGCGCCGATCATTACCAGGGCTTCTTCGGCATGCCCGGCGGTGCGCTCCCGCACAATATCCTTCTGCCTCAGATATCCTTCCAGACCAACGACGCCTGGCCCGAGGTGCGGCTCACCGCCCGCGGAAACGGTGCGCCGCTGCTTCTGCAGGACCACTACGCCGACGGCCTTCTTTACGTCCTCGACATTCCCGACAATCCGTTCGACCTGTATGATCTCCCCCAGCCGGTCCTCACCTCGCTTCGCCGCTTCCTCCTTCGCGGCTTCCCGGTGCAGTTCGATGCGCCCAGCCAGGTCAGTCTCTTTCTCTACGACAACAACACGTTTGTTACCGAGTCGTTCCTGGACCACCCCGCGGCCCTTACCATCTCCCTCGCGGGCACGGGTCACCATCTTGGCAATCTCGTCACCGGACAAGTTCTCGCCGGCCAGGCGCCCCCTCCTATCAAAACCCCGTTCGGGAGACCAATACCGCAGCCTCCCGCCACGGAGTTCCACCTCACCGTGCAACCACACAGCTTTGTGGCTTTCGCGGCGCAATAGCATGACTTGCTCCTACGGAGTGGGCGCCGCGGGCAGCCGGAATTCCTCAAAATTCTTGCCGAGTTCCAGGCAGATGGCTTCGACGACGAGTTCGTGATCTGTGCGCTGCGGAAGGCCGGAAACGGTGACGCAGCCGATGATGCCTGCTCCGGCGGTGCGAATAGGGAAGCAGCCTCCATGTGCGGCGAAGTCGATCGTGGGCAGGCCATATTTTTCTTCCAAAGACGAGTTACTACCTGCCAGTTCACGTCCGACGGCGTAGGAGCTGCGATGAAAGCGCGCGGCCACGTTGACCTTGCGGCGGACCCATTCGGCCTGATCGGGCACCGCGCCTGGGAGCGCGCAACAAAAAAGCTGCTGCCCGAAGCGCCGCACATCGATGACGAGCGGGTAGCCGCGCGCCACCGCCAGATCGCGGAGGCGTGAGCCAAGACTCCAGGCGCTTGTTTCGTCAAACTTCTCGAAGATGAGCTGCGATTCCTGACGGGCAATGGCGGCGAGATCGTCGGTCATAGTCATAAGTAGAAGCCGAAAGCTACCCACTGAGCAACTCCTTGGACACCATTACGCCGTTCCGCGACCGCACCGGACCGGCCGCCCCTGAACTCGCGCACGATACTCCCGGCCCGGCTTAGCCCTCAACCCCGCCATACACGTGCCTGGATCTCGCCGCGCGCCGGCCCATCAGGCATTACCGCGGTAACATAAACTATGGGACTTGCTCGATCCCGCATCACCGCCCAAGGTCAGATCTCCGTTCCAGTGAATGTCCGCCGCAAACTCGGCGTCGGCCCGGGCTCCATGCTCGAATGGGTCGAGGAAGGCAATCGCATCGTCGTCCGCCGCGCCGGCCACTTCACCTCCGAAGATATCCACCAGGCAGTCTTCGGCGGCGTCCCCCCTGCCCCGCACACCAACGACAGCCTCAGGGATGGCATCCGCCACAACATCGAGCATCGTCATGCGCGCAGTTGATACCAACGTCCTCGTCCGCCTGATCGCCCGCGACGACCCCGGCCAGACGGCCTACGCCGAAACCTTCATCTCCGCCGGCGCCTGGGTCTCCACGCTCGCTCTCGCCGAAGCTTCCTGGGTCCTCTCCTCCGTCTACCACCTCGCGCCCGCCAACCTCGCCAAAGCCATCGAAATGCTCCTCAACCACCGCGACCTCGTCGTGCAGGAACCCACCGCCGTTGCCGCCGCCCTCGACCTCTATCGCTCCCGCCCCTCCATCCCCTTCTCCGACTGCCTCATGTTCCAACTCGCCCGCGAAGCCGGCCACCTCCCCTACGGCACCTTCGACCGTAACTTCGATAAACTCGAAGGCGCCCAGAAACTCTAGCCGCACCTAAGCCCGTGGCCAACCTGCACCGCGCACTCCCCGCTCTCCTCGTAACCGCGGCGCTCCACTCGCCCGCCTTCGCCAACGACACCCTGGCCACCTTGGGCGCCGGTGGCCTGATTCCCGTCGCCTCCAGCGCCATCGCGATGGAATCGGAAGACCTCGTCGTCTCGCTTGATCGAATTACAGTCACTTATACCTTTCGCAATAAGACAAGCCACGGCATCGAAGCCACCATCGCCTTCCCTCTTCCCACTCTCG
>DAIDIH010000278.1 GCA_027459465.1 Bryobacterales bacterium | reverse complement strand
TCCGCCGTCGCCTACGAGGAAGCCCACGAAATGAGCGGCTTCGGCCGCCACGTCCGCATCATGGCCGGCAACGTCCAGCAGATGCGCGAACTCCGCGGCTTCCTCTGGCCGCCCCGCCCGCTCTGCGCCTTCTTCTTCCTCTCGCACAAAGGACTGCGCCTCCTCGCCCCCTTCGCCATGCTCGCCGCCCTCCTCGTCAACCTCTTCCTGCTCGATCTCCCCCTTTACCGCTTCCTCATGGCCGCCCAACTCGCCTTCTATGCCCTCGCCTGCCTCGGCGCCTTCTGGAAACTCCACCCCAAGCTCCTCCGCCTGCCGTTCTACTTCTGCCGCGTCAACGCCGCCGCCTTCTTCGGCGTCTATCACGCCCTCACCGGCCGCCGCCGCATGAGCTGGAGCTAACCCCCCTAAGCCACGATCTTCGTCCCGATCCGCTCCCCCCGAAGCAAAGCCTGCGCCAACCCCTCCCGCGCCCCGCCCGCAATCAACACCTCGCCCACCCCCCCGCGCACCGCCGTCAAAGCCGCCTCGAGCTTCGCCCGCATTCCCCCGCTCGCCGCGCCCGATTCGATCAGCCCCCGGCAAGCGGATTCGTCAAGCCGCTCGCACAAACGGCCCTCGCCGTCGAGCACTCCCGCGACGTCGGTGAAAAAAAACAGCCGCTCCGCCCCGAACCCGATCGCGCACGCCACCGCCATCTGGTCCGCATTCACGTTGTACAGCGCCCCGTGCCGGTCTCCCGCCACGCACGCCACCACCGGCAGATACCCCTCCGCCGTCAGCACCCGCAGCAGCCTCCCGTTCGAACGCACGGGCTTCCCCACAAACCCCAAATCCGGATTCAGCGGCTCGGCCTCCGTGAGCATCGCATCCGCCCCCGTCAGCCCCACCGCCTCCGCCCCCTCTGCGATAAACGCGCCCACCAGGTACTGGTTCACGCTCCCGGCCACCACCTTGATCACCGAATCCAGCACCTCGGCGCTCGTCACTCGCAGTCCATTCACGAACCGGCTCTCCACCCCGCGCTCCTTCAAAAACGCGGTGAGCTGCTTTCCGCCCCCATGGACCACGGTAATTTCCGCGCCTTCCCCCCGCGCCGCCGTGATCTCCTGCGCCAGGCGCCGCCGCGAACCCTCCGCTTCAAGCAGCGTCCCCCCCAGCTTGATCAGAACCCTCACACGAGGCCCATGGTCTCGGGCAGACTGAAAGCGAGATTCAGATTCTGAATCGCCTGCCCCGCCGCGCCCTTCTGCAGATTGTCAATCGCGCTCACCACCACGCCCCGCCCCGTCTTGGCATCGAACACGCCGCCGATCGCGCACCGGTTCGTGTAATTCACCGCGCGCAAATCCGGAATGCTCCCCGACGGGCTGACATACACAAACGGTTCCTCGGCGTAACGGGCCGCGTAAATCGCCAGCAGGTCGCGCTCCGAATGTAGGTTGCGCGAACGAAAATACACCGTCTCCAGAATCCCCCGGTTGATCGGGATCAACTGCGCCGTAAAACTCAGTTCGTCCTCATCGAGCCCGCTGATCATCAGCACTTCCGGCACATGCCGGTGCTCGAGCACCGCGTACGCGGAAAAACTTTCCGCCACCTCGGCAAAACTCGTGCGTAGACTCGCCTTGCGCCCCGCCCCGGTCACGCCGCTTTTGGCGTCGCAAACCAGCCCGGCGGATCGGTCCACCACGCCGGCTTCAATCAACGGGGCGATCGCAAGATTCGCCGCCGTCGGGTAGCATCCCGGATTCGCAATAAGCTGCGCGCCAGCAATCTTCTTCCGGTTCATCTCCGGCAACCCGTATGCCGCCTCGGCAAGCAGTTCCGGCGACGGATGCGGCACCTTGTACCACCGTTCGAACGTCGCCGCCGGAAGCCGGTACGCCGCGCTCAAATCGATCACCCGGACCCCCGCCGCCAGCATCTTCGGAGCCAGTTCCAGCGACACCTCGTGCGGCGTCGCCAAAAGCACCGCGTTCAACCCCTCCGCCCGCACCTCCTCCGGCGTGCACCGGATCTTCAGCCACGGCGACGGGTGGTTCAGCGCCTCCGGCTCCGCTGCCGCATCCTCGCGATGCTCCAGCAACACAGGTTCGATGGCCGGATGCCGCGCCAGCAACCGCACTAACTCAGCCCCGCTGTAACCGCGAAAGCCGGCGACTCCGGCAAGAAACGTTCGAGACACCTCTTGAGTTTAACAACTGGATCCCTGGCGCCCCCTAAAGAAACGCCGCCGAAAGCCGATACAAAGGGGGAAGGAGTTTCGTCCTAATGATGATTAATCCCGTATCGAGCGCCCCCAGCGCTCCAACCCCGGCTACGTCGCCCGCGCAGCCGCAACCCAAAACACAAACCAGCCCAGCCCCTTCGCCCCAGGACACGGTCCACCTAAGCAGTGCGGCCGGTCACGACGGCGACGGCGACGGCCACTAACCAGCCCACACCCGGCCGGCCGCCACCCCGGCGTCCGGCCACCCCTCCTCCCGCTAGGCCCGACGGCACAGTCCACACGCCCCGGTAGCTTCTTCCGGAGTCGCGGCGATTCGTCGAACGGGGGCCCACTGTGGGCCCTATTCATGCTCGATATTCTGCCGGTCTTGCCCCCTCTTCGTATAAAGCCCGAAGCGCTGGCGAGTTCGCCTCACTGTGGTACTACTTGACCAGCGCACTCGTGTCGATAAAATACTGCGCCAATCAGTAGTCCCCGCGCTCCGCAATGATGTTTGGCGACAGGCAGCCTGGAATCGAGGCGAGCGCCCGGCGCACTTCTTCGATCGTCGGCGGGATCCCAAGCGACGCAGCCTCCGCCCGCGCCTGATCCGTAATGCTTCCAAACCCTCGATCGCGTACGGCTCCGCCACCCATGCCCATCGCCGCCGCTACCGCTGCTCCGCCACAGACTTGTGCGCCAACTCCCCTAAAATAGGCAACTCGTAGTTCTCATCGTGGCTCACCTTGATCATCATGAAAATCCACGCGCCGATCAGGATCGCCTTCAGCAGCCCCGGAATCGCGCGGTGAATCTCCGTACCCGGCACCACCGGGAAATGAAACAGCGGGTCGATTACCCAACTCACAATCAGCCACGCCACGAACAGGTACAGTCCCTGAAAGCCATGAAACCGCACCCGCGCATCATGCCGGAACCGGTTGCTCGCCAGCACCACAATCGCCGCAATCCAGCCGACCACCGGCACGTAACACAGCAGCGACGCCGTCTTCGCACTGATGCCCGCAAAAACATCCGCTCCCGCGCTCGTTCGCGGCTGCCGCGCGCCGCACGAGGCGCAATAGACGTCAGTGCTTCGGACCTGGGTTCCGCATTGGTTGCAGTAAGGCATCGTGTACTTCTAATTGAGGATACGCGGCGCGCATCCTGGCTGTTCCAAGCATATTACACGGATGTGATACGATTCGCCGCATGGCCCGATTCCCCCTCTTCGCCGTGGCGCTCGCCGCGCTTTCCTTCGCCCCCGTCCGCGCCGCCAAAACCCTCGATGTCTTCTTCATCGACGTCGAAGGCGGCCAGGCCACCCTCTTTGTCTCCCCCTCCGGCCAATCCCTCCTCGTCGACACCGGCTGGCGAGGCTTCGACAGCCGCGATGCCCAGCGCATCAAACTCGCCGCCAAAAAGGCCCACATCAAGCACATCGACTACGTGATGATCACCCACTACCACCGCGATCACGTCGGCGGCGTCCCGGCCCTGGCCAACATCATGAAAATCGGCACCTTCATCGATCACGGCCCCAACCGCGAGGATTCCAAAGTCACCCGCGAGGACTACTCCGATTACGAACGCACCCTCCCCAAAGCCTCCGGCCACATGGTCGTCAAACCCGGCGACAAAATCCCCGTCAAAGGTCTCGATATCACCGTCGTCGCCGCCGACGGCAATCACATCACCACCCCGCTGCCCGGCGCCGGCCAGCCAAACCCCTACTGCGCCAACGCCGCCCAGCATGAAAACGACCCCAGCGAAAACGCCCGCTCCGTCGGCATCGTCATGCAGTACGGCAAGTTCCGCCTCGTCGACTTAGGCGACCTCACCTGGAACAAGGAACTCGCCCTCATGTGCCCCAACAACCCCATCGGAACCGTCGACGTCTTCGTCGTCTCCCACCACGGCATGTTCCTCTCCAACAGCCCCCAACTCGTCGACGCCCTCCACCCCCGCGTCGCCATCATGGACAACGGCGCCCGCAAAGGCGGCAGCCCCCAAGCCTGGCAAACCGTCCACGATTCCCCGGGACTCGAAGACCTCTGGCAGCTTCACTTCGCCCTCGCCGGCGGCAGCGCGCACAACTCGCCGGACCCGATGATCGCCAACATCGACGAAAAATGCCAGGGCCTCTACCTCCGCCTCATCGCCGGCTCCGATGGAGGCTTCGCCGTCTACAACTCCCGCAATAAATACGAAAAGACCTACGCCCCGCGCTAACCAGACAGCACGCGTCACAAAATTCCAGCAACTCTAACTCGCTTCCCTCCAACATCTTCCGGGCGGCGCCCACCCGCGCTCCGCCGCCCCCCGTGCTCCACTCGTGCCAGGAGCACACCCATGTCCGAAACCCCTTCCCCCGCCGTCCGCGCCGAAACCCGCCCATCCGTCCCCCGCCGCCTTCTTTCTATCGCCGAAGCCGTCACCCCCTTCGCCGCCATCACCGGCCAGCCCTGCGCCGCCGTCTCCTTCGGCTCGGCCGGCTGCGAAATCTGGCCCATCCGCGGAGCCCGCCTCGGCCAATGGCTCCTCGCCGGCTACGTGGCCCGCTACGGCGAGCCCCCATCCCGAGCGGCCCTCAGCACCGCCATCGCCACCCTCGAAGCCCTCGCCCTCTACAATCCCGACCCCGCCCGCCCCGTCGCCCTGCGCATCGCCGCCATCGGCGACCTCTTCCACCCATCCTCCATCCTCCTCGACCTCGCCAACGCCGTTGGCCACACCCTCTCCATAGACACCGCCGGCTTCTCCATCCTCCCGCAATCCTCCCCGCTCTTCCGCCGCGCCGGCTCCACCATCGCCCTCCCAACGCCCGTCGAAAACCTGGGACCCTCCGGACTCGAACGCCTCCTCCCCCTTCCCGCCGCAGATCTCACCCGCATCCACCTCTGGCTCACCGCCGCCCTCCGCCCCACCGGACCCTATCCCATCCTCGTCCTCACCGGCCCCTCCGGCTCCGGCAAGTCCGTCGCCGCAAAACTCCTCCGCTCCATCCTCGACCACTCCCGCCCGCTTCCCTCCCGCCCCAACGCCTTCCTCGATCTCGCCTGGCAAAACCGCATCCTCGCCTTTGACGGAATCGCGCGCCTTTCCCCCTCCATCTCCGCCGCCCTCTGCACCCTCTCATCCGGCACCTCCATGAACATCCTCAACTCGGCCTCCCCGCGCGAACCCCTCGCCTCAACCGTCGCCCGCCCCCTCATCCTCGTCGTCCCCCCTTCCGTCGCCGCGAAGCTCGATCCCCACCTCGCCTCCCGCGTCCTCCTCGTCCGTCTCCCCGAACTCCCGCCCGCTCTCCGGCGCACCGAAGCCTCCCTCAGCGCCGCGTTCGCCGAACTTCATCCCGCCATCCTCGGAACCGTCTGCCGCGCCGCCTCCACCGCCCTCCGCAACCTCGCCTCCGTCCAACTCGCCGAACTCCCGCGCCTCGCCGATTTCGCCGTCTGGTCCGCCGCCGCCTCCCCCGCCTTCGGCCTCACCCCCTCCGCCGCCCTCGCCGCCGCCGCGCCACCGAACTCCTCGCCCGCCTCCGCGCCTACTGCCCGCCCCACCTCCTCCCCGCCTCCCCCGCGCCCTCTCCGAAGCCCTCGCCACCCTCTCCGGCATCAACCTCCTCCGCCACCGCACCGAAGGCGAACGCACCCTCACCCTCACCCTCGCCAACACCGCCACCCCGGCCCCGTGACCGGCCCGCGCCGTCACGATGCCCGGTACCTGGCCGCCTGTCCCGGAATCAGGTCAGCCACAACCATGGCGAACTCCCCCGTGGCCGGACGAAGCTTGAGCCCGGTCGTCGCATGATCCCGACGGCCGGGCTCAAGTCCTCCTCGACACGACAAACTGCACCCCGGCATCCCCCCACTCGGCCCGGATGCCTGCCCAGCGTCCTAGCGTCCGCCCTTCGCCTTGCTTATAGCAGGGCGTCCGCCAAGCGCCAGCAGGAATAATCCCCCCGCGAACAGCCAACCCGTCGACGGCTCCGGAACGACATCAGGTGCATCAAGGGCAAGCGCTTCCGAAGGATAGGTCTGAAGCGGCGCCGTGTTCGCGCGGATGTCCGCAATCAGCATCGCGTTTCCGTTATAAGCACCATCGTAAATCGCCAAACTGAATTCATCCGGGACCCCCCCAAGGTCCTCGTTGCTCGTCAGGTTGAGCCTGAAGCCGAGGGTCGCGCCCGGAGTGAACTCCTGCATGAAGTCGTTAAAATACTCGACGTCAGTCATCGTGATGTTACTGGTTAAGTCGCCCACCACCCCTCCAACAATGATGGGCATCCCGATCGGAGCGCCGGATCCGAAATCGAAGTTGCTGACCGTCACCGTATTGTTGCCGTCGCTGGTTCCGCTGCCGTCGGTGAATTGGAAATCCAGCGAGAACGGTCCCGCTGAACTGGTCATAAGTGGCGACGTGTTAATCAACACGTCGTATAGAACCGATCCGGAAACCGTCCCCGAAAGTGCCACCGCACCCAGAACGGAAAGTCCGATTAGCAACCGTATTCGCATTTAGGCCTCCTACCTAGCGAGTCGCCCCCGCTAACACAGCGGGAGTGTAAGTAATTCCAATCCTCGTGGGATTGATAAACTGGAGTGTCAGAGTGATAGACTGTCCGGTGCTCCAGGCCGGCCCGGGTTCCACCACCACATACGGACTCCCAGGCGCGATGCAAGTCGTCGCCCCCGAAGCGCCGTAGAGCGTGACGTTCGAGCTCAGGCTCTCCAGCGCGAAGGCGAAAGGACCCGCCAGCGATCCGCTCGCCGTCCGGGTGATTGTTACCGTCTGCAAAAATCGCTGCGTCGCGGGATTGTAGCGGTAACCCCCGCGGACGATATTGAACTGCGTCGTCACGTCGGTGGCGCAGTTGGACCCGATGTCATTCGGCACCGTCGTCAGGTAGATCCCGGCCCAACCGGCAGCCGCGTTCGCCATGCTCACGTTGATCGCCAGAAGGTTGCCGCGGAAACCATCGCGCTCGATGCCCATGGCCGTCACTGGTAGGTGATCCATCGTAAGCGGGTCCACCGCGCCCGGGTCGATCAGAGTACCGTCCATCCCCGTTTCGACAACAGTCACCGGCGGCGAAGTTCCAGGCCCCTTCCGCAGATACAGGCCATCCACCGGATTCAGATAGGCGCCATTCACAACCTGCCCCCTCGTCGCCTTGAACACAACGTGGAATGACGGGTCGTTCCGTTGACCGTCCACCAGCCCGGACGCCGCCACAAACGTCGCGGATCGCCACCGTGCCGGCTCGCCGTCCTCGTCCGATTGGCCCGTGCCGGGAGTGAGTCCGGAAAAGTTCCAGTACACGAAATCGTCAAAATCCCCAGGCGCCTTCGCAACCACCGATGTCGAGGCCGTAGCCGTGTCGAACACGAAAATGCCTTGATGCAGCGGCGCCGTCGTGGCGAAACCGTCAGGATATTGTTGCTCGCAGTACGCCCGCCGGTCTTTGTTTCCCTCTGCTACGCATTTCAAGTTCAATGCTTTGGTCTCGGTCCCCCATGCGCCCCAAAATGCAACAAAGCGTCCATCGAACGACAGCCCCTCCCCGAGCTTGGTGAACACCGTACCCGGCGGCTCGCCGGGTACCGGCCCGCCGATCTTCACCAATGCTGTCAGCGGCGGGTCCGCCTGCGTGAGCGGCGCAAGGTAGATCCCTCCTTTTGTAGGATTCTCCTCGTTGTCCAGGCCAAGGAAGACCACCTGCCGTCCTGCCGCGCTCGGCGGTGCAGTGGAGCCGAACATCGTGCTCGTGCCGGGGATCGTCATCGTGCTGTCCACCACCCGCACCACTGGCCCAAAACCTCCAGTGGGCGCGTTGATCAGGTTCCGGTAATAAACACCGGTCCGGCTCACTCCGAGGAGCGTGTAGTTACCCTTGAACACGATCGTGGCCCCGTCGGTCACTGAAGGTGCGCCTGGAAAGACGTCAAAGGGAATCTCGAACGTCCCCGGAACCTCGAAGAACTCAAACGCCGGAACGATCCCCAGTTTGCTCGCTCCCGTGATCAACGTCCCGAATGGATTCGTGTAGATCCCCGTGGTCCCCGCCCGCGTCTCGGTATCGGCCGAAAGCTGGTACACCCACACCGGAGGGTGATTTCCCCGGGAAGCGATCGTATTCGACCCTGAATCGATGCGCGGAAAAGCCGGCGGCTCGGTAAACAGCGACGAAAGGTTGTTCGGATACGGCACGTACGTGTTGCGATCGAAGATCGTCGTCAGTGGCGACATCGTTGTCATATCGCGAATAAAGATCCCGTGCGCCGGCTCACCGCCCGACTTACCCGCCGTACTCCGCGCCCGAAACACTACCAGCCCGTTTATGTTCACCGACGGCTGGTTATAACTATTGAATTTCCGGGTGTCGCCTGGAACCGTAACGCCATTGTTGACAACCGCCTGCCAGTTCAAATCGGCGCTAGGTGCGACTCCGGGAGACAGGGACGCCATCCCCATGGCAAAGACTACTCCTCGCACACTCTTCGAGTTCATAACATTTCTCCTAAGGGCCGATCGCCATCGCGTCCGGGGAAGGGAAGGGCCTCGTTCCCCCTTTCCGGCTGCCGTTCGGCGGCCACGTCTCGACGCGCCGCCTCCCCAGATCCCCCTTACTGCGCCACAGCCACGTACAACTGCTGCGAAATCGGAACGTCGTTCAATGTGAAAACCAATGGCGCGAAATCGTTCGAAGCAATATCCGGAACCACGACGTTGAACTGGTACAATCCCACATAAGTCGGAGCCATACCTGCGTAGTTCACATCCGCGGTCGCCCCGCCGATCTGCACCCGCAGCGTCCCATTCAACTGCGTCAACCCCGTCGCAATCTCCCCAGCGGGCGTCACCGGTGTGACTGGCCCGAAGCCCAGGCCGTACATGACAATCGTCTCCCCCGGGTGCGCCTGCCGCGTCACTAAACCCGGAAGCGTGCCGGGAGGCAGCACAAGGGAGCCGTTGGCGAAATACGCCACCACATACTGCTTCCCTCCAATCAGAAACAGAGGAGGCGCCAGCAGCCCAGGTTGGGTCGCGTTCACCGTCGCCGTGTAGGACTGGCTAGAACCAACGCTATTGGTCAGCACAACCGGTTGCGGACCCGTGGCCACGTCGGGAACCTGCGCGTTCACTTGCCCCGGACTCGTGTAACTGATGAACGCCGGCTTCCCGCCCACCGTCACGCTTACGCCGTTGAGCGACGTCGGCGCCGTATGCCCGGCCAGAAAATCGGCGGCCGTCCAACCACCCGTTGTCCCCGCCAGGTTCGTCCCATAGATTTCAACGAACGTCGCCGGCGCAATCGTCGGGAATCCTCCGAAGTCCGACGCCGTGATCACCCCGCCGGAATTAATCGATGGCAGCGCCGGTACGTCCGGCGATGACAGCAACAGAGAAAGGTTATCGGCCAGCCCGTCGTTCGCCGTACCGTCCGTCCTCGACATCGTCATCCTGATCCGCACTACCCTCGTCCCAGCCGGAATCTGCCCTGTAGTAAGTCTCTGCAGCAAACCGCTCACGTTATTCCGGTCCGCGGCGGTTACCGGCCCGATCGTCGCCGTCGAAAGCTTGGTCTGATCCCACTTCTTGAAATCCGCCGTAACTACCGTGTTGTCTCCCTGGCTTGCCCAACCGCCCAGCCATCCCACCAGCGTGTAACTGACCCTCCCCGCATCGATCAGACTCGCCGCAGCCGAAATGTCTATGTCCTGATAGGCCGACGATAACTCGCTGCCCGTTCCGCCCCAGAAGTAGTTACTCCCCGCCTTCGGCGACGTCAGATTCGAGCCCGCGAGATCTCCATCCGGATCGTCGTAGGAGTCCGTGCTGAAATTGGCCGTCCGAACCCAGTTCGGTACATCGGCCGCAGTCCGGATCGCGGTCCCGGCCGTCGCCGCCTCCGCGCCCGCGTTGGAGATCAGGTTGGTTTCCATCAGCGTCCCCGGCGCTCCCGGAATGTTTAGCGCAAGCTCCAGAACATCCGCATAGCCGTCGTTGGCCCCGCCGCTGGCCGGATTGAATTGCACGACGACATTCGCCGTCCGCGCCCCAATCGGTACGGGGCCGATCTGGCGCCGGAAATACAGTGCCGAGTCCAACTCCTTATCCGTGGCAGTGACCGGCCCCAGCGTAACCACGCCGAGTTGGTTGGCGCTGCCGCCAAGAAACGTCACCGTAAGGACCGCGGTGTTGTCGCCGCGTCCACCCAGATATCCGGACACATCGTAAGTTACTGTTCCCGTGTCGATGCTCGCCGCGCCAGAGGACAGGTCGATCGCCTGGGTGAGTGAAGATGCGGCAGTGTTCAGCCCGCCGGCGAAGTAATTGGTCAGGTGGTTGTTCGGCACGATACCGCTCGCAAGGAGGTCATACCCGGACGCGTACGTGATCACTCGAGGCCCGCCCGAAACCGTCCAGCCGGGAATGGCGGCTGGCGTGGTTAGCCCGTCGGTTCCCGCGCCCGTCTCTGCGCCGCCGTTCGCGATCAGATTGTGCCCAAAAATCGTGGCATCTGATGCCGGTGGCGACCCCGCTGGCCCGTGGCCACTGGAAGGCCCTTGCGCGAATGCCGCTGCGAACGGACTCAAAATCATGCCCAACATGACCGCAAGCACACGCCCGGCCTTCAAAATCACCGTTTGTCTTTCCATTTGTCCCCCTTGAGAGAGTCCTCTTACTCCGTGCGCCGCCCGGCCCTACTGGGAATTCCGGACTGCACCGTAAGTCCACGTCGTCTGTCACGCAATCCCGATTCCAAATATCTCCGGGATACCACTTACGAATTAGGAATCGCCACGTCCCTCGTCCAGGTCGCCGGTCGAAATCCCCCGTCCCTGCAGCCTGACGTTGGAAATCGCCCCACCGCCGCGTTCCCCCATCGCTACCTCCGCTGCCTCCAGCGCACCCCCATCAGCACAAGTGTTTCCCTGCCAACGAGTCCGTGCCGGAATAGCGGCTATGTTTCGGTTCCAGGGCCCCTGCATCGAGAAATTTCGCGCCAGCTTGTCAGCTTCCGCCGCCTTCCCACGGCTCCCCTTTGCCGCGTACAAATCCTTGCGCGGGACTGCCTTCCCGGCCAAGAACTTGTACGTCCACCCTCAACCCAGCCTGCGCCGCCAGGAGCCTATCCCCCTCCGCCATCCGCTCCCCAAGCCCACCCAAAATTCCCCCCGCCAGGCTCACGCCCTGAGCCACCAGCCCGCCTACACTCGTTCTGTACCGCAAAGCAGGAACCCCCAAACTTACTTCACACCAGGAGCGCCATGCCGAGATACCGTAGTTACAACTTACCCGTTAGATCCTTTGTCGCCGTCCGCCCCAGGGACCGGTTCACCGTCACCGGTCTCGCCGGAACCTACATGAAAATCATGGCCGCCGGCTTCCTGGCCCGCCTGGCCGGACTCGCCGTTTCCGTCTTCATCCTCCTGCTGATCGCGTTCGCGCTGATGCTTCTCTCATAACCCCTGATGCAAAGAAAGGACAACCCCATGAAAGTAACCCTGGCTGTGGATTCCCACCAAATCGAAGTCGACTTTCGCTTGCTCGAATCGGTAGTAAGACACCGGCCGGACGACGACGAACAACTCCTCCCGGTATTCGCCACGCTCGCCCACTCGGCCAGCGCCGCAGTCCGCCGCGCGGTCGCTTCCAAATCCCGGCTAACCCCGGAAACCATCGCGCTCCTTGCCGCCGACCCCACTCCGGAGGTCGTCGAAGCCCTCGTCTTCGAACACAGCAAAGACATTCCCGAAGCAACCCTCGTCGGCATCATCCGCCGCAACTGGACCAATGTGAACTGCAACATCGCCAGCCGCATCCACGATTGCGATGACGCCGATGTCACCGCCCTGGCAAAACTCCTCGCCGCCGGCGAAGACCCCGCCGTCCGCTCCACCCTGGCCTGCAACTGCAGCCTCCCAAAAGCCTTCCGCAAACGCTTCCTCGCCGATCCCGACCCCGAGGTCCGCAAAACGGCCCGTGAGTCCATCCTCTACTGACCCCTCCACCGTCACTCACAAACATCGCCCAACCGATTCGTCAATGGCCCTCGCCCATACGCTGCCCACCGATGATCTTGTTTCTCTCCAGCCGGAATCCACACGATGTTTCCGGGCCGCTTTGCGCCGCAGGACTGCCCCATCGCTGCACCCGGCCGGAGCCATAGGCCTCGACGATTGGTGCCGGCCATTCCCGGCTTGTTCCTCTACTAGCCCAGCTGCCGCCAGCAGTCCGCCGCCCTCACCGCCCTGATCGACACCCTGCGCCTGTAGACCCGCAACTCCCTAACCTGCAAACGCCCCGCTCAATAACTCGGCCCTTCCAACTTCAGCTCCCCGATCATGCGGATGCAAACCGTGAGCGCGGGCAAAGGTCATCATCAGAGCGTACGCCCTGCGAGCGATCTCTTCGTTCGGCGGTGTCTGCTCGTAGGCCGAAATCAGGACGTCCAGATCGGCCCCTTCGCGCTCGTTGCGTGCGCCGGCAATCAGTTCGAGAGCCGGAATGGCAGAAAGCACGCTCGTGCCCCGAATGCCGTCCAGGTAATCGGCGGCGTTGACATTCCCGCGCGTGAAATCCACCATCACGTTCGTGTCAACGAGGTATGCCAGCAGGGCGCGTCTTCAGTAGCGTGGCTGACGCATCCGATCTTCGTACGTGACGCCGTCGGGGATATCGTCGCGGTCGGCCCACATTCCGAAAGCGGCGAATTCGCGGACGGATTTGGGCTGGCGGCGGGGCTCCCCGCCGGACACATGTACTTCGACCTTGGTGCCGTTGGCGAGCCTCACGTCCTCCTGTGGCTTGAAGACACCATCCTCGTACTTGGCGGCAATCCTCTTCACGTTCTCCCTCGCAGTTGAAGGATACCAGGACCGCGAATCGCGGGCGCCGCCTTACCCCGTAACAGCTCCTAGACCTGGTGTCAAAACTGGCGGCAGCCGGGATGGAGTCTGACCCCCAACCCCGTCCTTCGAAAACTCCCCCGCTTAACCCGCTGAATCAGCACGGGGTTGTTGGGGAGGCCGCTCGGGGTGTTGAGCAAGTAAGTGTTGCTCGATCTGTTCGAGCCGCTGCAGCAGACGACGTTTGGTCCTTTCCGGATTCTTC
>DAIDIH010000277.1 GCA_027459465.1 Bryobacterales bacterium | reverse complement strand
GATGAAGACCTGGACGGAAGCCGACAACGCTGTGCTACCGCGGATCCGCGATGCGCGGCAGAACGGTGTCCCGGTGATCGAATTCGATCCCGCGTCGAAAACGGGCGTTCCGGGGGCGCTGGTGAACCGATGGGGTCCGGGTAACTGGTCTGGATCGCAGGATATGAAGCTGCAGACGATGCGCTCGGGCATCGCGATGGCGCGCAACGGGGCGAAGCGGTTTCTTATCTATTCCGTGTTCACCGCCGCCACGCCGTCGGCGATGGCGCGTGTGTTTCAGGCCTACCGGTGCGATTACGCGATGCTGCTGGACATGAATGCGCTGGAACATACTTACTTTGCGCTTTATCGGCGGTCGGGATCGCAGCTCATCGTCGACCACCTGATACGGCAGATGAACACGCTGGATAAGTCCGCGCCGGGCGAGTTAGTTCCGCGGTTCCTCGGCTACGCGGACAATCGCGATTTCTTCTACGTGACGCGGCGGTGAGGGGTGGTGTGGCATGAAATTCCCTGGTTTCGTGATGGCGGCGGCGATTGTTCTGGCCGGCGCGATGATTGCGGGGCAGAACGCCTCCTTTCAAGAGCAAAACGAGGCGCTGTTCCGGGATTTGCAGCGGGTTCATCAGCTCACGGACGCTCAGATGAGTGCGATTCGCCAGCTTTTCGCCAGGTCCGGCTATGTCGGCCAGGGCAACCCGGCGATCGCCAGGCATCCGATGACGCCGGAGCAGGCGAGAGCGAAGCTGAAACAACTTGGCGTCAACTACGACAATCCACGGTTTGAAAAGATCTGCGGCGGGAAGTACATGGCCCCGCTGTACGATCCGGCGACACAAAGGCCGGAGGACGCGAAGGCGTGCATCGATCAGTTTGAGTTTCCCGACATTCCGACCGAGTATCCGGTGGTCTGGGTGAGGGCGCGAGAAGCGGCGGAGGTGTGCTGGATCATGGGCAAGCGGCTGTGCGATGCGCACGAGTGGGAAGGGGCGTGCGCGGGCAGTTTGCAGCCGCCGGACTATGACTGGAATCTCGCGAAAGGACTTAGCCCGAACGCGGCGATTGAACGGATGCGGATCGCGCATAACAGGACGTACGCGCCGACCGAAACCTGGAGTTACGGGCCGGAATACCGAAAGAGCGTTTGCGCGACTTCGAGCCAGAAATCGCCCGGCTGTGATGGAGGCGGCTGGGGGCGCTGCGGGTCAAACACGTTTCCAACCGGCGCATTTCCCGATTGCCGGAGCCCGCTCGATGTTTACGATCTGAACGGCAACGCCGCCGAACACATGAACTTACCGCTGAAGGAGAGCCAGATGTCGAGTCTGGGGAGCCGGGAACTCGGCTACACGGAGATGAAAGGGAGCTGGTTCATCTTCGATGCGTACCGGGCGCATGAGGACTGGTGCCGGTGGCGGGCGCCGTACTGGCATGGCTCACGGGTGATGGATCCGCACAGCCATGAGAACTACCATCTGGGCTTCCGGTGCTGCAAGAGCCTGAAATAACCTAGACGGCGGGGAGCACGGCGGCGATCTTGATTGGCCCTTCGCTGCTGAGCGTGGTGGCGAAGCGGGAGTCGCGGAGGAGGTCCCGAAGCGGCTGAAGCTTGTCCTGGACCAAGGCGTACCTGGCGACAAGGCGGATGCCGTGGCTGTAATCGGCATAGCCGGCGCCGTGCACGGTGCTTAGCGGCTGAATGGGCATGGCGGGGCCGCGGTGCCAGCCATAGATCGCAATGCGTCCGGGGTGCCGGATCAGGCGATTCGTGATCACGACGTCCTTCTTGTGGCCGGCGACGAGAATGTCCGGGGGGAAATGGCGGATCTCGGATTGCCAGTCGATCATGGAGTTATGGCGCTCGTAGTAGCCGGTGGAGGTCATTTGCGGGCCCGCGGGCAAGGGCTGGGGCAGGAACCGCCGCACGGATTGATCGTAGATGGCGTCCACCATTTTCGGAGTCGGCAACAGAAACCGGAACCGATGTGCGACCGCGGCGGCGGTGTAGAAGTTCATCGGGATGCGCAGGTAGTCGGTGTCCGAACCGATGGCGAGATACTCCGGCATGACGAAGATGGTGACGGAGGCGCTTCGGGAGGCCAGTTTGACGGGTACTAGCGTTCTGGTGAAATCCGGCAGGTTCCCAGCAGCCAGTTGTTCGAAGATGGCGCGCTCGCGCAACTTGCGGTCCATGCCGACGACGGAGGCGCCGAATTGGGAGCCAGTGGGAGCGTCCGGAGGCCTGGGTGGAATATGGCGGCCAAGCTCAGCGATTCGGGAAGGTCGCGCGGCGGACTCAGAAGCAGGCAGGGACCGCGACAAGAGCACGGCGAGTGAAGCTTTCAGACCGCTGCGCCGGGTAAAACACTGCTCTAGGCAGCCGGCAAACAACACTTAAATAGTATACCGCGAGCCCCATCAATACGAGGCGAAGAGCCTGCCCCATTCGGTATCGAGCGCGCGCCTGACCCTGGCGCGGCCGACGAGGTTGTACCAGTAGACGTCGTGGTACAAGAATGAGGCGAGGTAGGACCAGGGCGCGACGACGGTTCGCAGGAGCAGGTGTTCGAGCGGTTTCAACGGGCCCCAGTAGATCATCTTCTGGCCGCTGCTTGCGAAGGTGTCGCCGACGTGGAAGTGGAAGTCCACTCCTTCGATGCTGTCGCCGACGACTTCGATGTCCCGTGGATCGCCGCAACCCAAACCTTGTTCGTGCGCCATGCGGATGAAGGGAATCGACAGTGGATCGAAGCCCATCATTTTCGCCGCGACCGCGTCGATTGCGACCATGTCCCCGGAGGCGAGGATGTAATTCTTCACGAGGGGCTCCATGCAGCGCGGACCCGGGCCGTCGCCCGCGAAGGTTCCGTCCATCACCGCGAAAAGGCCGGGATGGATTTCCTTTTGAATGGCGAGCAGGTCGACGAGCGTTTCGTGAATCACCGCGTGAGTCCAATGGCGCTTTTCGAAAAGGAGGCCGCCGAAGGCGTTCTTCATGGCGCCGGTGATGGTGGTGAACACGTGGGTTTTCATGGTCGGCAGGTGGATGACGTTCGAGCCGACGAGCCGTTTGGGAATGCGGATGCCTTCCGGGTAGACCTTGTCCAGGACGCGCATCTTCGCCTTGGGCGTGTATCGAATCCACTCCTCGCCGTGCTCGTATAGATGCACATTACGCAGGCCGTACTTTCCGACGACGACCTGCTTGTGTTTGTTGGCCACCTCGCCGCGGCGGGCACTTACGACGACGGTGCGGTTGTGGCAGCCGAAGAGGCTCTCTTTCGGATAGCCGTCTTCGAGGAGGGTTGCAATGACACCGTCGAGCTGCCAGGGAGTGGTGGAGCAGGCCGGATAGAAGAAGTGCCAGGAAATGTTGATCTTAAGCGCGGTTTCGTGGTCCTTCGGGACGAACTGCCTATAATCGGCGAGGCGCATGAGGCGCGGATAGTCGCGGAGGACGGTGGCGGCGGACGTTTTCAGAACGGCGACACGGGGCCGGTTCATGGGGCGTCACTTCTCCCTGACGTGCACGCGAACCGTGACGGAGGCGCAGGCGAAGGAGGTGGACCCTTCGCAGCTAATGACGTAGGACGTTGTCGACTCGGGCTTGACCTCGAGGGTGCCGCTAGAGCCGTCGAAGGTGCCGAGTTTTTTCAGCGCGACGCTGCCGGAGCGGGTTTCGGCGGCCTCCTCGAGGGTGACTTTGGTGGCGCCCTTGATGGACCAGCGGAGTACAACGGATTCTCCGGCCGTGATTTGCTTGGGCTTCGCCTCGAAGATGAAGTCGCTTGACGCCTTGTCTTTTTGTTTCTGAGCCGCGGGGGCGGCAGCCGGAACGAGGCTGACGGCGATCCCGAGAACCAGGAGGGCGGACGGCCAGAGACGGCGATGCAGGCACATGTTGAATCCTCGATCCACCATAGACTGATGCAATCGTCGTACCACGCCGCTTTCGGGCGCTGCCCAAGCGGTTTACTGGCTGAGCAACTGCAGCGCCGTGGACGCGATCCGTTGATGACCGGCGGTGGTGGGGTGGAGTCCGTCCCAGAAAAGATACTCGTTCGGGTTGGAGCAGATGGCGTGGCCGATGACGCCGAAGGTGAGGCAGGGCTCGGTGGCGTTCGTGATGCCGTAGGCGGCGGGGCTGGCCACAATCGCGGCAAATAGCGCATTGCCGTCGAAGGAGATGAAGCGGATTCCGGGCAGCGCCGACATGGCGGCGACTACCTGCCCCAGTCCCGCGTTGTGGGCGGCGGCGAATTGCGCCGAGAGAGTTGTGGCGGATGGTCCGAGGGCTTGCACGAACGGCGCATAGGCGAAGTTGACCGCGTTGGGGACACGCGGCCGGCACCGAGGAGCGCGCACGGCAACGGGCGCGACCGACGAACCCACATGTGCGGAAGGCGGAGTTAGTGCGACGGGGAATCGACCATCATTCGCACGGGAATCTTCAAGGGGCTATTTACTGCGTCGGGCGCGGCGATGGTGATGAATCCGGTGTGGCTTCCTTGGGTCGCGGAGGACGAGTCAGCCTGAACACTTAGCTCGGTGTGACCTGAACCACTTACAGGGGTGACGGTGAGCCATCCGTCGCTCTGGGAGTCGACGGAGAATTGGAGAGGGGTTTGGGCATTCGGAAACCATACGGGCTCGTCCTGCGAGGGCGCGTCACCAGGGAACCGAAAGCCAAGACTGGATTCTGAAGCGTGAATGATCGGCTTGCTGGTGAAGGTGACCGTAACCGGCAGAGTTGCCACGGCATCTCCGACCCGGATTTGGACGGAAGCCTGTTGGGTAGTGAGTACAGGAGTGAGAGCGGTGCTGAGGGCTGTCACCGCCAGATTAGGCCAAAGATACGAGGTGTTCGACTCGGCGAGCGCATTCGAAGACGCGTCGGCAGTCACGATATCCGAACCGGCGACCGTGGCCTGGATGGGGAGTCCGGACGAGGGGGCAGTATCGCAGAATACCCAGACCCGGGCCTCATTGAGGACGAAGGGATGAGGTCCGGGCGGGAGAGCGGCGGGGAGGTAGAGGTGGATGCTTGATGGAAAGACCCGTGGGCAGGACGTTTGGCCGAGGCACAATGCGGGGCCGCTGAGGAGGAAGGCGAGGAGAAAGACTTGGCGACGCATGGATTATCTCCCGGAGATTTGATAGGTCACTTCCTGGGAAGCGACCACTTTGCCATCCACGAACAACTCGAACAAGGTTTTTCCTGTTTTGCGTGATCCGCAGGGTATTTGCAGGTAATCGGCAAAGCCGCCGTCCATCCCGAGCCGGCCACCCGATTGCAGCACACGAAGCGGCGTCGTGATTCCGACTGCGTACTGTGGGAACTTGACGTCCGGGGGAGGCACTGAATACCACAGCTCGTTTGGTACGCCGGCATTGTTGCGGCTCGCGGGAATGACGTTGCCTGGAAACGGGGTGCAGCTCTGCGTAAAGTCCATGATGTTTTGCGTGGGGAGCAGGGATGAGAAGTCGCCATTAGTGGATGATCTGGTGGGCGAGGTTGCGAAGGTCTCAGCCACCCCATTGGCGGGGTCGACCCGCGTGAAGGATCCTCCTCCCTCGGCGACCGCGGCCACGACAAACGGACGGGCGCCGGGCCGGACATATAGCTCGACCTCGAATGTCGCTCCGAGAATCGGGAAGGAATATGACACGGGAGAAGACGCGGTTGGGGCAGCGGGGTGGATCGTGCCCACGACGTTGTCGCAGTTGGCTTGGGGCGGCCGTCCGATCCGAACGACGTTACTCAGCCAGCCGCGCTGCCGCAAATAAAGGCGGTCCGTCCAGACCGAGGGAACGCGGACGTTGAGCTGATACACGCCTACGAAGCCGGGGGCCAGGCCGGCATAGAGAAGCTCCGCCTGCTGGTCGCCCATGAAGATTTCTATGTCGTCGACGACGTGGCTGGTTGGGGGCGCTGCGCTATCGGAACTGGCCGGGGGATCCGTTTTGCCGAGGCCTGTCGCGTAGAGAATCACCACATCACCTTGCTTCGGCTGATCGACGGGACGAAAGGCACCGTCAAAGATCAGTGCACGGCCCGTTCCCGCGGAGTTTTGCGTGAATAGCGCGGGAGCGTTCCGGTTCACGTAGATCGGAAATTCCTTGCTGGCCCCGGCCGGAGACGTCACGACAACCGGCACGCGGAGGAAGCCCTCCGTCTCAATTTCGAACGGGATCAAGGCGTTCACCTGGGTCGCGGAGACGTAACTGAGGGCGGCGGGCTTTCCATCCACGGTAACCGAGACGCCGCCGAGAGTCTTCGGCAGCGGAATCGTGGACGCCATGGCGGGCGCTGGGGCGAGGCTACTGCCAAAGAGCGCCATCCAGGATCCGGGCGCAAACGCTTCGGTGTAAGAGGCTCCGTTCAGAACAGATTGGATAACCGGCTGGGCGTTGGCTGCTGCGGATAGCACCAGAAGTAGACCCACACACTTAGTCCGCATGACGCACCTACCTTTATGAATTGGACAGGCAATTGAAGGTCCACTCCCTCACCATTCCCGAAGAGAGCGTTCATGCGATAAGCAGGGCTCGACGGTTAGTAAGGGCGCCATAACTTATTGCAACCTGATTTGGCTGGTTCGCCGTCGGGAGAGGACGTGTCCGGATTTGAGCGTGGCATCCGAAGGCCGGTGACGGAGGCCTTCCGCCGGCGGCGAGGCTGAGCGGGCGCGGGGGAATTGGGATAAGATCTTGGCCTGACGGGAACCGGGAGAGACGACGATGAAGAGACGACGGAGAGCAGGAATCACGCGGCGGTACATGATGCGGAGCGCGGCGGCGGCGGCGATGTTCGGGCCGCTGTTTCAGGCGACGGAGGGTTCGGTGAGCGGGCAGGAGGGGGTGAACAAGAACTCGGCGCCGAGCACGCTGAAGATCACGGATATGCGGGCGTGCCGGGTGGCGGCGAACTACGATTACCCGCTGATCCGGATTGACACGAACCAGGGCGTGTACGGGTTGGGCGAGGTGCGGGACGCGGGGGTGGAAGGGATCGCGCTGATTTTGAAAGCGCACCTGGTGGGGAAGAATCCGCTGAACATCGAGGCGAACCTGCGGACGGCTCGCCAGTTCGCCAATCACGGGCGGATGGGCGGCGGGTACAGCGCGTTGGACATGGCGCTGCACGACATTGCGGGGAAAGTGTACGGCGTGCCGGCGCACCGGCTGATCGGGAACAAGAACCACGACCGGGTGCGGATTTACGCCGATACGACAAGCCATCCGGACCCGAAGGTGTACGCCGAGCGGATGCGGAAGCGACGGGCGATGGGGCTGACGTTTTTCAAAATGGATTTGCAGTCGAGCATGCTGAAGGACCGGCCGGGGGCGTTGAACGAGCGGGGCGTGTGCACGGAGAAGGGGCTCGGGTACCTGTGCGAATACATCGCCGCGATTCGCGATGTGCTGCCGCCGGGCGCACCGCTGGCGGCGGACCATTTCGGGCGGCTGAACGTGAACGACTCGATCCGGTACGCGCGGGCGTTCGAGCCGTATCAGCTTTCCTGGGCGGAGGACCTGCTGCAGATTTCCGAAGGCGCGATCCATCCATACCTGAACTGGCAGGCGTACAAGACGATTTCGGAAGCGACGGTGACGCCGGTGCTGACGGGGGAGGATATTTTCGGCTTGCAGGGAGGGTTTCAGGAGTTACTCGACCATCACGCGGTGGATGCGATTCATCCGGACATTGAGACTTCGGGCGGTTTGCTGGAGACGAAGAAGATCGCCGATTACGCGGCAATGCGGGGGATTCAAGTGGCGATGCATCATGCGGGGTCGCCGATCGGAGGCTTTGCGGGCTACCACTGCGCGTCGACGTTCGGGGACAATTTTCTGGCGATGGAGAATCATGCGCTCGATATGCCGTGGTGGCAGGACCTGGTGACGGGCGTGCCGAAGCCGATTATCGAGAACGGGTATGTGAAGGTGCCGGACGACCGGCCGGGGCTGGGGCTGGAGTTGAACGATGCGGTGGTAAAGGAGCACCTGCGGCGGCCAGGTTACTTCGAGGCGACGACGATGTACGACGATTTGATTGTTTCCGGGTTCCATACGGGAGGCCCGTGGCCGCACTACGACGAAACGGGGAAGTGGTGTAACTGCGTGACCTATGAGTAAGATTCAAGTTAAGTACTTAGTTGGTGTTCTGACCGCGGTGTTTTTGGCGTGGGCGGCGGACCCGACTTACATGCACAGGTATTTTCCGTTGGTGTCGCCGGCGCAGGACGATTTGACGTTCCGGGTGCAAGGAGTGACTTACCAGCCGGCGTTTGGGGCGGATGACGCGCAGGCCGGGCAACTGAAGAGCATTGCGAGATACGGGATGTTGACGGTGGAGGCGAAGGCGGAGACAAGGCTGGTAAGTTATCCGGCGGAAGAGCAGATTTACTATGTGCTGAGCGGCAACGGCGTGCTGATTTACGGCGGGCAGAGGGTTCCTGTGAAGACGGACGACTACATGTATCTGCCGGTGGGGTTGGAGCACGGGATGGCGAACGAGTCGGATGCGCCGGTGAAGGTGCTGGTGATGGGGTTTCGCATTCCGAAGGATGTGAAGGTGAAGCCCACGCCGAAGCTGATGATGGCGAACTCGGGCGAAGTGCCTTATGTGAAGGTGGAGGGGCACGGAGAGACGGTGCATTTCAAGCTGCTGATGGGGACGACGGCGAGCAAGCGGGACAAGCTGGCGGCGGCGAGCCAGATGGTGAGCCTGTTTATCATGGACTTCGAGCCGGGCGGGACGAACATTCCGCACCACCACGAGATGGCGGAGGAGATTTACTACATCCTGCGCGGGCACGGCGATATGGTGGCGGGCGGGGGGTTGGACGGCAACGAGGGAAGACATCCGGCGCGCGTGGGCGATACTTACTTCATCCGTCTGAATGCGACGGTAGGATTTTATAGCGCTTCGCGGAGCGGCGAGCACGATGAGGTGCTGGCGGTGCGATCGCGGTATCCGTTTCCGAAAGGGCAAGGGGAGGAATAGATGGAAAGGGCCTATTTGAGCCGGCGCATGGCGTTGAAGTGGGCGGCGGCATTACCGGTGATGGGTACGATGGCGGCCGATTCGCTTTGGGCGACGGCGAAGGAGGCCGTGAGCGGTAAGGCGCCGGGGAACATTTACTCGACGATCGGCGTGCGGACGTTCATCAACGCGCGCGGCACGTGGACGTACCTGAGCGGGTCGCTGGAGCTGCCGCAGGTGCGGATGGCGAAGCTGGAGGCGTCGAAACATTTCGTCGATATTTTCGAGCTGCAGCACGCGGCGGGGAAGCGGCTGGCGGAGTTGTCGGGGGCAGAGTCCGGGATGGTGACCTCGGGGGCGGCGGGAGCGATGGCGTCGGCGACGGCGGCGTGTTTGGCGGGAACGGACCCGGCAAAAATCTGGCAGCTTCCGGATACGACGGGGATGAAGAACGAGGTGGTGATGCACGGCGGGCGGAGCGCGTTCGACAGCGCGATCCGGCTGGCTGGGGCGAAGCTGGTGGTGGCGCGGTCGGCGGAGGAACTGAAATCGGCGATCGGTCCGAACACGGCGATGGTTTATACGACCTCGCTGGGGGACACGCTGAAGCAGGCGCTGGCGATTACGAAGGCGGCGGGCGTGCCGATGCTGCTGGACGATGCGGCGGGGATTCCTCCGATTTCAAACTTGCGGCTGTATGCGCAGATGGGAATCGATCTGTTTTGTTTCAGCGGCGGAAAGGGGTTAGGCGGGCCGCAGTGCTCGGGCTTGTTGCTGGGGAGGAAAGACTTGATCGAGGCGGCGCTGAAGAACACGAGTCCGTGGGAAGGTGCGGTGTGCCGGGCGATGAAAGTGGGCAAGGAAGAAGTGATGGGCGCGCTGGCGGCGGTGGAGGCGTGGGAGAAGATGGACCTGGCCGCGCTGAACCAGGAGTGGAACCGGCGGGTGCAGCGGATTGCGCGGCTGGTTGAACTGGTGCCGGGGGTGACGACGGACATTCAAATTCCCACGGATGGGAACCGGTATCCGACGCTGACGGTGAACTGGGATGTGGAGAAGTGGAACTTCAGCGTGCAGGACTGCGACCGGGAGCTGCGGGCGGGCGAACCGCGGATTGAAGTGCTGACGGACACGAACCCGAGCATGGTTTCGGCAGTGGAAGAGCATCACGATAACAAAACGCCGCGCGAGAACAAGCTGCAGATCATTTCGATGACGATGCAGCCGGGGGAGGAGATTATCGTGGGGCGGCGGCTGCGGGCGATTCTGGACGGGGCGCGGAAGCGGGCGAAGGCGTAGGCACGGGGAGACAACACCGATGAAAGCTCTGACGATGGCGGTGGTGTGCGCGCTGGGAGCGATTCTTGCGCGCGGAGCGGAGGTGAAGCAGATTTTCCCGCTGGGGACGAAGCCGGCGGGGCCGTACAGTCCTGGGATTCTGGCCGGGGAGTTTCTGTATGTGGCGGGCCAGGGGAGCCAGTTGGCGGACGGGACGCTGCCGGGGGGCGAAGAGCAGCAGATCCGGCAGTGTCTGCGGAACGTGGAGACGGTGGTGAAGGCCGCGGGGCTGACGATGGAGCACGTAGTTTACGTGCAGGTGTATTTGACCGATTATTCGAGCGAGGCGGTTTTGAACCGCGTGTGGAGAGGGTTTTTCCCAACGGCGCCGCCGGCGCGTTCGACGATTGGCGTGGCGGCTTTGCACGCGACGAACGTGGAGATGAGCGCGGTGGCGGTGAAGGACCTCGCGTTAAAGAAGACGGTGGCCGTGGATGGGTATGACACGCCGAACGTGCCGATTTCCGCGGCGGTGCGGGTGGGGGATCGGCTGTTTATTTCGGGGCATCTGGGGCGGGACCTTCACATGGGCGAGATTCCGGCAGATCCGGGCGAGCAGGTGGCGCTGGCGATGAAGCGGCTGGAGGGGACGCTGAAGGCGGCGGGAGCGGGGTTCGAGAATCTGGTGTTTGTGAACCCGTATCTGACTTCGAAGATACCGATGGGGGTGATGAATCACATCTACGCGAGCCATTTCGAATTCGGGAACACACCGGCGCGGGCGACGATTGAAGTGGCGGGATTGCCGGGCGGGGCGAACATCGAGTTTACGGGCGTGGCGGTGATGGATTTGGCAAAGCGGCGGGCGGTGCGTCCGAAGAACATGGCGCCGAGTCCGACGGCGAGCCCGTGTGTGTTTGCCGGCGATACGTTTTATTGTTCGGCGAAGTCGGGCTTCATTCCGGGCGTGAACGGCGGCATTTATGCGTCGACGGTGGAGACGCAGACGCGGCAGACGATGCGGAATCTGCTCGACGGGCTCGAAGAGGCGGGGATGGATTTTTCGAACGTGGTGGCGAGCAACGTGTACCTGGACGATGCGCGGGATTTCGCGCGGATGAACGGCGTGTACGCGGAGTATTTCCGGGCGGCGCCGCCGGCGCGGACGACGGTGCAGCAGATTGCGCCGGGGGTGCGGGCGGCGGATGCGAAGGGGCATTGGCCGACGCTCGAGCAGATTTCGATTGTGGCGGTGAAGTAGGTGGAGGAATTCGGCCGGCGCGAGGGGCTCGTTTCCGGTTCTGCCGGTGCGGGCCGGGCACGGCGACTACAGATCTTCCGGTGTCAGCCCGGTCTTGTTGGCCAAGACCTTCATCGCTGTAGGGCCGAGCGAGAATCCGGCGCCAAGTTCCGCTCTGGCGCTTTATCGTCCAACCGATGCGGAACAACGCGGCGAGCGCCTGCTTGGCCTTCGTGGAAGGCCAACCGCGCGACGGCTTCTTAGGCGGCAATGAAGGAGACTTTCATCGGGCCGGGCACGGCTTCGCCGTGCTCGAGCCGGCCGGCGATCAGACGCAGAGCCAAGGCCTGCACAGCCGCCGTTGCCTGTTTGCGGGATCTCCCGTAGGTGGCCACGCCGGGCAGTGCCGGGATGTCAGCCAGCCAGCGGCCGTCCACCTCGCGGTGGTACTCGATCGCCAGGGAGAAGCCGGTCGGGGCCTTGGGCATGAATCCATCCTGTCACTGATTCGCTGCGGCGGGAAGCACGATTCGGCGTCGCTCGAAAGGGATTTTCCGCACCGAGCCGCGGCCGACCTGGGCGGATCTAAAGGCCTTGCGCGTGGCGGGTGAAAAGATGCAGGAGTTGATTCGGGCGGCGGGGGCGACGGATGCGAAGGGGCATTGGCCGACGCTCGAGCAGATTTGGACTATTGCGGTGAAGTAGGGCAAAACGCAGGAATCCGACAGGAAAGACAAGCGAATCGACAATTGAAACAAGTTGTGCGATACTAGCGCGCATACTTTGAGGCCGTGGGCGGGAAGGGCCGGCCGCGGAATAAGCCTATGAAGCTGAAGATCGCCGTTTTGCTTGTGTCCGGACTTGCCTCGCGAATCGTCGTTGCGCAGAATGCGTGCGTGGCGTCGCCGCCGTTGGCGACGATTTCGGTGCCGCACGAGGCGGGGTCGCCGGAGTTGACGGTGGATCCGGGGGCGGCGATTTGGAAGAAGGCGGCGCGGGCGGAGATTGTGAAGGACTGCTCGCGGGAGCTCGATTATCCGGGCATCCGGAGCGAGGTGCGGGCGTTCTGGACAGACGACGATTTATACCTGCTGTTTCAGTGCCCGTACACGGTGCTGAACTTGTGGCTGCCTCCGATGGGCGGCGGGCCGCGGGTTAAGCTGTGGGACCGGGACGTAGTGGAGATGTTTCTGGGCTCGGACTGGACGAACATCCGGCATTACCGGGAGTTTGAGATCGCTCCGACGGGGGACTGGATCGACCTGGCGATCGATTTGGATCACGAAAGCTACGACCACAGTTGGCGGTCCGGGTGGAAGACGGCGGCGCGCATCGATAAAGAGCACAAGGTGTGGTACGCGGCGGCGAAGATACCGCTGAGCGCGGTGACGACGGAGGCGGTGAAGGCGGGGACGCGGTGGCGGGTGAACCTGTACCGGATCGAGGGGGTGGGCGGCGACCCGCAGCGGCATTTCCTGTGCTGGCAGCCGACCTGCGTGCAGGACCGGGATCCGAATCACGTGCCGGAACATTTCGGGACGATGGTGTTTTTGCCGTGAGGGATGTGACGATGCGGTGGCCGGCGGTTGTGATTTGCGCGGGATTGACCGCGGCGTGGGCGCAGACAGCAAATCCGGTGGGTGCGGGGCGGAAGCGGTTCGAGGTGCGGTGCGCGGGATGCCATGGGGCCGACGGACGCGGCGGGGAGCGGGCGCCGGGGATCGGGGACATCGACCGGGACAGGCTGCAGACGGATGAGTCCGTGCGGGCGATTATTCGCGACGGGATTCCGGAGGCTGGGATGCCGGGGTTCCGGATGGTGGGCGACGAGGAGATGGCGCTGCTGGTGGCCTTTGTGCGGTCGCGCGTGGAGCCGGCGGCGGAGACGAAGATCGGGGGCGATGCGAAGGCGGGCGAGCGGTTTTTCTTCGGCGAGGGCGGGTGCGGGAAATGCCACATGATCCGTGGTCGGGGAGGGCTGGTGGGACCGGACCTGACTTATGCCGGAACGAGGCTGACGCTCGGCGAGATCGAGACGGCGCTGAAGAATCCGGGGGAGCTGAAGCAGGAGGGATATCAGGCAGCGACGGTGGAGATGAAGGACGGGAGTAAGTTACGCGGGTTAATCAAGAACGAGAGTAACTTCGACTTACAGCTTCAGGGATTCGACGGGAGGCTGCATTTGCTGACGGCGGATGAATATGTATCGGTGCGGACGGATGCGGCGCCGCTGATGCCGGTGCTGCACGCGGCGGCGGGGGACGTGGAGAATCTGGTTGCCTTTGTGGCGCATCTTCCGGCGACGGCTGAGGGGATCTCGCCGAGCGAGAGCGCGCCGCTGCCGGGCGCGGTGCCGTGGGAGAAGGTGAGCGAGCCGAAGCGCGGCGAGTGGCCGACGTATCACGGAGTGACGGGCGGGAACCGTTACACGACGCTTACGGGGATTACGAAGGAGAACGTGTCGCGGCTGGCGCCGAAGTGGACGTTTCCGATTCCGGCGGGGCGAAGTTTGGAGATGACGCCGGTGGTGGTGGGTGGCGTGATGTATGCGACGGCGGTAAATTCCGTTTACGCGCTGGATGCGCGGAGCGGGCGGCTGATCTGGGCGTTTTCGCGGCCGCGGAGCAAGGGACTGGTGGGCGATGCGTCTTCGGGGATCAACCGGGGCGTGGCCGTGCTGGGCGACCGGGTGTTTCTGGTGACGGACAACGCGCACCTGCTGGCGCTGCACCGGGTGACCGGGGCGCTGCTGTGGGATGTGGAGATGGCGGATTCTCACCATCATTACGGGTCGACGTCGGCGCCGCTGGTGGTGGGGAACCTGGTGATTTCGGGCGTGTCGGGCGGGGATGAAGGGATTCGGGGATTCCTCGCCGCCTACAAGGTGGAGACGGGGGAGCGGGCGTGGCGGTTCTGGACGATTCCGGCGCCGGGAGAGCCGCTGGCGAAGACGTGGGAAGGGCGGGCGCTCGAGCATGGGTGCGCGTCGACGTGGCTGACGGGGACGTACGATCCGGAGACGAACCTGCTGTTCTGGCCGACGGGGAATCCGTGCCCGGACTTCAACGGGGCGGAGCGGAAGGGCGACAACTTATATTCGGATTCGGTGGTGGCGCTGGATCCGGAGACGGGGACGCTGAAGTGGTATTACCAGTTCACGCCGCACGATCTGCACGACTGGGATTCGACGGAGACTCCGATGGTGGTGGACGCGGAGTATCACGGGGAGAAGAGGAAACTGCTGCTGCAAGGCAACCGGAACGGGTTTTTCTATGTGCTGGACCGGGCGACGGGGAAGTTTCTGGCGGCGGCGCCGTTCGTGAAGAACCTGACGTGGGCGAAGGGGATCGGCGCGGATGGGCGGCCGATTCTGGCGGAGGGATGGCAGCCGACGGCGGAGGGGACGCGGATTTGTCCGTCGATGGACGGGGCGTCGAACTGGATGTCGACGTCGTTCAATCCGGGCACGGGGTTGTTCTATCTGATGGCGCTGGAGAAGTGCAACATCTTCAGCAAGAACAACGAATGGTGGAAGCAGGGTGAGTCGTTTTACGGGGGTTCGGCGCGGGAGGACCGGACGGTGCGGCCGCGGAAGTATCTGCGGGCGATCGATCCGCAGACGGGGCGGATTGTGTGGGAGTACGAGCAGAAGGGGCCGGGCGGGTCGTGGGCCGGGCTGCTGACGACGGCGACGGGGCTGGTGATTTTCGGCGACGACGACGGTGCGATGACGGCAGTGGACGCGGCGACGGGGAAGCCGCTGTGGCATTTCAATTTGAGCCAGCATTTGCATGCTTCGCCGATGACGTATGAGCTGGACGGGCGGCAGTACATCGGGATGGCGGCGGGTTCGAATGTGGTGGTGTTCGGGTTGTAAGCCGGGGCGCAGGCGAAAGCGAAAGCAAACGACAATCCGGAGGGGTGGTTTGCGCAGTGATTGGACGGTGGGAACCGACAATCTGACCGAATGCTGACATTTCGATCACGAATGTGATCGATAGTAGCTCGGTCAGCTAAATTAAGATCATCACTAGTGGTTGTGTAGTATTTTCTTGACTTCCGTTTTCTTCCGTGTCAGTATTCCCAAAACCGTTTTTATTGGGATAGGACTTCCTCGTGGTGAAGGTGGACCGGTGGTGCCTTGCGGCGCTGGCGTGTCGCGGCAGATCTGGGGTGCTCCTTGAAGAGTGGAACTGGGGGGCAGGTTGGCCGCGCGGTTTGAATCGACCCACACAAGGGTAACGACGGAGAGGGAAACCATGTTGACGCGAAGAATACTTCTGGCTGTTTTAACGGTTGTGATGGGGGTTGCGCCGCTGATGGCGGATGTGACCGGCTCGATTCTGGGTTCGGTGAAGGACAGCACCGGGGCTGTGGTGTTGGGCGCCACGGTGACGGCGACGAACCGGGACACGAACTTCAGCAAGACGGCGACGACGGGCTCGCAGGGGGAGTACCGGATTCTGGCGCTGCCACCGGGCAACTACACGATCACGGCGTCGGCGGCGGGCTTCGAGCAGTTTGTGACGAAAGGGATCGACCTGAAGGTCAACGACCAGTTGCGCATCGATGTGACGCTGCAGATCGGCAATATACAGCAGAGCATCAGCGTTGAAGCCAATCCGGTGCAGGTGGAGACCGACAGCACGCAGTTGGGGCAGGTGATCGAGTCGCGGAAGATTCTGTCGCTGCCGCTGAACGGGCGGAGTTTCATCGATCTGCTGGGACTGCAGGCGGGTGTGGCGCCGGCGACTTCGGGTTCGATTCAGCAGGACCGTCCGGTGTCGGGGATTCTGTCGGCCGGCAACATTTCGGTGAACGGCGGGCGCGAGACGGCGAACGCGTTTCTGGTGAACGGCGGTGATGTCAGCGAAGGGCGCAACCTGGGCGCGGGGTTGATTCCAAACCTGGATTCGATTCAGGAGTTCCGGCTGATTACGAACAGTTTCGACGCCGAGTACGGGAAGTTCAGCGGGAGCGTGATGAACGCGATTACGAAGTCGGGGACAAATGGTTTTCACGGCGACGTGTTCGAGTTTCTGCGCAACGACAGTTTTGACGCGCGGAACTTTTTCGATCCGACGAAAGCGGAGTTGCGGCGCAACCAGTACGGTTTCACGGCGGGCGGTCCGTTCTGGAAGAACAAGCTGTTCTGGTTCACGGATTATCAGGGCACGCGGCAGGTGGAGGGGGCGAGCACGGGCGATGTGGCGGTGCCGAGCATGGCGCAGCGGGCGGGCGTTTTCGGGCCGGGGGCGTTTGTGGATGCCAACGGCAACCCGACGACGGTGCAGGGCAGTTACTGGGCGAGCGTGCTGGCGAGCCGGCTTGGGTACGGGGTGCAGAACGGCGAGCCGTACGGCGGGTGCACGGATCCGGCGAATTGTGTGTTTCCGAACGGCGTGATTCCTTCGCGCGCTTTCGACCATGTGGCGGTGAATGTGCTGCCGTATATTCCGACGCCGAACCAGGCGAGCGGGCTGTATGCGAACGCGAGCCAGAAGAACGTGGTGGACGATGACAAGATCGGCGAGCGCGTCGACTTCATCAACGAGATGACGGGCAACTGGTCGTTCTACTATCACCTGGACGACACGACGGTGAACGATGCGCTGCCGAACTCGGGGGCGAGCGTGCCGGGATTTCCGGCGATCACCCCTTCGCGGGCGCAGGAAGCGGTGATGAGCAATACGAAGACGATCGGGCCGACGATGGTGAACGAGTTCCGGGTGAGTTTTTTCCGCACGTCGACGACGACGAACAAGCCGGAGGGGAGTTTCACGAAGCTTTCGAGCCTGGGGTTCCAGACCGGCGTGGGGACGCTGGGGATCATCCCTTCGGGTCCGACGGGATTCCCGCAGACCGTGCCGCCGATGTACTTCAATAACTTTTCGATCGGCGTGCCGACGCTGACGACGTTTCAGCCGGACAACACGTGGCACTTCGCGGACGGGTTTTCGAAAGTCGCCGGGACGCACAGCATGAAGTTCGGCGGAGAGTTCCGGTATCTGCAGATCAACGAACGGAACACGTGCGCGCCGAACGGGGATTTCACATTCGACGGGAGCGAGACGGGCGTGGACATCGCGGATTTTCTGCTGGGCGCGCCGGTCAATTACAACCAGTGCAGCCAGCAGTTTCTGGATTCGCGGACGAGGTATGGGGCGGCTTACGGGCAGGATTCGTGGAAGATCCGTCCGAACCTGACGCTGAACTACGGACTGCGGTGGGAGGTGAGTATGCCGTGGTACGACACGCAGGGCAAGATCGAGACGATCGTTCCGGGCGAGCAGTCGACGATGTTTCCGACGGCGCCGAAGGGCTGGGTGGTGCCCGGGGATCCGGGGATTCCGAGCACGCTGGCGCCGACGCGGTATAACAACTTCGCGCCACGGTTGGGCCTGGCGTACTCACCGGATTTCAAGGACGGGATTCTGCACAAGATTTTCGGCGGCGCGGGAAAGACGAGCATCCGCGCGGCTTATGGCATTTACTACACCTCGATCGAGGACCTGAACCTGTTTTACGAAGTGGGCGATGCGCCGTTTGGTTTGTACTGGGTGAGCCCGCAGCCGACGATGCTGGATACGCCGTTCCAGACGCGGTCCGACGGGACGTCGCAAGGGCAGCGGTTCCCATTCACCTTCCCGGTGCCCGGAAGTCCGGCGAACAAGACGCTGGATTACTCGGTGTACTTACCGATTTCTTACTCGCCGGGTTACTCGATTCACAACCAGATGCCGTACTCGGAAGACTATAACCTCACGATTCAGCGCGAGTTGTCGCGCAACACAGTGCTTACGCTGTCCTATGTCGGCACGCAAGGGCACAAGTTGATTTCGCAGTACGACGCGAACCCAGGGAATCCGGCGTTGTGCATGCAGTTGAACGCGCAAGGGGCGACGCCGGCGTGCGGTCCGAACGGGGAACAGACAACGTACACACTGCCGAACGGGAGCCAGGTGTTCGGGACGCGGACGGCGCTGGGTCCTGCGTTCGGGTACGGCAACTCGTACACGGCGAACATCGCGAACTCGAATTACAACTCGTTCCAGGCTTCGGTGGAGCGCAAGGCGGCCGATGTTACTTTCCTCGTAGCTTACACGTTCTCAAAGTCGATTGACGATTCGTCGGGTTTCGGGCAATGGGTGAACTTTTCGAATTACCGGCTGAGCCGATCGCTGTCGTCGTTTGACGTGACGCATAACCTTGTGGCCAGCTACGACTGGAACGTGCCGTTCGACCGGGCGTTCGGCGGGCTGCCGCACCGTCTGACGCAGGGGTGGAACGTGGTGGGGATCAGCCGGTTCTCGACCGGGTTCCCGATTGCGCTGAGCCAGGGGCAGGATCTGTCGCTGGTGGGCAGTTCGGCGACGGATGTGCCGAATGTGGTGGGGCCGGTGACGATTCAGAATCCGCGCAACGGCGGGCCGAACGGGCCGAACACTTACTTTTTGCCGGGTGCTTTCACGTCGGGTCCGCTGGGCGCGTTCGGGGACGCCAACCGGCAGTTCTTCCACGGGCCAGGGATGATCAACACGGACTTCGCGCTGCTGAAGGACACGCCGGTGACGGAGACGACAACGGTTGAGCTGCGGGCGGAGTTTTTCAACATCTTCAACCACACGCAGTTTATGAATCCGGTGGGTAACTACACGAGCAGTTTGTTCGGCGTGGTGACGAGCGCGAGGCCGCCGCGGATCGGGCAACTGAGTTTGAAGTTCCTTTGGTAGTATCGGCGGAGTGAAGTATTGGTTACTGGTTCTGGCGCTGGCGGCGCTGCAGCTAGCGGCGCTCGCCGGCGCTGAATCCGCGGAGGCGCACTACACCGTCGGGGTTACGCTGAGCCGGAACGGGCGCATGGCCCAGGCGGCGGAGGAGTTTGCGGCTGCGGTGCGTCTTCGTCCGGGGTGGGCGGAGGCGGAGTATGCGCTGGGCGCGGCACGGAATGCGCTGGGGCAGACACCGGAAGCCTTGGCCGCTCTTCGAGCGGCGGTGGCGGCGCGGCCAGGATACAGCGAGGCCGGGCTGCTGCTGAGCCACATTCTGATGGGCATGGGCGAGTGGGGGCAGGCGGAGACTGAACTCAACGCTCTGGTGCGGGGGAATCCGAACAATGTGCGTGCGCTGGAGGCTCTGGCGCGGGTTCACTTGCAGAATCACGAACCGGAACGCGCGGTGGCGGAACTGCGGCGGTGCTTGAAGCTGCGGCCGTCGGAGGCGGGTTTGCATCAGGACCTGGGGCTTGCGCTCGAGCAAGCGGGGGACCTGCCGTGGGCGGCGGGTGAGTTCCGGAAGGCGATTGCGGCGGATCCGAAGCTCGGGCCGGCGCATTTGAGCCTCGGCATTGCGCTTCGGCGGATGGGGCAGACGAGCGCGGCTTTCGGGGAGTTTCGCGAGGCGGCGCGGCTGAGTCCGAACGACCCGCAGGCGGCGTATGAGTTGGGGATGAGTCTGAAGGCGGCGCACCGGCTGGAGGAGGCCGTGGCGGAGTTCCGCAGGGCGATCGAGTTGAAGCCGGATTTCGAGCAGGCGCATTACAGTCTTGGGGTTGCGCTGCGGATGCAGGGAGATGCGAAGGCGGCGCAGAAGGAGATGACCGAACTCGGCGGGCTGCACGATTTCCGGGCGCGGCTGGCGGAGTCGAAAAACCTGATTCTCCAAGGTGTGGAGGCACTGAAGCAGGACAAGATCGGCGAGGCGGAGGCGGCGTTCCGGCAGGCGACGGAGAAGAGTCCGACGCTGGCGACGGGATTCTATTTTCTGGGCGTGACGGAAGAGCGGAAGGGCGACGCGGAGGCGGCGCTGGGGTTGTATCAGAAGGCGCTGGAGCTTCAGCCGGACTATGCGCAGGCGCAGGTGAGTTTGGGGACGTGGTATGCGCGGCGGGGGCAGATGGCGGAGGCGGCGGAGCAGTTCCGGCGCGCGACGGTAAACGATCCGGACCTGGCGGAGGCGCATTACAACCTGGCGCTGGCGCTGATGCGGACGGGCGATAACGCAGGGGCGGCGCATCAACTTGCCGATGCGATCGCGCTGAGTCCGGAGTTCACGGATGCGCGAATCCAGCTTGGATTGCTACAGAGCCAGTTGAACGACCCAAGGGCGGCGGCGCGGACGTTTCGGGATGTGATCCGGAGGGAGCCCGCGAATGCGGAAGCCTATAACAATCTCGGGCTGGTGCTTTTGCAGGCGCGGGACAACGAAGGGGCGCGGAAGGCGCTGCAAGCGGCGGTGCGGCTGAAGCCGGCTTACGCGGAGGCGCATTACAATCTCGGGCTCGCGTTGCAGGCGGCGGGCGATACCGCGCAGGCCGGGAGGGAGATTGACGAGGCGTTCCGGCTGGATCCGCGGTTACGGGATGCGGTGAAGCAGGGTCCGTAGGGCGGATCCGGCGCGGAGGCTGGATTTAGTCGAAGAAGCCGCGGTCGTCTTCGTTCAGATGGGCTTTGGCGGCGTTGACGTTGAAGGTGACGCCGAGGCCGGGGGTGTCCCAGACGTCGACGAAGCCTTTTTTGGCGATGGGGTTGGGGAGTCCCTCGACGATGTCGTACCACCAGTCGGGCTGGCCGATGGGGTATTCGAAGGCGATGTAGTTTTGCGGGAGGGCGGCGGCCATGTGGACGTGGGCGGCGAGGCCGATCAAGCCGTCGAAGATGCCGTGGGGGGCGACGAGGATGCCATGGAGGTCGGCGTACTCGGCGATCCACTTGAGCTCGGCGATGCCGCCGACGTCTTCGGGGTCGGGGCCGATGACGTTGACGGCCTGCTGCTCGATCAAGTCCTTGAAGTTTTCGCGGAGGTAGATTTCTTCACCGGTGTGGATGTTGAGGGAGGTGCTTTGGGTGAGTTCCTTGAAGAGTTGGGCGTTGGGGTAGGGGGCGTAGTCGCCGGTGAGGGTGTCTTCGAGCCAGGTGATGTGGTAGGGTTCGAGGGCGCGGGCGAAGGTGATGGCGTCCTTGACCATCCAGCCGGGGCCGCAGTCGAGGGCGAGGCCGATTTCGTCACCGAGGACTTTTTTCATGGCTTCGACGCAGGCGATGATGTGTTCGAGGCCGCGTTCGGTGAGGAGGCCGCGGTCGGAGTGGGGCGGGCCGGAGCGGGGTTCGTCGTACCAGCCGTTTTGCATGGAGCGCATCATGGCGGGGTTGTGGAAGCC
>DAIDIH010000276.1 GCA_027459465.1 Bryobacterales bacterium | reverse complement strand
ATGTCCGGCGCCGCTCCCGAAGCGATTTTCCTGCATTGCCTTCCGGCCAAGCGCGGCCAGGAAGTGACCGATGGCGTGATTGAATCCGCGCAATCGGCGGTGTTTGACCAGGCAGAGAACCGGCTGCACGCGCAGAAGGCTCTGCTTCTGATGCTTCTGTCGTAAAACGGCAGAGGCTTTTTCCACTACGAAGGTACAATCGAACGAGATGAATCAACCCAAGAAGGTGGCCCTTGCCTACTCGGGCGGGCTGGACACGTCCATTATCATTCCGTGGCTGAAGGAGAACTACGGCTGCGAAGTTGTCGCCGTCTGCGGAGACATCGGGCAGGGCGAAGACGAACTGGCCGGACTCGAAGAAAAAGCGCGGAAGACCGGCGCGAGCGAAGTGTATGTGGCCGACATGCGGGAGGAGTTTGTCTCGCAGTATTTGTGGCCGCTGGTGCGCTCAGGCGGCGTTTACGAGCATAAGTATCTGCTGGGCACGTCCATCGCGCGCCCGCTTCTTGCCAAGCGGCAGGTGGAAGTGGCGCTCGAAACCGGCTGCGACGCCCTCGCCCATGGCTGCACGGGGAAGGGAAACGACCAGGTCCGCTTTGAGCTGACCTACAAGGCGATGGCGCCGCAGCTTCGCGTCATTGCACCGTGGCGGGAGTGGGACATCGTCTCGCGCGAAGACGCCATCGAATATGCCGCCAAGCACAAGGTGCCGATTGCGCAGACCACGACGAAGATCTACAGCCGGGACCGCAACATCTGGCATATCTCGCACGAGGGCGGGGAACTGGAAGACCCGGCCAACGCGGCGCCCGAGCATATCTGGATGCTAACAAAGTCGCCGAAAGACGCGCCGGATTCCCCGCGCGAAGTAACGATCGGGTTCGAGACCGGACGCCCCGTGTCGGTGGACGGAAAGAAGTACACCTCGGCGGTGGAGTTGCTCGAAACGCTGAATCGGATCGGCGGCGAGCATGGCATCGGACGGATTGACCTGGTGGAGAACCGCTTCGTGGGCATGAAATCTCGAGGCTGCTACGAGACGCCGGGCGGCACCCTGCTAATGACCGCGTACAAGGAACTGGAATCGCTGACGCTCGACAAGAACACGCTGCACTACAAGCAGAAGCTGTCGCTCGACTACGCGGAACTGGTTTACAACGGTTTCTGGTTCACGCCGCTGCGCGAGGCACTCGATGCGTTCTTCGCGACGACGGCCGCTACGAGCACGGGCGAGATCACGCTGCGTCTGTACAAGGGCACGATCGAGCCAGTGAGCCGCCGCTCGCCCTATTCGCTGTACTCGCTCAATATCGCCAGCTTCACGATGGGCGCCGAATACGATCAAAAGGACGCGCTGGGCTTCATCAATCTGATCGGGTTGCCGATCAAGGTGCGCGCGCTGGCGGCGAAAAGCGCCAAATGAAGCTCTGGGGCGGCCGGTTTGAGACGGGGCCCTCGGAGGTCTTCGAGCGGTTCTCCGGTTCGCTCGATTTCGACCGGCGGCTGCTCGAAGCCGACATCGAAGGCTCGATCGCGTTCGCACGGGCGCTCGAGCGCGTAGGCATTCTCAGCGCCCCGGAGCGCGAACAGTTGACACAGGCGTTCGAGTCGATTCGCGCCGACCACGCAAAGCCGGGATTCTTCGACGGCGCGACGGATGAAGATGTCCATACGCTCGTCATCCGCCTGCTGAACGAACGGGCGGGCGGCGTGGCGGCGAAGATTCACACCGGCCGCAGCCGCAACGAGCAGGTTTCCCTCGATACGCGGCTGTGGCTGCGCGCCGAGATCGACCGGACGGCGGCGCTGCTGCGCGGGCTGATGACCGCGCTGGTCGAGCGGGCGAAAGCCGACCCGACGTCGGTTGTGCCCGGTTACACGCACCTGCGCAGAGCCCAGGCGGTGCTTTGGCCGCACTATCTGCTCGCCTATTTCGAAATGTTCGCCCGCGACCACGAGCGGCTGATGCAGGCGCGGGCCCGGGTGAACGTTCTGCCGCTGGGCTCCGGCGCGCTCGCCGGGAGCGGATTCCCGTTTGACCGTCCGGCGATCGCGCGGGAGTTGGGCTTTGACACGATTTCGCGCAACAGCATGGATGTGTCGGGCGATCGCGACTTCGCGCTCGATTTCCTCTACGCGGCTTCGACCGTGATGCTGCACCTGAGCCGCCTGGCCGAGGACTGGATCCTTTATTCGAGCGACGAGTTCGGCTGGCTCGACCTGGCCGACGGCGTGACCAGCGGATCGAGTCTGATGCCGCAGAAAAAGAATCCCGACTCGCTCGAGCTGATCCGCGGCAAGTGCGGGCGCGTGTTCGGCGCTTTCACGTCGCTATTTGTGACCATAAAGGGCTTGCCGATGACTTACAATCGCGACATGCAGGAGGACAAGGAGCCCCTGTTTGAAGCGGCGGATCAGCTTTCGCGCTCGCTCGAGATGGCGCGGGCGGTGGTGGAGACGACGCGATTGAAGCCGGAGCGGCCGGCGGCGGCGGCCGAAGAAAGCTGGCTGGTGGCCACCGATATCGCTGAGGCGCTGGCGCGGGCGGGGAAGCCGTTCCACCAGTCGCATCAACTTGCCGGACGGCTGGTGCTGGAGAGTCTGAAGCGCGGGAAGCGGCCCACCGAGTGGACGGCGGAGGAGTTGGCGCAGTTCGCGCCGGAACTTACGCCGGAAATCGCGGCGCTGCTCAGTCCGAGCGAAGGCATGAAGACACGGAACGTGCCCGGTGGCACAGGGCCCAAGGCCGTTGCCGAGGCGCTCAGGCAGGCGGAGGAGCGGCTGGCGGCCATGGGCGCCGGCGCGTAGATTCGCGATGAACAAGAGCTATCGCCAGGGGCAGATTCTGCGGATTGTGAACGCTGCGCGCGTGCACACGCAGGAGGACCTGGCGCAGCGGCTTCGCGAGGACTGCGGGATTCAGGCGACGCAGGTAACGTTGTCGCGCGACATCCGCGAACTGGGCTTGGTGAAGACGCCGAGCGGGTACAAGCAGCTCTCTGCAACGCCGGGACCGAAACTGGCGGCGGTGACCGCTGAGCTGCTTCGCGATATCCGGCAGGCGCAGAACTTGATTGTGCTGAAAACGGCGCCCGGCAACGCCAATGCCCTTGCTGTTGCGCTCGACCGCGAGGAACTGCCCGAGGTGACCGGGACGCTGGCCGGCGACGACACAATTCTGGTGGTGACGCCCGACGCCGATAGTGCGAAGGCGCTCCGGGATCGGCTCCTCGAATACGTGTCGGGAGAGGACTGAAGTGGAACGGCCTGCGCTTGAGCCTTGGCTGCGCGGGCCGGTGGAGAACGTGCATCCGGTCGCCGGCGCACTGATCCGCTGCTTTGAGCACGCCCTCGAGGACATCGAGCATTGGACCCAGGATCTGAACGAGAGGCAGTTTTGGGAGCGGCCGGGTGGGGTTGCCTCCGTTGGCTTCCAGATCCGCCATATCGGACGAAGCGTGGACCGTTTGATGACCTATGCCCAGGGCAAGCCACTCGACGCCGCGCAATTGGAAGCGCTCCGCTCGGAGATGCAGCCTGGGGCGACGCGCGCAGAGTTACTGGCCGAGTTGCGAGCATCGCTCGAAGCGGCAAAGGCCGCCGCGCGGGCGATGGACTTGTCCGATGAAAGCGCGCCGCGCTACATCGGGCGGAAGCGGATCGAGGTGCCGCTGGTGGGGCTGCTGATACACATCGCCGAACACACGCAGCGCCACACAGGGCAGGCAATTACTACGGCCAGGCTGGTGCGTGCCGGCGGCTGAGAGAACGCGCGTTCAATGGGAGTGCGTATGCGGGTGCTGGTGCGCGCCGGGAGGCATGGAGCAGGGCGCATCGGAGAGCGCGCAGCGGACGTGCTCGAACTGCACGGTTGAGTGATGAATGTGGAAGGCGCAGAGCGCTTCGTTGATGCGGAGCAGAATCGCGTTGCTTTCCGAAGGCGGCATGTCGTCGATCAGGACGTGGCAACTTAGTGCGTTGGCTCCGGCGCCGAGCGTCCAGACATGGAGGTCGTGAACGTCGATGACGCCGGGCACGGTCTGGACCGCGTTCGAGATGGCCTTGAGGTTCATGCCCTGCGGGATGCCTTCGAGCAGGACGTTCAGCGATTCGCGGATGATGTCCCACGCGGTCCAGATGATGAGCACGCCGATGCAGATGGACAGCGCGGGGTCGATGCGATGCCATCCGGTGAAGTGGATAACAACGGCGCCGGCGACGATGGCGGCGGAACTGACGGCGTCGCCGAGCATGTGGACCCAGGCGGCGCGGATATTCAGATCGTGACGCCCACGGTGGAGCGCCATCATGATGCCCACATTGACGGCGATGCCTGTCAAAGCGACGAAGCCCATGGTGGTGTCATTCACCTCCGGCGGGGTGAACAGGCGGAACCAGGCCTCCCAGAAGATGATGGCCGAGAGGGCGAGCAGGGCCAGGGCATTGATGAAGGCGGCCAGCACGCCGGCGCGCTGGTAGCCGTACGTTTTGCGGTCGTCCGCGGGACGGGACTCCAGGCGCTGGGCGGCGGCGGCGAGGATGAGCGCGAGCGCGTCGGTGAAGTTATGGCCGGAATCCGAGATGAGGGCCAGGGAGTGGGCGCCGACGCCGGCGGCGAGTTCGAAGACAACGAAGGCGAGCGTGACCGCTGTCGACCAGCCCAACGCTTTGCCGTGAGAGTGTTGATGCACCGTATCCGCCCGCTACTCTCAGTTTCTCTATTTTCGGCTGTCGGAAACAAGCCTCAGTACCGCGTAACTTCACTGAACTCAAATTCGTTGGCGCGCATCGCCGGGACGACCATGTCAAAGGACTCCTCGCCTGAGGCGCGCACGGCCGGCGAGAGCGCATCGACGTTCCGCAACAATTCGACCACGCTTTGGTTAAAACGAAAATTGCGGATTCCGTACTGAATTTCGCCGTTTTCAACCCAGAACGTACCGTCGCGTGTCATGCCGGTCATGATCTTTTCGTAGGGATCGACCTCGCGGATGTACCACAGGCGCGTGACGAAAATGCCGCGGCGGGTGGAGGCGATCATGTCCTCGAGACTCGTGTCGCCCCCGGCGATGACGATATTGACGGGCATTTCGCCGGTTTCCGAAGGCAGGGGGAAGCCGTGGCCGGTGGAGGCGCGGCCCTCGCGGCGGGCGGCGGTTCTGCCGTAGGCGACCTGTTTCGGCACGCCGCGCTCGACGAGCGAGAGACGGGAGCGGGCGACCCCTTCGCCGTCAAACGCCGGACCGGCCTGCAGCGGGTGAGTAACATCGTCGCTGATGGAGATGTTTTCGCCGAAGAGGGGTTGGCCGAGGCGGTCGCTCAGGAAGCTGCGGTCGTCGGCGATGGCGGTGGCGCTGAAGTCGGCGAAGATTTGGCCGGCGAGGTCGAGGACGGCCGCAGGGGCCAGGATGACGGTATAGCGGCCGGGTGGGATTTCGTGCGGATGCCGGGATCGGCGCGCCTTTTCCGCTGCCTGCCGGGCGAGCGTTTCCGGATCGATGGTGCTGGCGGCCACCGAGGACGCTTTCGCCCAGCCGGAACTGTCTTCGGCGATGGCGGTGATGGAGAAGATGGCGGAGGTCTGGCGGTGAAACGCCTCGACGCCGGCCGAGTTGAGCACGGCCTCGAAGCTTTCAGCAGTGGAGTAGATGCCGGCGGCGGTCTGGCCGGCGCCCTTCACCTCGTGGATGGCGCGCAGCACGGCTTCGGCGCGGTAATGCGGCGTCGCGGCGGCTGTAGCTTCGTCGAAGCGGCTGAGAGCCGGGGGTGTGCCGGCTTCGGAGGGATCGAGCAGCGGGCAGAGATCGGGGTCCGGGGCGCTGGCTCGGGCAAGCGCGATGGCCTGGGTGGTGGCGCGGGCGATGGAGTCTTCGGCGAAGGAGGTGGTGGTGGCGCGTGCGGTGCGCTGGTCCACGATGACGCGGACGGAGATGCTATGCTCAACCGCTTCCACGTTTTGATGGACCGTGTTGTTGGCGAAACGGGTGAGGGCTTCGCGCTCGGCTCCGATGAGGACCTCGACTTGAACGACGTTCGATTCGCGGGCGGCGCGAACGGCCGCGTCGAGCGCTTCGCGGCATTGCGGCTCACTCACCAGCGCGGCTGAGCGGCTCATTCCACACTCCCCGCGCCGATGCGGATTCCGCGAAACCGTGCCGGGCTTGCACCGTGCCCAGTGCCGATGACCTGCTCGGGCTGGCCCTTGCCGCAGTTGGGGACGCCCCACAGTGTCCAGTGCTCGCGGTTGGCGATAGCGGCGCAGGCGTTCCAGAATTCCGTCGTGATGCCGGAGTAGATCGGGTTCTTCAGCATCCGCCCTCGCTTGCCGCCGCGGATTTCCCAGGCGATCTCGCAGCCAAACTGGAACTGGTAGCGCTTGTCGTCAATGGACCAGCTCTTGTTCGTCTCCATGTAGATGCCGTGATCGGCGTCGAAGACTTCATCGAGGGAGTGCGAGCCGGCCAGCAGGCTGACGTTGGTCATCCGGATGAGCGGCAGTCGCGACCACGATGCGGCGCGCATGGTTCCGTTCGAGCGCGACTGGCCGGCGGCGGCGGCGGTTTCGCGCGATGTCATGTAGCCGGTGAAGCGGCCATTGTCGATGATCGGGGTGCACTGCGCGGGCACGCCTTCATCGTCGAAGGCAAAGGTTCCGAGACCCGGGCCGTGTTCCAGGCGCGCATCGCAGACGGCGTTGACGATCTCGGAACCGTAGCGCAGGTGGTCGAGTTGATCGAGGGTGAGAAAACTCATCCCGGCGTAGTTGGCTTCCGAACCGAGCACGCGGTCGAGTTCGATCGGATGGCCGATGGACTCGTGAATCTGGAGCGCAAGCTGGCTGGAATCGAGGATCAGGTCGAAGCGCCCCTGCGGGCAGAGCGGGGCGTCGTGCAATGCCACGGCCTCCTCCGCGATGCGGGCGGCGTTTTCGACGAGGCGGAGTTCGTCGACCAATTCCCAGCCCTTAAGCTGATGCTGGCCGCCGAACGAGTTTGGATAGGAGCGTTTTTGCAATTCCCCATCGCGAAAACTGTAGGCTTCGTAGCCGGCGCCGGTGAAGGTGCGCGTCTGCTCTATGACGCTCCCGATGGAGGAAGCGAAGACCTGGTGTTCCCGGCGAAGGGTGAGCGCGGCCTCGGCGAGCGTGATGCCGGGGTTGCGGCGAAGTTCGCCGTCGATGGCGAGCAGCAGGGCGAGTTGCGTGTCCACGCTGAGCGAGAACGGGTCGATCAGGCAGGGTGACATCCAGACGGCCTGATAGGCTTCCTCGGGCGCAAGTTTGACCGGCTCGATGCGGGCGAGCGCGCTGGCGCGGGCGATGGCCACGGCTTGGGTCCCGGCGCGTTCGATGCCGGCTTTCGACAGATCGTCGGTGGCCGCAAAACCCCAGCATCCTTCGGCGAGCACGCGTACGCCCATGCCGAGCGACTCCGATTCGGCGACTTGAGACGGCTTGCCGTTTTTGGTCCCGAGCGTTCGCTCGCGTTGGTCGACGACGCGGACATCGGCATATTCGACGCCGGGGCGGAGCGCGGCTTCGAGGGCGTTCAGTGCGGCGTCCCGCATCAGAGAAGACCTCAGTAGGCCCAACGCCAGAGGTTGGCGCCTGCGGTGAAGCCCGCGCCGACGGCGGCGAACAGGACGAGGTCGCCCTTTTTGAGCTTCCCTGCCTGGACGGCGTCGCGCGTGGCGAGCGGGATGGTGGCGGCGGTTGTGTTGCCGAAACGGTCGATGTTGATCAACACGCGCTCGGGCGGAAGGCCGAGACGTTCGGCAGCCGACACGATGATGCGGCGGTTGGCCTGGTGCGGCACCAGGAGCGCGACGTCCTCGCCGGTGAGGCTGTGCTCGGCCAGCAGATCGCGGCACAGTTCGTACATTTTCTTCACCGCGTATTTGAATACCTGCTGGCCTTCCTGTTTGACGTAATGCAGGCGCTGGTCGACGGTTTCGCGGGTCGCCGGAAGACGGCTGCCCCCGGCGGGCATTTTCAGGTAGTCGCCGCCCGAGCCGTCGATCTCGTTCTTGTGGCCGATGAAGCCCTCGCCGGCTTCGCCGCGCTCGACCAGCATTGCACCCGCGCCGTCGCCGAACAGGATGCACGTGGCGCGGTCGGTGTAGTCGATGATCCGCGACATGGTGTCTGCGCCGATGACCAGCACTTTGCGGTGCATGCCGGTCATGACAAGATTCGCCGCGGTCGTCAGGCCGTAGACGAAGCCGGAGCACGCGGCGACGAGATCGAATCCCCACGCGCCGTGCGCGCCGATGCGGTTCTGCACCAGGCAGGCGGTGGCGGGGAAGAACATGTCGGGCGTCACGGTGCAGACGATGATGGCGTCCAGTTCCGGCGCTTCGATGCCGCGTTGCGCCAGGGCCGCGCGGGCGGCCTCGACGGCCATGTCCGATGTGGCGACTTCCGGCGCGGCGATGTGGCGCTCGCTGATGCCGGTGCGTTCGATGATCCAGGTATTGTTCGTCTCGACCATCTTTTCCAGGTCGGCATTGGTGAGCACGCCGGGCGGCACATAGCAGCCTAACGCACTGATTTTCGCGGAATACAAGCAGCCTCCAAACTGTTCAGGATAGCTGATTCGGCTCAGGCGTCCTTCAACCGGTGACGCGCACGATGCGATTCTCGCGGAAGGCGATGTTGCCGAAGTGGGCTGTCCGCGCGGCCGAAATGCCCACCGACACCGGCGCGTTAGGGATGGCGCGCGAGCGGACGCAGTCAAGGAAGTTCTTCATGTGGTGAGGCGTGCCGTCGCCGTTCGTTTTCGCCTCCTGGGCCGGTTTCACGAGGTCGAGCGCTTCGGAATAGTGAGGTAGTTCAGGCCAGAAACCGTAGCCGCTGCGGTCGATGCGGAGCAGTCCCTTGGTGCCGCGGAAGGTCAGGCCACCGCCTTCCAGATAGCCGATCATGCTGCAGCGGAAGACGGTCTCATACTTGCCCGGATAGAGGTAGGAGGCGCTGATCGTGTCGGGACACTCGATGCGGTGGATGGCGTAGTTGCCGCCGAGCGCGGAGGCGGTGGTGGGCGTATCGCCGCCCATGTACCACTGCGCGACGTCGACCCAGTGGCAGAACAGATCGGTGAGCGAGCCTTCGCCGAAATCCCAGAACCAGCGCCAGTTCGTGAACCGAAGCGCGTCGAACGGCTGCGCCGGCGCGTCCCCGACGAACTGCTTCCAATCGAGCTGGCTCACATCGACCTCCGGGACGCCGTCGTTGAGGTGCAGCAGGTTCTGATACCAGTGCGTTTCGATGAAGGTGATGTCCCCGAGTTGGCTGCCCGCGACGATCGAATAGGCTTCCTGGAAATGCGGCCAGCTTCGCTGCTGCAGGCCGACCTGGACAATCCGTTTGGACTCGGTGACGGCCTTTTCCAGCGGGTCGCCTTCGCCGATCGTGTGGGTCACGGGTTTCTCGACGTACACGTCCTTACCCGCGCCGACGGCGGCGATGGTGATGGGGACGTGCCAGTGGTTCGGCGTGCCGACGACGACGGCGTCGATGGATTTGTCGTCGAGCACGGCGCGGAAATCGGTGTATTCTTTCGCGTTTGGCGCGTATTTTTCGCGGGCCTTCTCGCGGTGAGGTCCGTAAACATCGCAGACGGCCACGATTTCGTTGCCGCCGACGTCGTTGAGGACCTTCATCAGGTACTGGCAGCGGCCGCCGGTGCCGATGGCTCCGATGCGGATCCGGTCGTTGGCCCCGAGAACGCGGGAAGTGGGCAGGAGCGCGGCGGCGCCTGCCAGGACGGAGGATTTCAGAAATGCGCGGCGATCTTTCGGCATAGGATGAGCAACAGACTATCCCAAAAGATGGCGCCGCGCCAGTCCTCAAACTCCATGCCCGTCACCCCACCTTGTGCTTCGCAATAAACTCCGCCGCCGGTTCGCTGCTCATCCCCGGCTCTTCCGGCGCCAGCACCTCCCCGTCCACCATCTTCTGCTTCCCGCCAGACTCCATATAAATCGCATTCGGCATCGCGCACAGAATATTCAGATTCACCGCCCCGCCGCCGTGGCTCGCCACTTCCACCTCGAACCCGTCCGCGATCGCCGCTATCTCCATCCACTCCGTCGGCCCGCCCGCGCGCCGGTTATCCGGCTGCACTACATCCGCGCCCTTCTTAAGCAACAGATCCATGAACCCATGCTTGTTGTATTCGTTCTCCCCGCACGCCACGCGCATGTCCAGCGCCGCCGCTAACTCGGCGTATCCTTCGTGGTCGTACGGAACAATTGGCTCCTCGTACCAGTAACACCCCAGTTGCTGATACACCCGTCCCCGCCGCAGCGCCTCCACACGGTCGAACGCCTGGTTTGCGTCCACCATGATCCGGATCCCTTTCCCCGCCGTCTTGAATCCCACCTCGATCCGCTCCACGTCGTCGTCCAGCCCGTACCGCCCCACCTTCACTTTGAACGCCCGGTAACCGGCCTCCAGCGTCTCGTGGATCGTGCGCTTGTACTCCGAATGGTCCGTGTCGTTCTGCCGGTACCAACCGCACATCGCGTACGCCGGCATCCGGTCCCGCATCGCGCCCAGCATCTTATAGACCGGCATCCCCGCGGCTTTCCCCAGAATGTCCCACACTGCAATGTCCACCGCCGACATCGCAAACTGCGTCACTCCCTGCACGCCCTGATATTCAAGCGCCCGCCACAACTCCGCCCGGATCTTTTTCGGAAAGGCCGGGTCCTGCCCGATGACGACCGGCTTGATCTCCCGTTCGAGAATTGTCTGCACCACCCGCGGCCCGCCCGCGATCATCCCGAAGCTCGAGTAAGCCCAGCCTGTGATCCCCGCGTCCGTCTTCAGCCGCAGCACCACGCCGCCGCCATCCCCGCCGAAATCATGAATCGCGTCGCTGTAAGGAGCCGCCGGCACGCGAAGCAGGTCCGTCTCCAGACCCGTAATCTTGAACTGCTTCTTCGCCTCCGCGGCCCTCGCGAGGCCAACGCTCAACGGCGCCGCCGCGCCCGCCGCCAGCATCTGGCGCCGTGATAGTTTACGCATGCGCCCAGCATATCCCAAGCTTGTGCCGCTCAAGCCGCTAAATCAGGTCTTGGTAATGCTCCAAGGCGGCGCGCACGAGTTGGCTCCGGTTGCGGGAGTTCGTTCTCGAGTACAGTTGCTGGAGTGTGTTCTTGACCACGCTCAAACTCACCCCTAACCGCGCCGCAATCTCCTCGTTCTTCAGCCCGTTCATGACCAGACGCAGCACTGCGGTCTGTCGCGGATTCAGTTCCGCCCGCTCTTCTGACGCCAGTGCGAGCTCACTCGTTGCTTCCACCGCCGCCGGGTTATCCTCCGACATGTCGGCCATAATCGCCGCCAGTTTCCTTGCGCCACGCTCGGTATAAGTTGAAAACCAGACATGCGCCGGTAGGACTTCACCATTCGTCCGGTGGAGTTCGCACTGCATTGACGTCCTGAAGTGGCTCCCCGACGCGGAACTCACCGCGTCCTGCAGTTCCGGCACAAACGACCTGACGTCTTGGCCAACCAGGTTCCCCGCCAGGGGATCGAGCATTTCTGCCGCCGCCTCATTCGCCGACTCAATCAGACCAGATTCGCCGACCGTAAGGATCGCCGCCGGACTCGTCGCAATCAGTACGCGAAGCCGCTCGTCCGTAGCCCGGCTCAACCGGCGGCTTCGCACTAACTCGTAGACATACAGCCCCGAGCCGGACAGCGCCAGAGTGGCGAACAGCAGCCGGCTGGCCCTTCCGTAGGGATCGAGCGCGCTGAAACCCTCGCCGAGGGCAGCGCAGATCAGGCTTAATGCGATGATCGCGCGGCGTGACAGGAAACCCGCCGCGAGCATGATTGGGAACAGATACAGCAGCCCGAAGGAAACGTACGCGCTCGTAAAGTAATCCGCAATAGCGATCGCCGCAATTATCACACCACACGCCGCCAGCGCCCAGGTTCTTCTCGATGCCTCCCAGATTGCGTCTACTCGCAGCACGCCTCGTCCCGGCGCCTCCTATTCATGCACGTCAAATCCCGGCTCCCTTCCCGGCAGCGCGTCGCCTTCGCGGGCAACCCATGCATAAAGCGTCGGCAGCAGAAAGATGCTCATCACTAGGTCCGAAATCAATCCGCCCACAATCACAATCGCGAAGGGCCGCTGAGAATCGGAGCCGATTCCATGCGACAGGGCGGCGGGCAAGAGTCCGAGCGTCGCCACCAGCATCGTCATCAGGACCGGCCGCAGACGAAGCACGGCTCCCTCCACCGCTGAGTCCACCACAGTGAACCCGCGCACTCGTAACTGGTTGATGTACTCAAGCATGATCACGCCCGTCTGCACGGAAACGCCGAACAGAGCGAGAAACCCGACCCCCGAGGACACGCTGAAATTCGTACCCGTCACCAGCAGCGCCAGCAGCCCGCCGATCCGTGCAAGCATGACGTTCAGCAGAATCAGCAGCGCCCACTTAAACGACCGGAACATCATGTATAAGATCAGGAAAATCAGCAGCACCGTCAGCGGAATGATGATCAGCAGCCGCGCCTCGGCCCGCTTCTCGCTTTCGTATTCCCCCTCCCAATCGATGTGATAGCCGCGCGGCAGCTTCACCTGTTCGTTCACCTTCCGGATCGCCTCCTCCACGGCCCCGCCCAGATCGCGGCCGCGCACGCTGTACTTCACCGCCACATAGCGCTGGTTGTTCTCCCGGTAAATCTCGCTCCCGCCGTCGCGTTCCTCCACTTTGCACAACTGCGACAGAGATACCCGCTCCCCGGTCGGGGCCAGAATCCGGACCCTCTCGATGGCCTGCTTCGTGTCACGGAACTGTGGAAGATACCGCAGCACTAAGTCGTACCTTTGTTCTCCCTGTAACACCTGAGTAAGTGCGTTTCCGCCGGCAGCCGTTTGAATCGCATCCTGGACATCGGCTACGTTGATTTGGTATCGAGCCGCCGCTTTCCGGTCCACCATGAAGTTATCGTTCGGTTGTCCCAGCACGCGGAAAACACCAAGGTCTGTGATCCCGTTCACGGTACGCATGATGGAAACCATCTGCTCCGCCTTCTCTTCGAGCAGATGCAGATCGTCTCCGTATATCTTGGTCGCGAGCTGTCCTTTTACGCCGCTCACCGCTTCTTCCATGTTGTCGGCGATCGGCTGCGAAAAGTTCCAGATCACACCCGGTATCTTCTCCAACTCGGCGTTCATCGCCGCAATCAACAAGTCCTTGTTTTCATGAAACGCCGGCCGCCACTGCTCCTTCGGTTTCAGATCCACGAAGTACTCGGTGTTAAAGAAGCCCGTCGTATCCGTGCCGTCGTCCGGCCGCCCCACCTGGCTCGTGCATTGGGTGACCTCCGGCCACGAACACAACAGCAGCCGAGCCTGATTCGCAAGCCGGATCCCTTCACTCGGCCCTGTGCTCGGCGCCAGAGTCCCTCGCACCCAGAGCGCTCCTTCATCCAGGTGCGGCAGAAACTCGCTGCCGATCAATCCGCCCACCGTAAGGTAGATCGCGCCCGCCAGACTCGCTACCCCCACGCCAACCGTGACATAGCGGAACCGGATCGCGCCCCGCAGGGCCACCCGGTACTTGTCCCGCAACCACTCCATCGCCGGATTCCGCCACTCCTTCGCCCCTTTCGGGAAGAAGAAGCTAGCCAGGGCCGGGGCCACCAACATGGAAAACAGAATCGCGCCAAGCAGAGCAAAGGCTACCGTCCACGCCATTGGCCGGAACAGCCTCCCCTCCACCCGTTGCAGCGTGAAGATCGGAAGATACGCGGTGATAATGATGGCGATCGCATAAAACACCGGCCGTTGCACCTCATGCGCCGCGTCGAAGATTTTCTGCGCCGCTGTCCGGTTGTCCTCATCTGTCCGGCCAAGGTGCCGCACGATGTTCTCCACCATCACCACCGCCCCGTCCACAACCATTCCGAAATCCAGCGCGCCCAGTGACAGCAGGTTCGCCGGCACGTGCGTCAGGTTCAGACACGTCGCCGCAAACAACAGGGCAAAGGGAATCGTAAACGCTACGATCACGGCGCCCCGTATGTTGCCCAAAAACAGAAACAGGATGATCACCACCAGGACAATGCCTTCGGTCAGGTTGTGCAGCACGGTATGCGTGGTGAATTCCACCAGATCACTTCGGTCGATGAACGGCGCCACCTTCACGCCAGGCGGGAGAATCCGGCTGTTCAATTCCTTCACCTTTTCATGAATGCCCCGGAGCGTCGGATCCGCGTCCGCGCCTTTGCGCAGCAGGAGAATTCCCGACACGACGTCCGGTTCATCCACCAGAGTTCCGTCAGCGTGCCGCCAGGTACGCGCAAACTGCCCCAACCGGATCTTCGGACCCTGCGCCACAACGGCGATGTCGCGGATCCGCACCGGCGTCCCGCCCTTCGTGGTGACGACCGTGTCCGCTATGTCTCTCACGTCCCGGACCAGGCCGACCTCGCGAATGTTCACCTGTTGAAGTCCGGCTTCGACGAAGCTGCCGCCCGCGTTAGCGTTGTTGTTGGCCAACTGCTGCTCAACCTGTGGCAGGCTAAGTCCGTACGCGATCAACTTGTCCGGATCCACCCGCACCTGGTACTCTCGCGTCGGCCCCCCAAAACTGGCCACATCCACCACGTTCGGAACGGACTTGAAGTTCTTCTCCACCACCCAGTCCTCGATCGACTTCAACTCCATCACGTCGTACGCCGGATTCGAGCTCTCCAGAGTGAAGAAGTAAATCTGTCCCACCGGACTCCAGTCCGTGCCCATCTGCGGCGACACACCCGGAGGCAGCGTCACCTGGCTAAGCCGCTCCAGCACGCGCTCCCGGTTCCAGGCATTGTCCGTACCGTCGTCGAAGATAAGTTTCAGGTCCGACAAGCCGAACAACGAGAAAGAACGCAGATGCACCACGCCGGGAATACCATTCATGACGATTTCCAACGGAATCGTTACCTGTTGCTCGATCTGCTCGGCGGAAATGCCGGGCCATTGCGTAATTATCTCGACGTAGTTGTTCGCCACGTCGGGATACGCTTCCACAGGCAACTGATGGAACGAAACGGCGCCCCAGGCGAACATCAACAGGGCCATCGAAAGAACCAGAAACCGGTTCTTTAGCGCAAAATCGACTGCCTTCCCGATCACTTACTGCTCCACCGTGTTCTGCAGCACGAGTGCGTTGGTCACCACACGGTCGCCCGGCCGAATCCCGTCGACGATCTCCTGCATCCCGCCGCCGGGATGATCGCCTGAAGTGACCGATACTCGGCGGAAACCGCCATCGGCCGGCATGTATACCCAATCCCGGTCGTGCAGATGCAGTATGGCGGTCTCCGGCACGAGCGAGTAAGTCTGCTCCGTCTGCCCGCGGAAAACGGCCGTCACGTACAGCCCGAACCGCAGTATTCCGGGATTTTCCACCTCCAGCCTCACCTTCGCAGTCCGGATGTTCGGATCGAGAATCGGCAGAATGTTATTCACCCTTGCCTTCAATACCCGGTCAGGATAAGCGTCGATGCGAATGTCGGCCGTGTCCCCGACATGCACCTGCGCCAGGTTGTTCTCATACACGTCGCACACGATCCACACGTGCTCGAGATTCGATATCGTAAACGGATTCGGCGCCGTCAGCGCCTGCACGCCCGCATCAAGCGTGATTTCCTGATCCGTAATCACCCCGGATTCCGGCGCGTACACGTCCACGATGCCGGAAGGATGATCCGGCGACGCGCCGAGAAGCCGCAGGTGCTCCGTGGTCGTGTCGAGATCCACCAGCGCGTTGTCCTCGGCGTTCTGCGCGATTTCGAGCGCGCTTTTCGGGATCGCTCCATCGCCGTACAACAGCTTCGCTCGGTCTAACTGCACTTTCGCCAACTGCTCGTTCTTCACCGCCTTGCGGTAGTCCGAGTAAGCCCCTGCGATATCAGAGCTTCTCACCCGGAAAAGTAACTGCCCCTTGCGCACCGTGTCGCCCAGGCGCGCGTTGATCTCCACAATCCGCCCGGTCGCCAGCGACGGAACCGGGATTTGACGCGAAACATCCGGGCTCACCACGCCGGTCACATTCAACTCCGGCGCCGCTTTGTATGCGAGCGCGGTAAATACGGGGAATTCGGACGGATGATCCACAGTAAACGTCCCGCCGTCTACCTTCTCGATCACCTTGCCCGGCTTCGGACCAGTATCCGAAGGCAACCGCCCTTCGGCCATCGCCTGCCGGCCGCAGCCAGTCAGTGCGAAAGCCGCGCAAACCGCGATCGTCATCGCTGCAATTTCCACCCGTCTCACGGAATCACCTCCGTCCCAACCGCCATGTTCATCTGCGCCGCCGCCGTCAGATAAGACCCGATCAGGTTCAGATACGCCAGACGGGTATCCCGGTACGCCTTCTCCGAGTCGAGAAAGTCCAACAGCGACGCTCCGCCGTTCTGATAAGAAAACGCCATCCGGTCCCGGATATCCTCCGACATGGGAAGATACTTCGACTTATAGGGCGTGAGTAACTCGATCGCCTGAACTAACGTCCAGTACGCCGAATCCACATCGCTGAAAACCTGCGCCCTTGCCGCGTCCCGGAACTGCTCGCTCCGGCCGATGTCGAGCCGCGTGCGCTCCTTCTCGCCCTGGTTCCGGTCGAAAATGCGAAGCGGTATCGATAGGCTCACTCCCATATAGGCCGGAATCGGCGGCGCTCGCCCGAAGTCCAGCCCAAACGTCGGATCCGTCGAGCCGTTCGCATTGGCGAGATCATGATTGATGTTGGCAAGCTCCACACCTTGAACCGCCGCCGCCAGGTCCGGCCGCTTGGCAAGCGCCGTCGTCCGGTACTCGTCGAGCGGTTTTAACTCCTCGCGAAAGCCGTAGTCGCCGCGCACATCGAACTGATCGAGCGGTATCCGCTGGTTGAGCAACGTCAGAAGTTGAATCTTGCTCGTCCGTAGATCCACCAGCGCCGTCTGCAGGTCCGTCTCAAACTGCACGCGCTGCAATTCCAACCTGTTCAGATCCACCAACGCCAGGTCGCCGGCTTTGTAGCGGTCGCGGTTAACCTTCAATTCCTGATCCCAATAGGTAATGTTCTGCCGGGCGTTGTCGAGCACCGCCTCGGCTTGCAACACCTGCACAAACGCCGACCGCAGGGCAAAGATCAGGCCCCGCTCCTGGTCGGCGTACTGCGACTCGGTGATGGCCGTCGTCTCGCGGGCGCTGTCCCGGCGCAACTCGCGCTTGTGCTGCCGCTCGTGCAAGTAGTTGAAGGCAAGCGAAGGAAACGCGTACTCGAGCGGCCGGTAGGAATACCCGCCGGAACCGAACGGAGGCGGCTGATTCGCGAAGGGATTGACCTGATCGAGCGATGCGGTCATGTCCGGATTCGGCCGCAGGTACGCCGTCACCTCATTTGCCCTCGACTCATCCACCGCCGCTTTTGCCGCCTTCAGTTCCGGATTGTCCGCTTCAAACCGCTGCAGCACCTCCGGCCATGTCAAGACGGTCTGCCCCACGAGCGGCGCCGCCAGATAAACCAACGGCGCTAACGCGCGCAATGCCTTCCTGGCGGTCTTGCCATCGAAAATGTTCATAAACGTAGAGAGAGAAGGTCGTCAGCCTCACCGGATGTGAGCGCCCGTCTTCACCCTATAACGCGCTCCCCGTAGGCGGAAGTGAATCTTGTGTCCAACCGGGGGAGTCGTGAGATTACCCGTAAGTGACTGTCCGTGGCCGAACGTCCAGGTCGGCCAAGTTCCGCCCTGACTACAAGATCAGTCTGCTGCCCGCCGCCGCCCCTGGTTCCGTCTCCCTGCGCATTGGCGGCGGGATTGTCCGATCGATTGTCCCGTCAATCGAAAAGTGTCCGCGCCCGGCCCCGGATGCCCAGCGTGATAGACTCGGAATCACTCCACAAAATCACTATGGATCGCAGAAATTTCTTCTCCACCGCACTCGCCGCGTCTGCCCTGTCGCTCGCCGGCTCAGCTTCAGCCTCCGCGCAGTCCGGCGAGTCGCTCGAATTCTACGAACTCCGCCGCTACCAACTCGTCAACGGCCCCGGCGCGAAACTCACCAGCGACTACTTCGCGAACGCTCTTATCCCCGCGCTGAACCGCCTCGGCATCTCACCCGTCGGCGCCTTCTCCGTCTACTTCGGCCCCGACCA
>DAIDIH010000275.1 GCA_027459465.1 Bryobacterales bacterium | reverse complement strand
ACTGTGTTACGCCACGGTGGCGATGGTGACCGATTATGACTGCTGGCATCCGGACCACGACGCGGTGACGGTTGCCGACATCATTGCGAATTTGACCAAGAACGCCGAAAACGCGGCGCGGGTGGTGGCGCACGCCGTGGCGGCGATGCCCGTCGAACGCCATTGTAAGTGCGGGTCCGCGCTGAAGCACGCGATCATTACGGATCCCGCGGTTGCGCCGGAGGCCACGCGGAAGAAGTTGGAGCCGTTGCTTGCCAAGTACTGGCGCTGAAGACGCGGCGCGCGAGTTACTCGAGTGCGCGCTTTCCGGCCGCGCCTGGCGCGAGGAGACTCTGGCGCGCGTGGCGGAGGGCGAGGGCAGCCAGTGGTTATTTCGCATTGTCGCCGAGGGGCTGGCCGACCGCTTCGAGCCGCGGCTTTGCGACGTGTACGCGGAGATGTTTGCCGAGGTGCTGGCCCGCCATACCGGACTTCACGCACTGCACTTACTCGAACGCTATCAGCGCGTACGGCAGGTGCGGAGGTACGAGGGCGATGCGCGTGGCGTGCGAGACGTGTTCGTGCTTTCGCGGGTCACGTTGGGGGCGGATATCGCGGTCACCAGCGTGCTGCTCGACGCGGCGCGACGGAAGTTTCCGGCGGCACGGATCTGGTTGGCCGGTTCGCGCAAGAGTTGGGAGTTGTTTGCAGGCGCGGGTTGGGTCCGTCATGCGGAGTTGGAATACGGGCGAAGCGCGGAGATTGAGTCGCGTTTGAAAGTATGGCCCCGGCTGCGCGAGTTATGTGCGGTGGAGCGGAGTGTAGTGATCGATCCCGATTCGCGGTTAACGCAACTGGGTCTGCTGCCGGTTTGCGCGGAGGCGGAGTATTACTTCTTCGAGAGCCGCGGTTACGGGGGCGAAGGGACGGACACGCTCGGCGCGCTGGCGTCACGGTGGGCGGAAGAGGTGTTCGGAGTGGTGGGCGCGCGAGCATGGATGCAGCCTATGGAGGCCGAGGCTGGGTGCAGAGGAGAGATTGCAGTAAGCCTTGGCGTGGGTAAGAATCCGGCGAAGCGAATGAGCGATGCCTTCGAGCGGGACTTACTTCGGCTTCTGGCGGAAACCGGGCGGCGCGTGGTGGTCGATGAGGGCGCAGGCGGGGAAGAGGCGGCGCGAGTAAGGCAGGCTGCCGAGGTGGCCGGCGTGGAGACGTGGCGTGGGCCGTTCGCGGAGTTCGCGGAGCGGGTCCGGCGGAGTTCCTTGTATGTCGGCTACGACTCGGCGGGAGGGCACGCCGCAGCATCGTTTGGCGTGCCGTTGATCAGTATCTTCCTCGGCTACCCGTGCGAGCGGATGTTTGAGAGATGGAAGCCGAGCGGACCGGGGCCGAAGACGATCGTCCGCGGGGAGCCGCCTGACGAGGAACGCATCTGGCGGGAGACGCGCGAGGCGGTGCAGGCGATGGCACGGCGGTGACGAGGGCGGAATTACTTCGGGATGAATGTCAGAACAACATCCATGACATGGTCTCCCGCGCCGGTCACGAGCTTAGAGGAGAAGTTCTGGAACTGGCGCGAGTCAACATTGCTCAGAAACTGTTGGAGAAACTCGTTGGGATAATCGCAATCCAGCGGATCGCCGGTACGCATTCGCCAGTGGGCGCGGGACTGAGTTCCGAGTGCCGGGGGCAAGCCTTCGATGCGCAATTGGCCGAAGTGATACAGCGGACCTCGGGCGAAGGCAATCCGGAGATCGAGGGTCTTTGCGCCGTCATTTAAGATACGCTCGGGCGTGGCTGAAGCTTCAAGATAGCCGCGCCTTTTGAGCTGGAACTCCATCCGCACGATGGCGCGCTCAATCTAGCTCCAGCCGACGACTTGTCCTTTGTTGAGGTTTGCCGATTTCAGCATCGCACTTACGGGCAAATTCTCGCCCTCGAGTTGCACGTCGCCCAGAGTGAACACGGGGCCTTCGTCAATGGCGACGGTTACGGCGACCGCGGCGGGAGAGGAACGTGCGAGCGAAATGCTCGAGAAGCGCACGGGATACATTCCGCGATCCTCGTAGGCGGGACGTATGTTCGTGTCGAGTATCTGGCGGAACCTGTACGGCGCGAAACCCTGTCCTAGGAGCGAACGTCCGGCGAGCCGCATCAGATCAGTGGAGGTCAGGGTGTGCTTGCCGGTAAAGGTGATGGAAGTGATCTTCGGAAGCGTCTCGGGCTGAAACGAGACCAGCGGCTTCGACGATGTCAAATCAGACTCCATCCGCGGCAGGATGGGCTGGCCGTTCAAGCTTGCCTTCAGGTGCTGCTGGAGCGCATCGGCGAGGAATCTCTGGGCTGTGTCATCGACCGGTACCTTGTGATCGAAGGGCGGATACCGGGCGGTCAGCCAGCGCCAGGCTTCTTCTTCGTCGGCGCCTGGCACGTCGATGGAGGCTTCGATGAGCGCCGTTTGGTCGGTGAGGCCGAGTGTGAGGGCGTAGCCGTGATTCGGTCCGGCTGCGTAGTGGCAGTTGAGGGCGGTGAATAGGCCGCTTTCATTGAGCTTCTGGCAGGCTTGCTCGATTTCCGACTTGTCGAGGGGGGCGCCGATGTGTAACCCGGCGATGTCGAGCACCGTGCTTTCGGGCAGAGCCGTGCCATTGAGGGTGACGGATTCCAGCGGATAGTGATTGCCCTGGGCCTCAGCGTTTATCATGAGCAGGCCGAGAGCGAGAAGAATTCGAGAACTCCGAGCCGGCATGGGACCGGCGATGTTCCGCCAGATGGGGTGAAACCGGACCGCCGCTTTCGTAGATGGCATGCGCATCGCGGACCTGATGACTTACTTTACATCTGAACCTGTGGGCGAGGCGAGTTGTCGGGGCTGTTGACGCACGTGCCGGGGGCGTGCCACACTCCAAATAACTCCCGGTTGATATGGCCCACGCGACCACTGTGCCCGACTTGTCCCTGGTGCGCCGGACAGGTGTGGCCGCATGAGCGAGATGGAGTGGCGCCCGCGGCACAATCCGTGGGCTGTGGCGCTAACTGTCACGCTGGCGACGTTCATGGAAGTGCTGGACAGCTCCATCGCCAACGTGGCGCTGCCGCATATCGCGGGCAACCTGTCGGCGAGCCAGGACGAGTCGGCGTGGGTGCTGACCAGTTATCTCGTATCGAACGCGATTATTCTTCCGATCAGCGCGTGGCTGGCCACGCGGTTTGGGCGGAAGCGGTTCTACATGACCTGTGTCGCTCTGTTCGGCGCGTCGAGCTTCCTCTGCGGTCTTGCGCCGAACCTGGGGATGCTGGTGTTTTTCCGGATCTTGCAGGGATTTGGCGGCGGCGGGCTGGCGCCGAGTGAGCAGGCGATTCTGGCCGACACGTTTCCGCGCGAGAAACGCGGTATGGCGTTTGCCGTGTACGGCATGGCCGTGGTGGTGGCGCCGGCGATCGGCCCCACGCTTGGCGGCTGGATCACGGACAACTCGAGTTGGCGATGGATCTTCTACATCAACGTGCCGTTTGTGATCCTGTCGCTGTTCTTAAGCAACCGCCTGGTGGAAGACCCGCCATACCTGGCCCGTGAGCGGGAACGGAGCCGAGGCGTGAGGGTGGACTACATCGGACTGGGCCTCATCGCGCTGGGTGTCGGCACGCTGCAGTTCGTGCTCGACAAAGGGCAGGAAGACGATTGGTTCTCCTCGCCGTTGATCGTGGCGTTTCTCGCCGTGGCGATCGTGGCGCTTGCGACGTGGATTTATTGGGAACTGCACCACAAGGATCCGATTGTGGATTTGCGTTTATTCAAACTGCGGAATTTCACGATGGCGATGAGCTTCACCTTCGTGCTCGGCATGGTGCTCTACGGGACGACGTTCGTGATCCCCCAGTTTCTTCAGGTGTTGCTTGGTTATCCCGCCGTGAAGGCGGGCGAGGCGCTGGCCGGCGGAGGCATTGTGATGATGCTGATGATGCCGATTTCGGGCGCGCTGGTCAGTCGCGTCGATCCGCGGGGGATGATGGCGTTCGGATTCCTGTCGACCGCCGCGGCGCTGTACTTCATGATGACCCACATGACTCTGGGCATGGACTTCTTCACCGCGGCGATGCTTCGGACGCTGCAGGCCGCGGGGCTGGCGTTCATCTTTCTTCCGTCGAATACGCTGGCGTACATGGGCGTGCCTCGGGAGAAGAACAATCAGGTTTCGGCGATTAATGCCTTTGTCCGTAACATCGGGGGCGGTATCGGAATCTCGATGATCGGCACGTTTCTTACTCGCCGGGAACAAGTGCATCAAACGTATCTCTCGGCCCAAACCGCCCCCGGAAATCCCGTGTTCGAGCAGATGGTGGCGGGCATGAGCGCGGTTCTGCATCAGGCCGGCCTGGCGCCGAACGTTGCGACGCAGCAGGCGCAGGCGCGGATCTACTTCATGATGCAGGCACACGCCACGACGCTGGCTTACGTGGATGTGCTGTCGGTGATGACGCTGGCGATCGCCGGGCTGGCGCCGTTCGTGCTGCTGATGAAACGAAGCGCGGTGATGCCGGCCGACTTGGCCGCGCACTGATTTCCGCCGCTGCCGTGCCCTATCATGGACATATGTCCGTGACGACGCCGGCTGAGGCCGGAGCCGCTGTAGCGGCCGATGTAAAGACGCTTGAAAGCAAATACCTGCTGCAGAATTACGCCCGCCTGCCTGTGGTGCTGGCGCGCGGCAGGGGATGCTATGTGTACGACACGAGCGGAAAGCGGTATCTGGACCTGATCACCGGGATCGGCGTGAACGCGCTTGGCTACACGCACCCGCGCATTACCCGCGTGATCCGCGAGCAGGCGGGAAAGCTGCTGCATACCTCGAACCTCTACTATCACGAGTACGGCGGACGCCTGGCGGAGAAACTGGCGCAACTTACGGGACTGGAGAGAACGTTTTTCTGCAACTCCGGCGCCGAGAGCATGGAAGGCGCGCTGAAGATGATTCGCTCGCACGGCCGGCGGATTCATCCGGAAAAGTACGAAATTGTTTCGCTCGAGAATTCGTTTCACGGCCGCACGCTCGGCGCGCTCTCGGTCACCGGACAGGCGAAATACCGGGCCGACTTTGAACCGCTGCTGCCGGGGCCGCGTTTCGTCGGATTGAACGACATCGCGGCGCTGGAACAGGCGGTGAATGAGCGGACAGCCGGCATCGTAATCGAGTGGATTCAAGGAGAGGGCGGCATTCATCCGGCCACGCTCGAGTTTGCGCGCCGGGCGCGGGAGTTGGCGGACGAGCACAACGCACTGCTTGTATTCGATGAGACCCAGTGCGGCGTGGGGCGGCCCGGGGTTCACTTCTCGTATCAACTGGCGCAGCCGGCTGTGCTGCCGGATATCATGGCCGCGGCGAAGCCGTTGGGGTGCGGGATTCCGCTCGGTGTGATTGTGGCGAATGCGAAAGCGGCTGCGACAATCGGTCCGGGCATGCATGGTTCGACTTTTGGCGGCGGGCCGCTGGCGTGCCGCGTGGCACTGGAGTTTCTCGACGTGCTGGAAGGACTGCTTCCCTCGATCCGGCAGATGGGCGAACTTTTCCGCTCGCGTTTGCGGGACCTGTCGCGGCGCTTCCCGTTCATCAAGGAAGTGCGCGGCGAAGGGCTCATGATTGGGGTGGACCTGGACCGGCCCGGCAAGCAGATGGTGCTGGATGCGCTCGAAGCGGGCCTGTTGATTAACTGCACGCACGATACGGTGCTGCGTTTCCTGCCGCCTTACATCCTGGGCGAGCGGGAGATCGATGTCGCGATCAAGAAGCTGAAAAAGGTATTTCAGAGGGCCGAACGGGCGACGACGAGCAACTGATTCATCGGGGGCGCGAGATACTGCGGATTGCAGGCAAGATTGTCGCGCTTACGGGCGCGGGGATCTCGGCGGAGAGCGGCATCCCGACGTTTCGCGGTGCGGGCGGACTTTGGAGGCAATTTCGGGCCGAGGAACTGGCCACGCCCGCGGCCTTCGCGCGCGATCCCAAGTTGGTGTGGGAGTGGTACGACTGGCGACGTTCGGCGTGCGCCGCCGCGCAGCCCAACCCTGGGCACATCGCGCTCGCGCTATTTCAAAAACGAACGCCCGGGTTCACGCTCGCGACGCAGAATGTAGATGGCTTGCATGAACGAGCGGGCAGCCGGCGCGTGCTGCGATTGCATGGCGACATCTGGACTCTGCGTTGCGTCGACTGCGGCGTGGAGCGGCGGGATGAAACCGTGCCGCTGCCGGAGTTGCCGCCGCGGTGCGGGTGCGGCGGGGTAATGCGGCCGGGCGTTGTCTGGTTCGGCGAGGCGTTGCCTGACCAGGCGTGGCAGGAAGCGGAGCAGGCCGTGCGCGAGTGCGAGGCACTGCTGGTGGCCGGGACTTCGGCGGTGGTGTATCCGGCTGCGGGGTTGATTGACGTGGCGCGGGAAGGCGGCGCCCGAGTGATTGAAGTGAACCTCGAAGAGACGCCGTACTCGGCGGGCGTGACCATTTCGCTACGTGGGCGCGCCGGCGAGATTCTTCCGGAACTGCTTCAGGTGCGCTGAGAGCAGGTTCGGGGTGAGTCGATTGCTTGCTGAGCCGATGCGAGGATATTTGCGACCGGCTGCGGCGAGTCAATGGCGGCGATCACCATGCGATCGATGATTTCTGCGATGTGCGGCCAGTCCGGCATTCTTGGTAACTCGCGCGCGCAGGCGTGCAGCGCTTCCATCCGTTGATAGAAGGGGATCGTCCGGTTCACTTCGGCGTCGGCCCAGGTGGAGCGGCGGCAACCTATGCCTCCCTCGAGCGTAAGTAACTTGTCCATTTCGCGGGAGGCGCAGTGTTTCAGAAAGCGCCAGGCGACGTCCGGACGCGGGGTGCCGGCTGCGATGCCGAGGATCCAATAGATATTCAGCGAAGCTCCCTGGCAGCCTTCCGCGTGAGGCACGGGTGCGATGCCGACCTTGCCTTTCACGGCGGAACTCGCGATGGTTTGCGCCATGGAAGCGAAGCCGAACCAGTTCACCATGAGCGCGGCTTCGCCGGCGGCGAAGGCAAGGCCTGATTTCACCGAGTCCATTTCACGGCACGAGGGGTGAACGGCGGAGGAATCGTTGATTGTCTCGCGAAGAAACTGCAAGGCTTCGTGGGCGGCGTTCGAGTCGAGGGTTATTCTGCCGTCCGGTCCGCGTAACTCGCCTCCGCGCGACCACAACTGCAAACAAAAATCGTAGACAGTGTTGTGACCGTCGGGGTAGGCGGCGAATACGGTTCCGTAGCGGCGTTGTTCCGGCCGGTGAAAGTGGCGGGCGGCCTGGAGAAATTCGTCCCATGTTTCCGGCACGCGTAGCGGCACGCCAAAACGGGATTCGTATGCGGCCTGCTCGGCTGGGTCTTCGAGGAGATCGGTCCGATAGATCAGACATTCGGGGCCATCATGGTACGGCAGACCGAGCACTTGGCCATCGATCTCCTGCAGGCGCAACAAGGACGGCGGCCAGGCGCCGGGGAATCCGTCGGGAGGGCCGGCGAGGATTCTTGGCGCGAGATCCGCGAGGCAGCCCTGCCGATGCGCGGAGGCAACCCAGTCGGTGTTGAGAAATACGACGTCCCAGTCGCCGCGCTCGAGTTCGCCGCTTTCAAACACGCACTCTGCGAGCGGGGGAAGGTCCATGGGAACGGCGTCGAGCGTGAGGCCGGTGCGCCCGGTTGCCTCGAAGGTGTCCCATTGCTTGCGGATGGCGGACTCAAACGGATCGAACTTCCGCACCGCGACGCGAAACGTCCGGCGGCTCACGGCTTATCCGGCTCCGCATAACTCGCCGGATCCCGGTACTTCACTGTTTGTAAGTGCTCGCAGTAAAGCACGAGTTCGCCTTCGTTTTTGAACACCTCGTAAGAAACCCTCACCAGGCCCATGGTGGGATACTTCGGACGCTTTTCGAGGTTCGTACGTATGGTGTATATGGTGTCGCCGATGAAGACAGGCTTGATGAACCGGAGTTTATCGTAGCCATAGCTGAAGGTATTCACGTTGTTATGGGCCATCAGGCCGAGACCGTAGCTGAAGACCATGGAGCCGGCTACAAGCCGGCGGCCGAAGATGCCTTCGTTCCGGGCGAAGATTTCGTCCGCTACATAGGGATGACAGTCGAGCACCAACGAATTGAACAGCGCTGCTTCGCCTTCTGAGATGGTGCGCCGGATGGAGCGGATGCGCCAGCCGATTTCGAAATCCTCATAGAGCCAGGTTTCGGTATTGAACAGAGGGATTGCCCCGTGTTTGGCGGGATCGGGATTCGGGTTCATGCCTGTGCCTCCTGCGGCGGAGCCATGAGTTCCGCCAGAATCTGCGCCGTGTCCTGCCCGAGCACGGGCGCGCCTTTGGCAGACTTGTATATTTCGCCGTCGATGCGGACCGGGCAGCGGGTGGTGCGCAGCGTTACGCCCTCGCGCCGGGTGACATGCTGGATGAAATCCAGGGCTTGAAACGCCTCGTGCTCCAGCAGACGGGGCCAGGTAAAGACGTCCGAGCACCATATATCGGCCGGTTCGAGGATCGAGAGCCAGTGCCGAGTGGTATATTTCCGGAGATGGTCGACGAGGATCTGCTTGATCTCGTCGCGTTTGTCGAACAAGTCCTTCGAGTCGGTGTAAGTGAGCAGGGCGGGGCAGTCGAGTAACTGGCCCAGGCGCACGACGGGTTGCATGGAGAGCGCGAGATATCCGTCCTGTGTTTGATAGACGCCGTAGGGCGCGCCAAGATAGGCGTGGGCGTTGTTGACCGCACTGCGGCGGGGCAGTTGGCCGCCGTCGTTTAAGTGTGTGGTCAGAACCTCGAATTGAAAATCGAGCACGGACTCGAGCAAACTTACCTCGACGCAGCCGCCCTTTCCGGTGATCCCGCGGCGGACCAGGCACGCCAGGATGCCTTGCACAAGATGAGCGCCGGCGAGCATGTCCGCGATGGCGAGTCCGAACGGGACCGGTGGCTGGTCCGCATCACCATTCAGCCAAGGCAGGCCGGCGAGGCATTGCGCGAGCAGATCCTGGCCGGGCTTGTCGCGCCAGGGGCCGGACTTGCCGTATCCGGTGATCTCGCCGTAGACGACCCGCGGGTTGAGGCGGGCGACCGATCCATAGTCAAACCCGAGGCGCTCCATCACGCCGGGGCGGAAATTCTGAATGACGACGTCGGCGCGCTGGACGAGTTCGGCAACGGCCTTGCGGTCCTCGGGTTTGCGCAGGTCAGCCGCGAAACTCTCTTTGTTGCGATTGATGGTGTGGAAGATGGTGCTGTCGCCGTCGAGTTCCAGGTTGGAGACGTAGAGACGCCGGCAGAGGTCGCCGCCCTCGGCGCGTTCGATCTTGATCACGCGGGCGCCCATATCGGCCATGCGCAGCGAGGCGGACGGCCCGGAGAGGAACTGGCTAAAATCCACGATCAGCAAACCGCTTAACGGCTTCATGCATCCTCCAAAGCGAGTCGAGTTCGCGGAGAGTTTCTTCGGCGCCGGCCGAGCCTGACAGATACCTGTGCACCACGGGACCGGCCGAGTCCTGGAACTGCAGGTAGCCGTCGAAACGGGGGCGCAGGTAGGCGCGATCCAAGGCCGGCAAAGTATTCCGGAAGTAATTCGAACTCCGGCGATTTACTTCCGGGTCGAGCCAGGCCTGCCGGTGCCCCGGTTGGCCGCCCGAGTCGAAATACAACGTCTTCTGGCACGCGGCGCCGGCCACGTACCGGCAATACGCAATGGTTTCGTCAGGATAGCGGCAGCGCGAGGAGACGGCCAGCCCGGCGCCGCCCAGTGTCGAACGCAGAGCCTCGCCGGCACCGGTGTGAACCAGATCCGAGAACTCGAGGGGATTAGCGCCGTACCCTGGCCGCGCGTAATTCGAATAACCGTAGGAGAAGGGGCAGTAAGCTACCGAGTCGCTCCGCGCAAGCATGTCCCAGGTTGCAATTGGATTGCGCTGCAAACACTCCGGATCGCAAGCGGCGACTAACTCACGGAGCATGTAGAGCGCTTGCGCGCCCGCCGCTTCGCCGACTACACGATCGGCTGACTGGAATGGTTCCTCGCCGGATGCAATGCAGAGCATGTAGAAATGCATCAGGCTGTCGATCGGGATGGCCGGAACCGCCACCAAACCACGGTGAGCGAGAGCCAAGAGTTCGGCCCATGTGCGGGGCGGTTCAACGCCGGCGCGGTCGAGAAGGTCCGGGCGATAGCCGCTGACCGGAGTGGCGCTATCGATCGCCAGCGCCCATTGATGGCCGCCATACCAGTAGCTGGCATGGGAGCGGCCGACCGAGTTAGCTGCCTGATCGGCAAGGAAACCGGTTGGCAGGAACGAATCGAGAGGGAGCAGAACGTCGTGCGCGGCGGCGTATCCGCAGAAGGGATGATCGATGACGAGTAAGTCGTAGTGTTCGGCGAGTCTTTCGATGGGATGGTCGGCGAAGTCCTGCAGTGAGCGTTTTCGCCATTCGATGCGGACACTGGAGTGTTCTTCCTCGAAGCGCTGCGCGGTGGCGACCATGGGCAGGTAGCCGCGCGTGTGGCCCCAGGTGATGCCGCGGAGTTCAATCATAGGTGATGGGCGTCCCGCCGGTCTCGCTTGAAGCGTAGGCGCTTTCCACCACGGCCATGGTCCGGTAGGCATCTTCGACCGAGGCGGCCAGTTGCGGACCTGCGCCATCGAGATATGCCATCAGGTTCGCCATGCGCCGCCAGAAGGCATCCGGGAACCAGGTACCGTCGAGCGGCAGCGATTTCCATTCGGAGCGGCCCGAGCCGTCGAGTTCGACGTATTCGAACTCGTCGGGCATGCCGTGCGGGTAGTCGAGCAGCACGCCCATCCTGGTTTTGATCGCGCCGGCCGTGCCTTCCCACTTGATGTAGCTTTCCTGGTGCTTCGAGCCGTAGGCGTGAGCGTGGTTGGCGGTGACGTTGGCGCGGACGGAGTCGCCATAGTCGAGGATGATGGTCGAACGCGTGGAGGCGAGTTTCGGGGCGCGGGGATGGTTCATTGTTTTGGCGTAGACAGCCGAGGGGTCGCCGCAAAAGGAGCGGATCAGATCGACGTGATGGACCGAGTGATAGAGAATCTCAACGCGGGGAGCGCTTTCGAGGAACGGCCACATCTCCCAGGGCGTGTAGCAGGTGACGCGGACCTCGATGTCGGTAATTGCGCCGATGCGGCCTTCATTAATCATGCAGCGCGCTTGCTCGACTGCGGGCGCGAAACGCAGTTGGAAATTCACGGCGGCGGTGAGACGTCTGGCGCGGCAGAGATCGCGAATGGCGCGCGCCTGCGCCAGGTTTTCCCCCAGCGGCTTTTGAATGAGCACGGCGGCGCCGCCGGGAAGGGTGGGCAGAACTGAGAGCACTTCGGACGCCGGGACGGCGACATCGAACACGGCGCCCGAAGGAGCATTGCCGACGGCGTCGCGAACATCGGCGGCCACGTGGGGGATGCCGAATTTGGCGGCCAGTTCGCGCGCTTTCGCGGGTACGAGATCGCAGATCGAAGCCACGCGCAGGCCGGCTTTCGAGTACGCGGGAAGGTGCGCGTCCCGCACGATGCCTCCGGCGCCGATGATGACGATTGGCCGGCTCGAACTCGCCATGAGGATGAGGCAATTTTACTTGAGGGAAGAAGTTTTTGTCAAAGAAAAGAGTTTTCCCATATAGAATCGAGACATGGTGCGCCGGACCGAGAAGCCGAAACAACGCCCGCGATACGCGGTGCCCGCTCTGGACCGCGGTCTCGACGTTTTGGAAGCGCTCTCGGCGAGCGCCGTTCCGCAAACGCTCACGGATCTGTCCCGGACGCTGAATTACGCCCCGAGCGGTCTGTTCCGGTTGTTGACGCGCCTGGATACGCGGGGATACGTGATCCGCGACGCGGCGTCCGGCCGGTACAGCCTGAGCCTGAAACTCTTCGAGCTTTCGCATACTCACTCGCCGGTGGAGAGTCTTGTCCGGGCTGCGGCCGGGCCGATGCGGGAGTTGGCGGAAACGATCGAGGAGTCCGTGCACCTGAGCGTGATCCATCGCGGCCGGCTGCTGGTACTGCTCGACGCGGGGAGTCCGTCGAAGGTGCGGATCTCGATTGAGGCCGGCTCGCAGTTTGCGCCGGTGGAGACCGTTTCGGGGCGACTGCTTTTGTCGTACTACCCGGCGGAGGAACTGGCGGCGTTTCTGGCTCGCGATCCGGAGTATGGGGCGATGACGGCAGGGAAGCGGAGGGGGTTTGAGCGTGAGTTGAATCGCATCCGGCGCGCCGGGTTCGCCATCACGCGGAGCGAGGAACGCGCCGGTCTGGTTGATCTAAGCGTGCTGGTGGGGAACCCCTCCATCGGACAGTCCTCCGCGCTCGCAATCGCCTGTATTCGCCGGGTCAGCAAAGGGGAGATTGAAGAGATTCTGGCCGCGATGAAGCAATGCGCGACTAAGATCACACGCGTGCAGGGTCTAAGTGAGGCGGCGTCCTGAGCCGCTTTAGGCGCCCCGGGGCGGATGCCCCTTCTTGTTTGAGTAGCGGTGCAGCGCGGGGCGTTTGGCCGGAGGCGCTAAAGGATCCCATGCCATTAGCGGCGGGGGTGTGGGCACGTCGCCGGTTGTGCGGAAGCGGAGCGTGACGATCTGCTGGGGCCGCACGGGAAACTCGTAGTGTTCGTGGCCGGGGAGCGGCGTGGGGTGCTCACCGGCGAGATTCGTCTGGACGGCGTTTTCGTGCGGGAGCGGCATCGTCACGTAGGCTTTCCCGGCAACGCCCAGGCACTCCGCCAACCTCACTTCGATGAAGCGGCCGTCGCGGCGGATGGCTTCGACGATGACGTTGCTGCTCGAGGTGAGGAACGACGCGGGTTTCTCCGCGCCGGTTTCGAAGGCGTAAGCCGGGCTGTTGTATTCCCACGCCGCGTGCGGAATGCGCGCCTCCGCCCAGGCTGCTTCGTGGGCGAGGATCGAGTATTCAAGTACGTGGCGGCCGTCGCCGGACAGCCAGGAGTTCGGGTAGCCGTAGTACTTGTTGGTCGTGTTCAGGAGGAAAATGATGGGCGTCTTTGCCGTCAGTTCGCGTCCGGATAAGCCGCGGTCGAAGATCGCGAAGCCGCCGCCATCGGTTAGCGTGTAGTGCGACCAGCGCAAGGCGGGAGTGATGCCCTGGTTGTGGCCGGGCAACTCCTTGGTCGGTTCCGGCCAGGCGCCGTGGGTGAAGCCGTAGGGGATTCCGCGGCGGACTTCGGTCACTTCGGCGGCAAGCGGGAATTCCGAGACAACGACGGTGCGGTCGGGAACGTTGTTGAGCGTGGTCTCGAAATCGATTCGCGGGGAGTCGTGATAGAAGCGCGTGATGCGTTGGCAGGCGCCGCCTCCGTAGAAGGTTCCCTCGGCGATCACGGTTGTCGCAAGAGGCCCCCGGGTGACGCGCACCGCGCCGGCGGAATCCGAGGACGTGGCGAGGCGGATGCGTTGGGCTCGGGGAAGCATGAAGTCGCCGGGGTCGCCGGACTGCTTCGCCGGCTTTTCGGCGACGATGACGTTGGCCGGGCCGCTGAGCAGTTCGTGGCCCAAGGGTTTCAACCGCAGGCTGAGGAGCGCGCCGGTGTGCACGTCGACGCGCGCGGAGTAGAACCGGTTCTCGATCGTTTCCGGCAGGGGAATTTGTTTGGCGGCGGCAGCGGGCGAAGACGATCGCTTCGCGGGCGTGAGCGAAACGGGGGCGAGTTTGGGCCGGCAGATCGCGCGCCCATCCGGCAGCGCCTCGGCTTGTACACCGTCGGGAACTTCGGGGGAAGTGAGCATGAGCGGGTCGTGCCGTTCCCAATTGAGGGCGTTGAAGAGCGCCAGGCTATTCCCTTTACCCGCGACGGCACGCGCGGCCCCGGTAAGCACGGCGCGCGAGGCGTTCTCGACGCTCTGGAACCGGTCTGCGGCGTCCCAGGAATCGGGGCTTTCGAACACCATGCCGCCGGCCGAGCCCCAGAGCGTATTGCGGTCCGTATCGAGGAACAACTGCAGCCAGGAGTGGTACAGCGGTTCGATCGGGTAGGTGTACCGCGTGCGCAGGCTCGCGGCGGTGGCGAGCATTTCGGCGGCTTGCAACTGATGCTCGCAGCGCCGGTAGGAAGCCTTCACACGCGGATTTTCGATCCAGAACGAGTCGAAGAAGTAGGTGGTGCCGCCGCGCATGGTCGGAATTTGCATAGCGCCGGAGGCGAGTTGCGGCGCGACCGCATCGAAGTATTTCGACAGCGTCGTGAAGTGGAACTCCCAGTTCGGGTCGATGCTGCGCCATTCGTTCAAGAAGGCGGTCGGATAATCCGGCCGCTTCGGCGCCAGGTTGTAATCGCCGTTACCGCCGAGGGCGAGCACGGGAGCGCCTGCAGGGGTGATCTTCGCGCGCGCGGCCAGTTGCCGTTCCAACTCGCCGATTTGGGCCTGAGTAAACGGGGCCGTGACGCTGAAGATCAGCCCGAGGTCCGCGTAATGACCGGGGGCGATGGCGAGCGTCCTGGTCCCGTCGGGCGCTTCGAGCCAATGGATCGCCGACCTTGTGGTGTTGCCTCGCGTGTAGACGTAGGCATCCAGGCCGAGACCCTTGGTGATTTGAGCCATCTGCGGGTGGGTTCCGCAGACGTCGATGCACCAGGCGAAGCGCGGGCGGACCCCGAAGACCTGCTGCTGCCAACGAAGCCCTTCGATGCCCAGGCGGACCAAGGCCTCACCGCCCGGCAAATTGACGGTAGATTCCAGGAAAAAGCCATTGACCAACTCGACACGCTTGGCCTGGATGGCGGACTTCAATTCGTTGGCGCGCTCGGGATGGAAGTTGAGCATCGCGATCATGTTGTTACATTCCGAGAGAACGAACGCATAATTCGGGTCGTCGCGGACGCGATCCAGATGGTCGAAATAGCTATTGGCGCAGTAGACGCGCTCCATGGAAAAGTTCGTCAGCCAACCGCAACTGGCCGGATGGAAGTTGGGAACGATGAAGACTGTGCGCGTGGTCTGGCCGTGGGCGGACGCCGCAGCGGCGCTGCCGGCGAGGAAAGTTCTGCGGGAAATCAGCTTGCGGGATTTCATCGGGGCCTCGGCAATTTAGTGAACCGCGCATTCGGTTTCGCGGCTTGCCATAGCATATAGCAAGCGGCGTATCCTGCGAGGTTCGCAGTCCCTCACGCCACGGGCTAGTGGAGCGCAACGCCTGCCGGTGCTGGCAAAGGGAGAATGTGCGGCACGGGACGGCGCCTATTTCCCGTCTTGCGGCATCAAACCGTCGTTCGCGCTGGACGGGCAATTCTCAACTAGTTTAGTGGCGATTTCGGCCCTGGTGGAGGCAGGGGGTTATCTCGGCTGGATCCAGGCCGGGGCTATCCGAACTAGAAGAAACAAGCTGATCGAGCGAGCACATGCCTCAGATACAGGGGATGTTACATCGTTACAAGCCTGCTAAGGGTACGGAAGAATTCTGCGGTACGCAAATTGCGCATTTCTTCGCTTGCGCGGCAACCGGGAAGAGCTTACGTTTGGAGTACGAATTGACGGCGAGGCGTGCGGTTTGCTGGACCACCCGCCCGTGGAGATGGCAGCGGACATAACTTGGGGATCTCAATGGGAATCGTCCTAAATTCTGATTTCGCCATTCTGTTCGCCGGCCAAGGCGTCGGATTGTGAGGCAACGTGTTTCGAAACCAGATAGCGGCTTTAACCTATTCCGAACAATTGCACCAGCCCTCGGAGCGTGGTCGAACGAATCCGCCGGGTCCCGTAACGGGGTTTTTTCGACCCGATGGTTCCATTTCCATGCGGCAAGTGCTGATTGTGGGTGAAAACGTCCTAGTCCGGGAAGGGCTGAAGGATGTGCTGAATCAGGAGTTCCGCGATCTGACGATTGTTGAGGCTACCGAGGTTTCAGATATTGTTCTGCGTCCGGCGAAGCGAGCGTGGGACCTGATTGTTGTGGAGGTTGGCTTTCGCTACGATGGAGCCTTTTCGGCGGTCCGCGAGTTCCGGCGCAGTCGTGGCGCTGCCCGGGTGTTAGTCCTGGACCTGACGGCAAACGAACGCAACGCTCTGCGGGCGGCGCGGAGCGGGGCGGCCGGGTACATTCCGATGAACGTCGACCGGGCGGACCTTATTCGGGCCGTCCGCCGGCTGCTGGATGGGAAGACTTATTTTGACGGGTCACCCGTGGCGGAGGCGGAGGCACAGGAGCAAAGGCATGTCCGCCTGTCCGCTCGCGAGAGGCTGGTGATGCAGGCGTTCGCCGCCGGGAAGCGGAATTCCCAGATCGCCGCCGAACTGAATCTTAGCGCGAAAACCGTGAGTACGTATCGACGCCGAGTGCTTGATAAACTCGAGCTGCAATCGACCGCCGATATCGTGCGTTACGTCGTCGAGAATGGGGTGGCGCTCCCGGGGTGAGGACGGCCGAGGCGAGTGCTGGTTTGGCGCCTCGCCAAACGCAAGAGTCTCAATTCCGGCGCGATGACTTAGTAGGAACACTGGCTACTTGCGCTGCTGAAGGTCCTACTAAAAGTATCATGTGGTAAGCTTCGACGCGAGCCGGTATTCCTGCCCCTCATTCTTTGGACGGAATCTCCTGAACGATGGGCATCCGATGTTGTTACAAAACCCTGAATTCGAGAAGCAATTCTCGCTGCGACACAAATTCCGGCTTGTCTCTGGCGGCCGATCGGCTGTCGTCATCACAGGATGGATTTTGCCAGGAAACCGAGTTCGCGCCGCCTCGATCGGCCGAAGGCCATTGCTAGACTTACCATGACAGCGCCCTAGGCCAGCCTATTGCAATTAAGGCGGCGTACGTAGAGAATTGAGCGTAGATGCCCCGCGAAACCGACAGGCAGATCTTTTGGGTTGTCGTTTTTGGTCTAGCGTTGTGGGCCGGCAGCTTCTGACACACCGCGATTTTCAACTGGCTTCGCCATTTTTTGAAGATCGAGTTTCTCGGTCCGGGATAGATGCGGAGCGCAAAAGCGTGCTAATGTGTCGTGACATGAACGCAGTCGCAGACCGTTTGTTTCGGCCGGCGCAAGCTCACACTGTCGAGGAGAGCGGTCTCTCTCCAAGCCTCGTTTTAGACCTCGTATTGAAGCACGCCTATTTCGAGGGTACCGTCACGCTCGAAAGGCTTGCCCGGCGATGCAAGCTTTCGCATTCGATCGTCCTTTCCCTGTACCGGTATTCTCAGAAGGAACATCTCTGCGAAACGCGGACGATGGTGGGGGACGACTATGAGATCTTCCTTTCGGCCAGAGGGCGGGAGATGGCCGAACTGGCGCTGAATCGGCGACTATGCGTACTCCGTGAGGCGGCAGTCGTCCCCCATCCACGTTACCGCGGAGAAGTCGAGATCGTGTCTGAGCGATTTGGTCGTCCCCACGAACATCGTTGAGGATTTGGGAACGGCCATGGCCTCCGGGGGCGCAATCGTGCTGTATGGGTCGACCGGCAATGGCAAGACCAGTCTGGGAGAGAGGCTCCATCGTATCTGGGACACCCCGGTCTACACCCCCCACGCCGTGGAGATTTCCGGGGAGATCATCAGCGTTTACGATCCTCTGATTCATCATGCCGAACCGGACGACCAGCCCGAAGACGAACGCTGGGTGCTGTGCCGCAGGCCGATGGTAAAGGTCGGCGAAGAACTGCGTCTGGAGATGTTGGATCCGAGGGTGGATGAAGTGACCCGAATGGGCATCGCCCCGATCCAGATGAAGTCGAACAACGGCATCCTGCTCATCGACGATTTCGGCCGCCAGAGGATCTCGCCGCGCGAACTGTTGAACCGGTGGATCGTGCCTCTCGACCGTCATTCGGACATCCTCTCCCTTTGGTCCGGCGTGAATTTCGAGATCCCATTTCATGTCCTGGTCGTGTTCGCCACCAACCTCGCGCTCAGCGATCTGGCCGAGGAAGCATTCTTGCGGCGGTTAAAAAAACAAGATCAAAATAGAACCGCTGCACGACGATCTTTTCCGGCAACTTTTGCAGCGGGTTTCGAGCGCCAAGGGTATAGCTTGCAGCCCGGAGATTGAAGGATCACTGGTGACCGGAAGCCGGCGCCGTTCCCCGGACGGGCTCCGGGCCTGTTATCCGGGCGACCTGATGGACATTATCGTAGGCATGGCCCGTTTCGAGGAACGCGACCCGGTGCTCGATCGAAAAAACGCCGAACGAGCATTGAATCTCTATTTCGTCCACTAGGACGGCAGGCAGTCATTCTCCGAGCCCATTGATTTGCGCAGCGCGTGCCGTGGCCCCGTCACTGGTTGGCGCTATACTGGCGGCGACTCTGATGCCCGACCCGCCACGACCCGCTGCCGCCACTCCGGGAACGGACATACGGGCGCTAGCCGGCCTCCGCCACGACATGCGGACGCTGCTCAACGCGATCCTCGGCTATACCGCGCTATGGCTCGACGACATCCCACGGAATGCTGACCCGCATCTTGCCGAGGGTCTGGCGCAAATCCAGGCCCTGGGGGAAACGATCCTGGAACAGGTGAATGACTTGCTCGCCGACTCGCGGTTCGTTGAACCCGGCTATCGGGCTTCGTTGGGCGAACAGATGCGCTTCAAACTGAGCGCGGCGGTGCACGAAGTCGCATCGAACGCGAGTGAACTGGGGGCGGGGTGGGGGCCCGGATGGGAGCAACTCGCCGAAGACCTGGGTAAAATCGAGTCTGCCGGCCGCCGCCTGGAAACTATGCTCGCCGACGTGGAGAGCGTCATGGCGCCCGGCGATGCCGTTGCGGAACGACCCACGCCAGCGAAAACGCAAACTCGCGTCGCACCGGCTGAGCGCGCCCGGATACTCGTGATCGACGACAACGAGGTCAATCGCGATCTCCTCTCGCGCCGCCTCGAACGCGACGGCTACGTGGTGGATTTGGGCGAAAAGGAGCGCAGGCGCTCGCCGCGATTGAGAACCGATCGTACGACCTCTTGCTGCTCGACATCATGATGCCGGTGATGAACGGGTACGAAACGCTGGAGCGGATCCGCTCGGATTCTCGTTGGTCCGACCTGCCGGTGATCATGATCTTCTCGCTCGACGGGATGGACGGCGTGATCCGCTGCATCGAAATGGGCGCCGAGGACTACCTTCCGAAGCCGTTCGATCCGGTTCTGTTGCGCGCAAGGGCCGGCGCTTGTGTGGAGAGGAAGCGCCTGCGCGACGAGCGGGCCGCCCAGCAAAGCGCCGAACAGGAGCGGCTGCAGCGGGAATTGGAGATGGCCGCCCGGGTCCAGCGCAGGCTGCTTCCCGAGTGCATGCCCCGTGTGGAGGGACTGGATCTGGCAGGTGGCTGTGAGCCCATGCGCGCGCCGCCCGGCCCGCGGACCACCGCACCTTCCACACAGAGAAAATCGAGCGGCCGTTCTCCGGAAAGAATCCCTTCGAGCAACCGCCGGTGATGGACGGGACTTCCGTTGGAAAGCGATGGGTGCCAGAGGACTTCGATGTCAAGAAGCCGGAGCAGTTCGGCGAAGTCCGGTGACTCCATGCTGAGCATAGCTACACTGTCTCCGCCGCAGCTTCCGCATTGAAGCCAGTACAGGGTCCGGGACATGCCTCCTCCTAACGCAACCTAGGATTTTCCGCCCGCATTCTACATCCTGGCTTGCGATAGCCCTCGGCACAACGCGACCGGCGAAGGCATGCTCGCGGCCCGGCACGCGCCGCGAGCGGAGATTGCTGTTAGCTTTTGGGGACGGACACGGTGATATTGCGGAACTTGAGGCCGCCGGTGTGGTCACCCTGAATGTAGAACGGTCCGGGTTCGCCTTCGTTCGCATCGAGTGCGCCTCCGGTGATCCCGTCGATCACTTTATGGTCGATGACTGTCACGCCGTCGCGCACCACCGTCACCGTGCGCCCGACCAGAGTGACGTCAAACGTCTCCCATGTGCCGGGGTGGCGCGGCAATTCCTTTGGCGTGATGCGGCCGTAAATGGAGCCCATGCGGCGCTCGGGCGGGTTGTTGGACAGTGGTTCGTACTCCAACTGCACTTCGTAACGGCCGCGCAGATAGAAGCCACTGTTGGCATCGTCCGGGCAGTTCACCTCGAAATGGACCTTGAAGTCGTTGAACGACCGCGTCGTTCGGAGATTGTCTCCGTGAGCCGTATTCACGAGGTCGCCGTTTTGAACGACCCAATGGCTGTTGGCGGGATTGCCGATCGGTTCCCAGCCGTCGAGGTTCTTGCCGTTAAACAGCGCTTCTGGAGCGCTCCACGCTTTCGGCGTGGGACGGTCGAGTTTCGGGGCAAGCACGCCAACGATCGGCGTTGATTCACTGCCATGCTTCATGACGCCGGTGAGCTTGTCGCCATTCGCTTCGAGTTCCCAGGTGTCGGCCGGGCGATGCCGGTTTGGATTCGCCTCCTCGACAGTGAGGATGAGCTTGCCACCCTCGAGCTTTACTTCGTCTTGCTTCAACTGGCGGACGTTGCCGCCGGTCGGCTGATACCAGACATCAAGGGCGCCGCCCTTCTCGCTGATTCCGAGCCAGGAGGCGTGGTGGAAGCCGGGAGCAAGGTTGAAATCCCAATGTCCGACAAACGAACTTCCTTGCGGCCGGGCATACCCACCGGCCATCGATACGCACACCACGAGTGCGCTGAGCAGGATCTTTCTCATAGCTGGCAGTTTACTACCATAGGCAATTCCGAATCCGGAATTCGGTGGAAGCCGAACCGAGGCAGCGGCGTATTTTGGGCAAGATTCGCTTATGTCGTCGAACTTCTCCCGCGCGCCGCCGTAATCGATTCGAGCTTTGCCCGCAGCGTTTGCTTCAGCGGCGCCACGCTAGCGTGACCCGCCAGGTTGTGCAGTTCGCGTGGGTCGGTTTCGTAATCGTACATTTCCTCGCCCTTGGCGCCTTCGTCCCAGAAAGTGTAGCGATATCGCTCCGTCCGGATCGAGTAACCTCGCACCTGCCGTGCGGCCGGCGGGTGAACCTGTGTTACCGCCGGATGATCCCAGCGCGCGTTCGGGTTCTTGAGCAGCGGCATCAGGCTTGTCCCGTGTAGATAGGCCGGCGGCTGCAAGCCACAGAGTTCCGCCACCGTGGGATATATGTCAATGTGCTCGGTAGTCCGCGGGCAGCCTTGGCCGCGCGCTTCCACACCCGCGCCTCCGATCAACAGGGGCACGCGCGCCGCAGGCTCGAATAGGGTCTGCTTCATCCACTGGCCGTGCTCACCCAGGTTGTAACCGTGGTCCGCCCAGAACACGAAAGTCGTGTGGCGCGCCAGATCCAGCCGGTTGAGCGCGTCCAGTAATCGGCCGATCTGTGCGTCGAGGAAGCTGATGCTGGCGAAGTAAGCCCGAATGGCGTCGCGGCGCTGGGGCACCGTCATGTTCCAGTTTGCCGGCCGGGTGAAATAGGCGAATTCCGGCGCGATCTTCATTTCGCTTTCATCGAAGGGCGGCGCCTGGATGCGGTTGATGGGATACAAATCGAAATACTTGCTCGGCACGATCCACGGGCAATGCGGCTTGTAGAAGCCGGATCCAAGGAACCACGGCTCGTTGCGGTGTTTATCCAGCATGGCGATCACCGCGTCGGCCACCATGTGGTCCGTGTGCTGAGCGTCGGCGGCTTCCGATTCGTGAAACGCGATGGTCGAGCCGAGGTTGTGCCGGTCCGGCGTGTAGCAGGTGACCTCCGGCTCTTCCTTCGTGTGGTCAACTCCGGCCGGATTCACCACCTCCTGCCAGCTTGCCGGATCGTCCAAACCGCTCGTGCCGATTTGTCCTGGATTGCCGTAGTGATAGATCTTGCCGACGCGCGCCACGAAATAGCCGTTCTTCTCGAACAACTGCGGCAGCGTCACCGTGTCCGGGATCGCTTCGCGAAAACGCGTGCGGTTGTCATAGACCCGGGTGGTGTCCGGCGCCAGGCCGGTCATCAGGGAACTGCGCGACGGATTGCAGAGGGGATATTGACAGTAGTGACGATCGAACCGGACGCCCGCCGCGGCCAGACGGTCGAAATTGGGCGAATGTACGACCGGATTCCCGTAGCATCGCAAGCGGTTGCTCAAGTCGTCGGAGGCGATAAAGAGAACGTTCCGTTTGGCCGGCGGCGCAGCCTTGATCATTGGGGCGGTTATCCCGCCCATCGCAGCGCCGAGAAACTGTCGGCGGGAGTGGGATGCAGTCGTGGGGTTCCGGTTCGGCATCCCATGATTATCTATCCATGCGACCTCGCTGGCCAGGCTCCCGCCAGGAATTCGGCAGGGGCGCTGCATACGGCTTGCGCCGGCCAACCGGGGCAACCGGATAACGATCATGCCGCGAATCCGTGGTGGAGGCGGGTGGTACCGCACAGCCCATGTGAGGAGAGCGTTGAAAAGAAGGGCTCTGAGCAGGAATCTGACAGAGGCCAAGCAGGTGTGGATTTCCTGAGCCCGACCCAAATGGCTAGACTGGCGGATTGAGACGCGACGACTGGAGCAAGATACTGGGCTGGCCGGGCTACACCGTGTTCCAGCAGGAAATTGACGAAAATGGGAAGACGTTAAAGCTGTGGGTGCGGCGGAAGCGGGGCAACCGGAAGTATATTTGTTCCGGCTGCGGAGCGCGAGTCGCCGCGCCGACCGACACAACGGAGCGTGAGGTGCGGGATCTTCCCTGGGGAGAGTTTCGCACCACCGTGGTTATTGAACTATTTCGGGTGCGCTGTCCGAACTGTGGCCTGCGGGTGGAGAAGGTGGACCAGTTGCCCACCAAGGCGCCCTTTTCCAAACGCTTTGAGGAGGCGGTGGGCGAGGCCTGCGAGAGTGCTTCGGCACGCCGCGTGGCCAAGCGGTTCGGTCTGCCCGAAAGCACCGTGCGGGCCATCGATCTGCGTTGCCTGGAGCGCTGGAAGGCACAGCGCCGAATGCCTCCGCTCCGGCACGTGGGCGTGGACGAGATCTTTTTGGGGAAATCCACGAAATTCCTCACCGTGGTGAGCAATCTGGAGACCGGCGAGCCGCTCTGCTTCGGCCGGGAGCGCAAGAAGGAGACGCTGGACGAGTTCTTCCGTGCCGAGTTGACGGCCCGTCAACGGCGACGGCTCCAGGCGGCGTGCCTCGACATGTGGGAGCCGTTCAAAAGCAGCCTCGAACAGTGGGCTCCCAACTGCGCCATCGTATACGACAAGTTCCACATTCTGCAGCATGCCAACAAGGCCATCGATGAGGT
>DAIDIH010000274.1 GCA_027459465.1 Bryobacterales bacterium | reverse complement strand
TGGAGCGCGTCCCAACCAGCGGCGTCTTAGCCGCCTCAGGACACTGGCGCCGGATTCAACCGGCCTGAGGCTTCCAGCCAGCCACGGAACATCGCCGTACATGCCGCCGGTATTCCGCGATCGAGTTCTTCCAGCGCGTACTTCATCTTGTGGCGCCAGTTCGGGTACTCCGACGTAGTGGCAGGCAGGTTCTGCTGCTCGGTGTCTTTGAAAATGTCTTCCTGGTTCAGAACAAACAGCCGGCTTGGCGTGCGGGCAAGGAAGCCCGTGATGGCGTAGTGCAGATCGCCATTGAACGAGGAGCAGTCAGCGCCGGCGGCCAGCAACCCGCACTCCCGCAACACCGCCGCCATGTTTTGTTTTTCCCGCTCCCGCTCCTCGAGCAGACGATGATACAGCGCATCGTCGGAAAGAATCCCGGCGTCTCGGCGAGCCTCAATATCCCGCGCCGCCCAAAAACCGGCGAGCGTCGGAAGATCATGCGTGCTGACCGAGACCAGCGCCTCTACTGGGTACGCGTCGGGCCGAAGGAACCGGCCCGCGTTGTCCCGTTCAAAGTAGAACAGACGGTAACTCAAGATGCCGAAGCGCGCCAGCATCTCGCGGGCGATGTCGGGAACGGTGCCGAGATCCTCGCCGACGATGACGGTGTGGTTCCGCACGCTCTCGAGCGCCAGCACGCGGATCAGATCCTCGTAACGGTCCGTGACGTAGGTGCCTTGCGTGGCATCCAAGTCATTGGGGATCCAGTAGAGCCGGAAAAAACGCATCACGTGATCGAGTCGTAGCGCGCCGCCGTGCCGGCAATTCTTTCGAATGGCCGCCGAAATCAGCCGGTAGCCTTCCTCAAAATGCGCCATCGAGTTCGGCGGCGGGAAGCCCCAGTCCTGGCCCTTCGGAGAAAATCCGTCGGGCGGCGCGCCGACGCGGCAACCGTCTACGAAGTAGCGGCGGCTCGCCCAAACATCGGCGCCGAACTTATCCACCGCAAGCGCCAGGTCATGATAAAGACCGATCGGCATGCCCAGCCGCAGCGCGGTTGCCTGCGCTTCCCCAAGCTGTTGGTCGATTCGCCACTGCACCCATTGATGGAAAAGAACGCTTCGGCGGTGGGACGCGGCGAATTCGGCCACCTCGGGCGAATCGGGGTCTTGAAGCTCGGGCGGCCAACCGCTCCAGTTCCACACGTTGTGGTTCCGCGCATGCATCGCTTCATCGAGGGCGGCGTGCGTGGCAAACAAACGAAGTGGTTCGCCTTCCTGGACGAGATAGTCGCCGAAGTTCGGGTCGGCGGCTCCGCCGTCTCGAAGGAACGTCCGGAAAAGTAACTTCAGGAAGACGCGCTTCAGCCGTGCTACGCGTTCGTATTCAACGTAAGGCGCCGCGCGAAGTTCGCTGATCTCTTTTTCTATCGGCGGGCGGTGACGCAGACGCTGGGCCCAACCGCAGCGGGCGAACTCCGGCAGACGTTCGACGTCGAGATAAACAAAATTGCGGTAAAAGACCGAGTCCGGCAGGTAAGGACTGGTGTTGTACGGAGCCCGGTTGGCGATGGCGTGGAGCGGGTTGAGCGAAACGAACCCTGCCCCCGCGCGCGCAGCCCAGCCGAGGAACGCTTCGAGGTCGGTGAAATCGCCGGCGCCCCAGTTTCGCGCCGAACGCAGACCGTATAGGCTCACGGCAACGCCGCCAGCGCGATCCACCGGAGGCTGCCACGCGCGGTCTGGCGCGATAATGAGTGCAGCGTGGGCCTTGGCGCCGCCTGCGGTCGCCGTAATCGTGTAGTAACCCGGAACCAGGTCCGGCAGATCGAAGGAATTTTCGCCCGGAGCAACCTTCGCCGTCACCGCCGCGCCATCCTCGATCTCGATCGACACCTCCACCGGCATCGAATCCGTGCCCGGCGGACGGCGAATCATCACACGGCGCTCGCTCTCGGTCACGACGATCGTCCGGGGCAACAGGCAGGACGCTTCGGCGGCTTTTCGCACGGCGACAGCGTTCTCGAGGGCAGACTCACTCGATGTGTCGACGCCGAGCGACTTCAGAATTCGCTCCAGTAGCGCGCTGGTCGCCACGTGCCGCTCGCCGAAAATATCCCAGTATTCGGCTTCGACGCCCCACAGAGCGGCGGCTTGCGCAAGCGTGTCCGGCGTCAGGTCCATAAATGTGATTGTCTCTTGTTTCCCCGGGCGGACGGCTCGTCCGGTGGACGTCCGGCGGACGTTTGCGCGCGAACCTCTCCATTTTCTACATTCGGAAGGATGCCTTCGCGTCTGATCCTCATCGCCGCCGGAGGGTTACTCTGTTTCTCGGCCTTCGCTCAGGCGCCCGTCACCCTCACGGTCGACGCGGCCGCAAACCGCCACCCCATCAGCCCGGACATCTACGGCATCAATGAATACACGTCCCCATCACCGGCGCTGATGGCGCAAATGCGCGTCTCCGTGCGCCGCTTTGGCGGCGACGCCACCACGCGTTATAACTGGAAATTCGACAACCGCAACAGCGGCAGCGACTGGTATTTCGAAAACTCCTCTTACAACGTCGCGCCACCGTCCGAACTCCCGAACGGCTCTTACTTCGACCAGATGGTGGCGGCGAATCACACAACGCACACCAAGACCCTCGGCACCATCCCGATCATCGGTTGGACGACCAACAGCCCGGCGTTCGCCTGCAGCTTCAGTGTCGCCAAGTACGGCCCACAGGATAAGACCGACCCGTACAACCCCGACTGCGGCAACGGCCAACGCAACGGGAAATGGCTTACCGGCACGGACCCGCACGATACAAGCACCCCGGTCGACCAGACTTACTATACGCCCTGGATCGTCCATCTGATTTCCACCTTCGGCCCGGCCAATCAGGGCGGCGTGAATATCTGGAGTCTCGACAACGAACCCGAATGGTGGATGGGCGTCCATCACGACGTGCATCCCGCCCCCTCCACGTACGACGAAGTCTGGCAGAGGGACATGACATCCGCTCAGATGATCAAAGCCGCGGATCCTTCCTCTCTTGTCAGCGGCCCCGTCCCCTCGGGATGGGACGCCTATTTCTACTCCGCGATGGACTTTGTCAACGGCTGGAGCACCGCCCCGTATCAATACAACGACAACCCCGTCGACCGCGATGCCCACGGCGGCCTCGCCTGGCTCGACTGGTATCTCCAGCAGATGCACAACTACGACTTACAGCACAACCAGCGCCTGCTCGACTATCTGGACCTTCACGCCTACATAGCGCCAAACGGCATCTCCTTCGGTGAAGCAGGTGATCCGGCGACGAACCAGCTCCGTCTTACTTCCACTCGCGCCTTCTGGGATCCGAATTATCTTGTCCCGAACGTCGATCCAACCACACCGATCCGGCTCATCCCGCGAATGCACGATTGGGTGAACAACGACTATCCGGGGACAAAGCTCGCCATCACCGAGTACAACTGGGGCGCGCTCGACGACATCACCGGCGCCCTCGCCGAAGCCGACATCCTCGGCATCTTCGGGCGCGAAGGCCTCGATCTGGCCGCCCTCTGGGCCCCACCCACCGCCGGCCAGCCCGGCGTCTTCGCTTTCGAGATTTTTAACAACTACGACGGGGCCGGCGGCGCATTCGGCGATACCAGCGTCTCGGCCGTCAGTAACAACCCGGACCTGTTGTCGATCTTCGCGGCGCAGCGCTCCGACCTTTCCCTCACCGTCCTCGTCATCAACAAAACCACCAGCCCCATCACCACTCCCATCCCGATCGCGAATTTTCAAAGTGCGGGCCTGGCCCATGTCTATCAATACAGCGCCTCGGATCTAACCAGGATCGTCGAGTTGCCGGACCTCACACTGAGCGGCGAAACCATTCCCGCCACATTCCCCGCTTACTCAATGACCTTGTTTGTTCTCCCGGCCGCCGTCAACCAGTTCACCGTCCCCGCGCCCGTCGTCAACGCCGTAGTGAACGCGGCATCCTACACAAGCGGCGTCGCTCCGGGCGAGATGGTGACGCTGTTCGGCTCCGGGTTAGGCCCCTCGCAACTGCAGCCATTAGCGCTCGATGCCAACAGCCTGCTGAGCACAGAGGTGGCTGGCACGCGAATCCTGTTCGACGGAATTCCCGCGCCGATCATTTTCGTCTCATCTGTGCAGGCGGCCGCGATGGCCCCGTATTTCATCGCGAACCTACTGACAGTTCACGTACAAGTTGAATATCAGTCGCACCGCTCGGCCGCGTTTGTAGCGCCCGTTGTCACCGCCGCCCCAGGTATCTTCACGCGCAACGAACAAGGCGCCGGGCAGGCGTCAATTCTCAATCAGGATGGCCGCACCGCGAACTCGGCCGCAGCGCCGGCGCCGGCGGGTTCTATCGTGTCGCTCTTCCTCACCGGAGAAGGCCAAACCTCACCGCCAGGCTATGACGGGAAACTTGCGGCCTCGATCCTCCCCAAGCCGGTCTTGCCCGTTTCCGTCACCATTGGAGGACTCCCGGCCGAGGTAGAGTACGCCGGCGCCGCGCCCGGCATGGTCGCCGGCATGATGCAGGTGAACGCGCGTATTCCTTCGGAAGTCACCCCAGGCCCCGCAGTCGCGGTCTCGGTCACCGTTGGCACGGCCGCTACGCCCGGCAACGTCACGCTCGCGGTCTCCTCACCGTAATTCCGCAACGCAGGTGATAGTATGGGCGGCCGTCATGAACTTATGGATTCGCCGTCTCCACATGTACACCGGCTTATTCAACTTTTCCTTGCTCGTCGTCTTCGGACTCGCAGGACTCGTCGTCACCGCCGATGCGCCGGACATTTTTGCACCCGGCAATCAGCCCGCAGTGTCGACGCAAACCTTCACCGCCCCGCCGTCGGCTTCCGACAAGGAAGCCGGTCAACTCATCGCTAAGACACTGGCGCCGCCAAACTCCGGCCCGCCTTACGTCCATCGCGACTCCTCGCATCAACTCGTGGCGGACTTCTACGGACCCAACGGTCTGGTCCGCGCCACACTGATCGAATCCTCGAACCAACTCCGCGTCGAGACCTACCGCAACAGTATCTGGCGCTTCTTCGATAACGTGCACGCCACGACAATTCGCGACAAATCGACCAGCCCCGTGGTCCGCGCCTGGGCCTGGTACATCGAGTGTGGAATCTGGTCGCTGATTTTTATGACGCTGAGCGGCGTATGGCTCGGCGTGCGCGTGCGATGGGAGTTTCGGTGGACGCGCGTGGCGCTTGTCGCGGGTGTGATTGTGTTTGCCGCAATGTACTGGCTGGAGAGATGAATGCACCGCCTGATTCGTAATACGCATCTGTTGATCGGCCTCTTCTCCGTCCTCTTTCTCCTCATGTATGCCGTCAGCGCGGTGCAGATGGCGCACGGTATCCCGGTCCCCTCCGAAACTCACGACGCCTCCCTTGCCGTGCCGCCGGGCCTGGAACCGCGCGCGCTTGCCAATTGGCTGATGGATCAGCGTGGCTATGACGGCGAACTCGGGGAAGTAAAGCCAACCCCGAACGGCTCCCGTTTCCGCATCACCCGCGCGGGCGGCAATGTGCTGGTGACTTACGACCGCGCCAGCGGCCAAACCACCGTGCGCGAGACTTCGCTCGGATTTCTCGGCATGCTCAACCGCCTGCATCATTTCCACGGCTTGCGGCATGAGACCTGGGCCGGCGCCGCCTGGGGGTGGGAGCTATTTCTCGTCTCCCTCGCGCTGATTCTGTTGGGACTGAGCGGCATTTACCTCTGGTTCAAAATCTACAAAGAGCGCACCACCGGAACGATCCTGCTTGCCGCAAACCTCGTGATTTCGCTCGTTCTGCTGTGGTCCCTCCGTGCCTGAAGCGTCCTGCGGCGTAGAGCCCGGTTCGCCGGTGATGATAGCCGCCCCTGGATTTTGTTACATTTGAGGCTTCGTTTGCGGTTGTACTGAATGTCTGTCCAGATCCTCGTTCAGGGAAAACTTATCGGCGTCCCGGAGTTCCTCACCGCTCCCGGCGCGGGCGCGCTCAATACGGCGGATGCCGAGAGTCTCCTCGCCGGCCGGTCGCACTGGGTCAGCCTGCTGATGGAAGTGCTGCCGCGCGCGCTGCTGGCTGAACTCAGCCTGTCGAAACTGCTGCTCGGTTCGAGCGGCGCCGGCCAATTCCTGCTCATCCTGCCCGGCGAGGCGCGGGAACGCGCCGATGCGTTCCTCGAGACAGCGCGGGAGGCGGTGCGCCGCCGCAGCACAAACCGCTTGGACCTGCTCTGGGCCGTCACCGAAAACCTCGGCGACTGGACTATCGTTCGCAAGCGCCTGAACGACGAATTGCAGCGCAAGGAAAACCTTCCGCTCGCCGCGATGGGAGCGTCGTTCTTTGCTGCTCCCGCCCCCGAACCTCCACCGGATTTCGACCGCTTTTTTATGGACGAAATGGGTCGGCGGCTTCGCGAGGCGCAGAGCGTGGGTTGGTCGCCCGCCGATGCCGCGGAAATGCTTCTGGACGACGGCCAGTACAAGTGGCCTCTGCGCGAAGGCGAAGAGGCCATTCCTCTGGCGCGTCAGGCCGCCCTCACGGACGACGGAGATTCGATCGCTACCGCCGCACATCTCGGACGCCGCGCCGAAGGACGGCCGGTTTGGGGCGTGCTGCGCGGCGACGCCGACGACTTCGGCATCCGCCTGCGTCGCGCTTCTTCCATCGAAGAGCACGTGCATCTTTCGGTGCTGTTCAAACAGTTTTTCGCCGGCGAACTCGAACTACTCTGCACGATGCCCGGCTTCTGGAACAAGGTCACGCTGTTTTATTCCGGCGGCGACGACTTCGCCGTCTATGGCGCCTGGGACGCGCTCATTCTGCTCGCGCGCGAGGCCCATCGCGTCTTCGAACGGTTTGCCCAGGAAAACCTGCAAGAGTTTCCCGGCCCCGAAGGC
>DAIDIH010000273.1 GCA_027459465.1 Bryobacterales bacterium | reverse complement strand
CGCGCCGCCTTCGCCGACTCGCTCGCCGCGTTCTTGATCGCCTGCGCCTCGTCCAGAATCACGTAGTCGAACCGGTGATCCTTGAAACTCGCCGCGTCCCGCCGCAGCGTCCCGTACGTCGTCAGCACCACGTCGTATCCGGAGAACGCCTCCGTTTCCTTCGCCCGCGCCGTGCCCGTGTGATCCAGCAGCCGCAGCTTCGGCGTGAACTTCGCCGCCTCCAGTTGCCAGTTGTAAATCAGCGACCGCGGCACCACCACCAGCGACGGCGGTACGTCCTCGCCCGCTGCCCGCCGCGCGCGCCGCTCCTCGAGCAGCGCCAGCACCTGCGGCGTCTTCCCCACGCCCATGTCGTCGGCCAGGCACCCTCCGAAGCCGAACTCGCGCAGGAAATGCATCCATCCCAACCCTTCCAACTGATACCCGCGCAGCGTCCCCGAAAACCCCGCCGGCTGCTTCGCCGCCTCCACGCCCGCAAACGCCGCCAGCCGCTTCCGCGCCCGGACGAACACCTCGTCCAACTTCACTTCCGGCTTCTCGGCCAGCAGCACATCGAGCAGCCCCGTCTGCGACTTGGAAAACCGCAGCACCCCTTCTTCCGCCTTGCCGAACTTCAACAGCAGCCCGTACTTTTCCAGCATTTCCTCCGGCAGCAGGCCAAACGAGCCGTCGGTCAACTCCACCACGCCTTCGTTCCGCCGCAGCGCCTCCAGTATCGCCGGCAACTCCGCCCTCGCTTCCCCGAATTCCACTTCCGCACTGAGATCGAACCAGTCGATCCCCGAACTCAGCTCCGCCCGGAACCCCGTCGAATGCCGGAACTTCTTTCCTTTTACCTGCAGCTTCCATCCCGCCCGCGCCAGCGCCGGCACAATCCGGTTCAGTTTCTTCCCCGGCACTTGCCAGCAGTCGTGATCCTGGTAGTAATACTGCCGCGGCGGCCGCTTGATCCCCAGTTCCTTTAGTAGCCCTACCGCCGCCTGTTCCGCTTCTTCGTGCCGCTTCACGTAACGCCGCCGCTTGGCGTCGTAAAGGCCCCGCTCTTTCGCCCCCTCCGGCAGCATAAGATCGCCGTACTCGAAGCCCATTTCGCCCCGCAGCATGTTGTTCCGCCTGTCCATGTACTCCGGAGAATCCGACACCCGGAAAAACACTCCAGGCGGCTCATGCACCTCCTCGAACCGTAACTCCTCCGGCCAACTCACCTCCGGCGGTTCCGGCCGCGACATCATCTCCGCCACCAGTGCGTGCCCTTGCGACGCAGGTACCGTGATTTCCTTCCGCTCCCGCAGGAATTCCAGCCACGCCCTCGCACGCCCGGTCTCAAACAGCGCGATCCTGCCATCCGCCACCATCACGCCGCCCTGGCTCATCAGTACAGGCGCATCGAGCGCCATCACCGCTTCGCCCCGCCGCAGCCGCCCGTTCAATACCCACCGGTCGCCGGCCCGCTCCACATATACTTCGAACCGCCAAGGCCCGCCCCCATCCCACCCCAGCACGGCCCATTCCTCGATCGGTGTCCCGGTTTCCCGCCGCAGCACGCACCGCCCCGTCGCGCATAGCTTCGGCAACAAATACCGGGCCGTCGCCCCGCTCAACACAAACGCGGACGGAATCGCTTCCACGTTGTAGTAGCCGTATAATTCCGGCGTCCCCGCAAGCAGCATCAGCGCGTCCCGGTCCGCCTCGTCCGGAATCGCCGCCATCTGGTCCCGCCTCACCCTCAGCGCCTTCGGCTTTCCCAACGCGCCGGTCTTCAACGGATCGCGCGCGTTCACCTCCACAACAATGTTGGACTGATGCCGCATCGCCGCCAGATCCACCACGTAGTACAAAATCCGCCCGCCCGGCCACTCCGGCGCCGTCTCTCTGCCCGTCTGGTACCGCTCGACCCCGGCCAGCGCGTCCTTCCACGCCCCATCCCCCGCCGGCCGCCGCGGCTGCTTCGCCGGCACAACCCACTTCGCGCCGCCAATCTCGTCCAAAACAAAATCCGGAAAAATCTCTTTCTCGATCGCAAGATCGTCCACCAGCTTCGGCGTCCCGCTCCCCACCCGGCCCAGCAGATAATACTTCGCGTCCGCCGCGCGAATCACCGCCCAGATATGCTTGCACACGCCGGACGATTCGTAGTACTCGCAGTCGCATGAAACGTGAATCCCGTCGCCCTCGCGCCGTAACTCCACTTCATACAACCGCGTCCCCATCACCTCGGCCCGCACCGTCCACTGGTTGCCCTGAATCGACACGACTTTCCCGCTCGTGTAGACCAGGTCCCCGCGTTGACGCACCCCGGGCTCGACCCCGGTCTTCAAATATCGTTGGAGATACATCGTTGGCGACTCAGGCCCCTCGTCTACCCAAGTCCCGTTATCGTTTCGAACTCTGACAATCGCAAATGACTCTGGCCTTCAATCGCTCGCGCCTCGTTCCCGGCGCCGTCGGTCTTTTCAACCCCGTTCCATCAGTCTAGCCCCTCGCCACCCTCGGTCACGGACCCGTTCTTCCAACGCCTGGCACTGTAACCGAACCCACCGCCCCTGACACCTCGTCATACACCACCACCCGAAGTCGCCTCACACCTGGGTCCACTCCCACCACCACACGCTTTTCGAAGCCGTTTTTCATCGCGTCCTCCTTCTGTGGAGCGGTCAAATCCGAATCCATCGTCACCTCCGCCACCCGCTTCCGGCCCCCGTCCGGCGCGAACTCGAACACATTCACCGAAAGTTCTGACAGCCATCGGTCCCCCGCCGGCAGCATCGTCACATCCTCCGCCCGTACCTTCACGTCCAGCACGGCATCCGCCTTGGTGGCGCCCGCGCTCACCTTCACCCGCACGCCAATCCCGGTCGCATCGAACGGACTCAGAATCGCCGACCGCAGCACCGTGTCCTCCATCGCCTCCTCGGTCTGCTCCGGCGGATACGCAATGTACTCCGTCTTCGCCACCAGCTTCACGCCCTTGCGCAAACATTTCAGCTTGGTCTTGTGCAGCTTCCCATCCCAACTCCCGGGCGCGGGGATGTACCCGATCACATAGCTCGACCGTGCATCCTGCAGCGCCTTGCGAATCGCCCCCACCACATCGGGACCCGCAAACGCCCGCCCGCCGGTCATCGCCGCCATTTCCTCGAGCGTCTCGTCGTCCATCTGGTACATCCTGCCGCCAACCGCCGGCCCGCTCAGCCTCACCGGGTACATCGAAATTCCTTGCGCGTCCAGCACCGCGCTCATCTGTCGCATCATCGGCGTGTAGTCGTAGCCATACATCCCCGCCTCCGTCTGCCCGGGGTCCACCTGGATCGGCACGCCGTGCGTCAGCCACACCAGGTTCTTCCGGCCCGCCACCGCCCCCACCGGCGCCGCCAGCGTCTCCAGGCCTGCCACCGTCGCCTTCACCCGGTCCTCGGCGAACAGATAATCCCTCGTCGCAATTTCGGTCTTCAGCACCGAGTTAATCCGCTGCCCAATCTCGGCAACCGTCGGAGCCCTTCCGCGCCCCTCCGGCTCGTCTCCCGCTTCCGGCAGCGGCGCAATCGGCAGCACCCCCTTCAGCGTCAACACGTAAACGTACAGATACTCGGCCGGACCCAGCTTCTTCAGCGCCTCCAGCAGTTGCCCGCCCGCGTAGCTCTCCTCGCCCTGCCCCGCGTTCAGCAGGTCCAGCAGCACAACCGTCACGCGCGGGGGCGCCGCCGTCACGCGATTGGAAAATTCCCCCGGCCCAAGTGGTTCCCCCGCTTCCGCCGCCCGCTCGTTCGTCTCGCGAAAAAGGACGATCGTCTCCGCCTTCCCCGCGTCCGACACCGTGAAGTCGCCCTGCCGGAGATCCCGCACCGGCTGCCCGCGCCCGTCCTCCGCCGCCACGTTCAGCATCACCAGCCGAGTCTGTCCGCCAAAGACCGCCACCGGCAACAACAATCCGATTCCCAGCCCCGCCCCCCTCACGGCCTGTTCCGCTGCGCTCCCTGCAACGTCACCGATCCCACCTGGTTCGAGTAATTGTCGTAAACAATCGCTCGAATCCTCCCCACTCCGCCGAACTCCAGTCCGCGCTTCACCACAATTCCGTCCTGCATCGCCTGCTCGCGCTGCGCCGCGCTCAAGTGCAAATCCATCGGCTGCGGATCCGTCGCCCTCGGCTCCACTCCCTCCTCCAGCACGGCGTAAATCACCACCAGCGATCCGGCCCACTGATCTCCCACCGGCAGTAGTTTCACGTCCTGCGCCCTCACCCGCAGCGTCACTTCCACCGTCCCCGATGCGTCCGCTACCGGCTTCATCGACGCAATCAACCCGATCTCGCTCGCATCGAACGGACTCAGCGTCGCCGCCCGCAGCGCCGCCTGCTGCTGCGCTCCGCCCCCCGTCGCCGCCGGCTCCGCGATGTACTCGCTCTTGGCCAGCAGCTTCACGCCCTTCAAAGCACATTTCAGCTTGATCTTGTGCAGCTTCCCGTTCCAGTTCTCCGGCGGCGGCACATAGCCAACTACATAACTCGACGCCGTGTCCGCCATCGCCTGCGTCACGGCTTTGGCGATCTCCGTGTCCAGATACACCCGTCCGCCCGTCATCGCCGCAATCTCGCCCAGCGTCTCCGCGCTCGCCCCGATCTCCCCATTCCCGTTCATGTCCACCGGATACATCGCCACGCCCGCCGCATCGAGTGTCGACCCCAGCAGCCGCATCTCCCCCTCCGGATCGAGCCCCGGCTCCTCGAAATCCACCGGCACTCCGTGCGTAATCCACACAATGTTCTTCCGCCCCGCCACCGCCCCCAGCCGCTCCGCCAGCATCTTCATCGTCGAGAACGTCCCCATCACCCGTTCATCGGTGTACATGGCCGGCTTCATCCGGTACGCCGCATTCATCGCCTGGTCCAGCCGCGGCTGAATCGTCTTCGTCCACGCCGTCGCCACCCGCGGCGGTGGCCCCTCCCCCGCCTCCGGCAGTCCCACCACCGGCATCAGCCCCTGCTCGGTCAACAGATAAAAATACAAATAGTCCGCCGAATCCACCTTCCTCAGCGCGTCGATAATCTCGTTCCGCGCGTAGCCCTGCTGCGTCATCCTCGCGTTCAGCACATCGAACAGGATCACCGTCACATGCGGTATCGCCCCGGACCGGTTGGAAACCTCTCCCGGCTCGAGCTTCGGCGCCGCATCCCCCGTCGCCCCGCCCGCTTTCCGGAACACCGTAATCGTCTGCTGCTTCCCGTTGTCGAACACCTCCAGGTCGTCCCGCGTCAACTCCGGCGCCGCGCCGCCCTTGGCTTCTTCCACCGCCACTCGCAGCGTCACCAGCCTCGTCGGGCCGCCCGGCGCGGCCTTCTTCGGCGCCGCCCAGGCCAAACCCGCCGCCACTGCCAGCGCACACCCCGCTCGCCACGTCATGATCCTGCCTTCCCCATCCCCGTCAACGTCACCGACCCCACCGCGCCCGAGAAGTTGTCCAACACAATAATCCGGACCTTGTCCACTCCCTCGCGAAAGGCAATGTCCCCACCCACGTTGATGCCGCCCTTTAAGATCTCATCGCGCTGCGCCGCGACGAAATCAATCGGCATCGCCACCGGCCGCGTCGGCCAAGGCTCCCCGTTCTTCCCATAACTCACATACGCCACCGAAAGATCGCAGTGATACGCCGTGCCCACCGGTTGCATCGTCACGTCGCGTGCGTCGATCCGAAGCTGCAACCGCGTTTTCTTCGGATCCGTCTTGCTCGCTCCGCGCACCGCCCACAGCCCGATCTCGGAGGCATCGAACGGACTCCGGATCGCCGCCCCGAACGCCTCCTGCTCCGCCGCCGCGCCCATCTCCGGCTCCTTGTACGCCACGTACTCTGTCTTCGATTCCAGCTTCACGCTGTCCTTGGCGCACTTCAGCTTGATCCTGTGCAGCTTCCCGTCCCAGTTTTCCGCCCCCGGATAGTAGCCCACGACATAGCTCGACCGCGACGCCGCCATCGCCGCCTTCATCGCCGCCGGTACGTCGGCCTGCGCATACAACTCGCCGCCCGTCATCGCCGCGATCTCCTCGAGCGTCCGCTGCTCCTCCATCATCTCCTCGCCCTCCTCCCGCCTCGGCCCGAATGCCTCCACCGGGTACACCGCCACCCCGCTCGCATCGAACGCCGTGCTCAACCGCTGCAGAAGCTCCTCATACTCGGCGGGCATGCCCGACCCCGCATGACGCGCGCCGATCTCGATCGGAATGCCCCGCGTCACCCAAACCAGATTCTTCCGTCCCGCCACCGATCCCAACCGGCCGAGCAGCGCCGCCAGCGACTCGTACGTCGCGTTCACGCGGTCCTGCGGCTCCATGTTGTCGCTGTGTGGCCCCAACCGGTTCACACCCTTCATCGCCCGATCGAGCAACGGCTGGATCTGTTGCGTCCAATCGGTGCCCGGCGCAGCCGCCGGTTCGCCCGGCTCCGGCAGCGCCCGCACCGGCGCCAGACCCTTCAACGTCAGCAGGTAGAAGTACACCGAATCGCCGTCCTTTATCGGCTGCAACGCTTCGAGGATCCGTCCCCGCACATACGCCTGGTCCTTCATCGTCGTGTTCAGCACATCGAACAGAACCAACGTCACCTGCGCCGGCGTCCCCGCGCCGCGATTGGAAAACTCCCCCGGCTCGAGCGGCCCCGCCGCCGACCTCGCGTTCGCCGTCCCGTTCTTCCGGAACAGTGCGACCGTCTGCGGCTTGCCCGCATCCGTTATCTGCAGGTCCCCCGCCGCCAACCCCGTCGCCGGACCGCCGCTCGCGCCTTCCGCTACCACATTCAACCGCACCATCCGGGGCGGCGCCTGCCCCCACGCCGCCGTCACAATCAACATCAGGAATCCAACCCGCCGCATCAGCCACCCGCTTTCCCGCCCGCCAGCCCTACCGTCACCGATCCCACCGCGTCCGAGTAACTGTCAAAAACAATCACCCGCACCTTTCTCACGCCCGCCCCGAACGCGATGTCGCCTCCCGTCTCAATCCCGCTCTTCATCGCCGCCTCCTCCTGCGCCTCGCTCAAATCGATCGTCACCGGAACCGGGTGCGACGGCAATACCTGTCCTCCCGCCCCGTACGGCACATAGGTAAGCGCAATCTCCCCGTGATACCGCCCGCCCCCCTCCAGCAGCATGAGGTCCTGCGTCCGGATCCGAATCCGGATCCGTGTCTTCGCCGGATCCTTAGGATCCGGCGCCGCCAACCCCTGCAGCCCGATCTCCGAGTCGTCAAACGGGCTCCGCACCGCCGCCCGCAGCGTCGCCGCCTCCGCAGCCCCGCCGCTCGCCTCCAGCGGATACGCCACATACTGCGTCTTGCCCTGCAGCTTCACCCCCTTAATCGAACATTTCAGCCTGATCTTGTGCAGCTTCCCATCCCAGTTCTCCGGGGGCGGATAATATCCCACCACATAGCTCGAATGCGAAGCCGCCAGAGCATCCCGCAACGCCGAACTGACATCTCCCCCTTCGTACGTCGCACCCCCCGTCAGCCCGGCCATCTCCTCGAGCGTCTGCACCTCCTCCATCATCGATCCCGACGTCTCCCGCATCGGCCCGAATGATTCCACCGGATACACCGCCACGCCGCTCTCGTCCAATGCCGCGCTCAACTGCCGCAAGATCGGCTCATAGTCGACCGGCATGCCCGATTCCGGATGCCGCTGCCCATACTCGAGCGGCACCCCGCGCGTAATCCATACCAGGTTCTTACGCCCCGATACACCGGAAAGCCGCATCATCATCGTCTGAAGCGCCGTGTACGTCCCGTTGAACCGGTCCCATGGCAGCACGTTGTCGCTCCGCGGACCCAGCCGGCTCACGCTCTGCATCGCCGCATCCAGCTTCGGCTGCGCCTGCCTCGTCCACGGCACGGCCGCCCGCGGCGGCGCGTCCTCCCCGGGCTCCGGCAGCGGCTGAATCGGCAGCAGCCCGCTCAGCGTCAGCACATACAAATACACTGCGTCGGCGCCTTCCACCTTCTTCAGCGCCTCCAGCAATTGCCCGCGCACGTATCCCTGCGCATCCAGCCGCGTGTTCAGCAGATCGAACAGAATCACCGTCACCTGCGACGGCATGCCCGCCTCGAGATTCGTCACTTCGCCCGGCGCGAGCGGCGCATCCGGTTTCCTCTGCCTCGTTGCGTTCGAACGGAACAGGACGATCTTCTGCGCCTTCCCCGCATCGAACACCTGCACGTCATCCTCGCTCAGCGCCGGCGCCGCCTTGCCCCGCCCACCTACCGCGGCCACGTTCAGCCGCACCATCCGCGTCAGTCCCTGAGCGCCACCCACCTCCTGCTTCGCGCCGGCGTAACCTGCCGCTGCCAGCGCGATCCACAGCGCCGCGGACCGCCTCATCAGCCGCCCGCCTTCGTCGCCCCGCCAAGCGCCAGCGTCACCGACCCCACCGCGTCCGAGTAATTGTCAAATACAATCACCCGCACCTTCTCGACGCTCGGCCCGAACCCGATGTCGTGCCCCGCCACAATGCCGTCCTTCATCGCCTGCTCCCGCTGCGCATCGGTCAACTCAATCGGCACCGGCAGCGGCCGCGACATGATCTTCTGCCCTCCCGTCCCATAGGCCACATACGTCAGCGACACCTGGCCGCGATACTTCCCGCCGCCCTCCAGCAAAATAATGTCCTGCGCCCGGATTCGCACGCGGATCGACGTCTTCGCCGGCTCCTTGGCGTCCGGCCCCGCCGTCCCCACCAGCCCAATCTCATCCGTGTCCACCGCGCTTTCCGCCGCCGTCCGCACCGCCGCCTGCTCCTCCGCCCCGCCGCTCGCCTCCAGCGCGTAAGCCATGTACTGCGTCTTGGCTTGTAACTTCACGTCCTTCAGCGAACATTTCAGCTTGATCTTATGCAGCTTCCCGTTCCAGTTTCCCGGCGGCGGATAGTAACCCACCACGTAGCTCGATCGCGCCGCCTCGGCCGCATCCTCGAGCGCCGCGCCCACATTGCCGTCCCCGTATACCTTCCCTCCCGTCATCCCCGCCAGCTCATCCAGCGTCTGCACTTCTTGCAACACCGAACTCGACGCCTCCCGACCCGCTCCAAACGCCTCCACCGCATACACCGCCACCCCGCTCGCATCCAACTGCCCGCTCAACTGCCGCAGCAGCGGCTCGAAGTTCGCCGGCGTCCCCCAATCCGGATGCTGTCCTCCAATCTCCAACGGCACCCCGCGCGTCACCCACACCAGGTTCTTCCGCCCGCCAATGCCGCCCATCTCGTCGAGCAGGCTCCCCAGCGCCTTATACGTCGCGGTCACCCGGTCCCAGGGCATCATATTGTCGTTCTGCGGCCCAAGCCGGTTCACCCCTTGCATCGCCTCGTCCAGCTTCGCCGCCACATTCGCCGTCCATGGAGTCGCCCCTGTCGCCGCCGCCTCACCCGGCGCCGGCAGCCCGTGCACTCCCTGCAGCCCCTTGATCGTCAGCAGGTACAGATACAGCGAGTCCGCCTTCTCCGTCTTGTTCAACGCCTGCAGAAGCTGCCCCCGCACATACCCCTGGTCCTCCATGTGCGTGTTCAGCAGATCGAACAAAATCACCGTCACCTGCCCCGGCGCGTTCCCGGCCCGGTTTGTCACTTCCCCGGATTTCAACACCGCCGCCGAGCCTTTTTGCCTCGCCTCATTTCGCCGGAATACCTCGATCTTCTGTTCCTTCCCGTTGTCGAACACCTGCAGATCGTCCGCCTTCAACTCCGGCGCCGCGTCCCCGTGCGAACCCACCACGGCTACGTTCAACCGCACCATCCTCGTCATGCCCTTCGCGTCGTTCTTCGCCCAGGCCCAACTCGAAACCGCCGCCGTCGTCATCGCGGCCACAACTATGATTCCCAACCTCATTTCTGTCCCTTTCTGAGTCCCGTGAATGTTATCGATCCTACCGCTCCTGAATAATCGTCAAATATAATCGCCCGCAACTTACTAACATCCGCATCCAACGATAGCTCACTACGCAGCCGGATGCCTCCGCTCATCAATTCCTCCCGCTGCCGCGAACTCAAGTCCAGCCGCTCGTGCGAGCCGCTCAGCGCCTTCGTCCTCCCTCCCGCTCCGTACTCCACATACGTCACCGCAATCCCACCCAGATACCGCTCGCCCACCGGCAGCAGCGTCAAATCCTGCGCCCCGACCTGCAATCGCACCTGAACCCTCCGCGCCTCCCCGCCGGCCGCCTCCGCCTCGCCGGCCACCGCGATCTCCGAGGCGTCAAACGGGCTTCCCAGCGCCCCCCGCAGCGCCGCCGTCTCCTCCGCCTCGCTCGCCGCTTCCGGCCGATACGCCGCATACTCGGTCCGCGCCACCACCCGCGCTCCTTTACGCAAACACTTCACGCGGATCTTGTGCATCTTCCCGTCCCAGCTCTCCGGCGGCGGATAATAACCAATCCGGTAACTCGAACGCGTGCTCCTCACCGCATCCCCGATCGCCTCGCCCACCTCCGCGTCGACATACACTTCCCCGCCCGTCATCGCCGCAATCTCCCGCAGAGTCTCCACGTTCGCCAGCACCGCCGCCGACGCCTCCCGCTGCGGACCGTATAACTCCACCGGGTACACCGCCACCCCGCTCCGCTCCATCGCCGCGCTCAACTCCCGCAGCATCGGCCGGTAATCCGCCGGCTCCCCCCACTCCGGATGCTGCTCGCCGATCTCCACCGGCACCCCATGCGTAATCCACACCAGGTTCTTCCGCCCCGCCACCGCTCCCAGCCGCCCCAGCAACCCCTCAATTGCCGCATAGGTCATATTCACCCGGTCCAGCGGAAACAGGTTGTCATGCTGCGGCCCCAGGCGGTTCACCCTCTTCATCGCCGTGTCCAGCCTCTGCTGAATCTCCCTCGTCCAAGGCCCATCCGGCTTTGCCGCGGCCCCTTCTCCCGGCGCCGGAAGTCCCTCCAGCGGAATGAGCCCCTCGATCGTCAGCAGATACAAATACACATACTCGGCCGGCTCCAGTTTCTTCAGCGCGCCAATAATCCGCCCCCGCGCGAACCCCTGGTCGTCCATGTTCGTGTTCAGCAGATCGAACAGAATCAGCGTCACGTGCGGCGGCCCGCCCGCCCCCCGGTTCGACACCCCGCCTTCCCCCGCCCGCAACTCGAGCCGGTTCCCGCGCCCCTCTTCGGCACGGAACCGCACGATCTTCTGCGGCCTGCCCTGGTCGTACACGCGAAAGTCCTCCTCCGCCAGCCCGCTCACCGGCTGCCCTCGCCTGTCTTCGACCTCCACGTTCAGCTTCACCATCCGCGTCGGCCCCAACGCCACGCTCTTCCGTCCTCCCGCCCAAACCGCCGCGGCCACACTCAGCGCAGCCGCGGCCCGCGCCGCCCGCCCCATCAGCCGCCCGTCTGTCCCAACCCCGTCAGCGTCACCGACCCCACCGCGCTCGAGTTGTTGTCAAACACAACCACCCTCACCTTATGCACCTGCGGCCCGAATTGTAAGTCCCCACCCGCCGTAATCCCGTTCTTCATCACATCGTCCCTCTGCTGCGACGTGAAATCCATCCGCAACGGCATCGGGTTCGACGCCTGCGGCCTCCCGTCCGGGCCATACATCACGTACGTCAACGCCAACTCCCCCGTGAACCGGTCCCCCAGTGGCAGCAGCGACACATCCTGCGCCCGGATCCGCAACTGCAAATGCGTCGTCGCCGGCGTCTTCGCATCCGGAGTCGCTTCCGCCACCAGCCCAATTTCGCTCGCGTCAAACGGACTCAGCATCGCCGCCCGCATCGCCGCCTGCTCGGCCTGCATCCCCGCCGCTTCCGGCGGATACGCCATGTACTCCGTCTTCGTCACCAGCTTCACGCCCTTCCGCGTGCACTTCAGCTTGATCTTGTGCAGCTTGCCATCCCAGCTCGCCGGCGGCGGATAGTAGCCGATCAAGTAACTGGACCGCGCATCCTTCAGCGCCTGATGGATCGCCCCCGGAATGTCCGGATTCACGAACGCCTTCCCGCCCGTCATCGCCGCCATCTCCTCGAGCGTATCCGCGCTCGCTACTCCCGGCGCCGTCTGCGACGACTCCGGAATCCCGCCCGGGTCCGCCGCAGACTGGCCGCCCATTCCCCCCCGGCCCATCCCCGCCGGCCCGCTCGATGTCGCCGACATCGGCGCCTCCGTCCCAGGCGGAGCTAGATCCACCGGATATACCGCCACCTGCGCCCGGTCCAGCGCCGCGTTCAACTCCCGAAGCACCGGCTCATAATCAATTGGAATATCGACCCCGGACCGCGCCGGCCCGATCGCAATCGGCACCCCGTGCGTGATCCACACAATGTTCTTCCGCCCCGCCACCGCCCCCAGCCGCGTCGCCAGATCTTCCAGCACGTTGAACGTCATCATCACCCGGTCGTCCGTGTACATATATGGCCTCATCCGGAATACGTTGTTCAACGCCGCATCGAGCATCGGCTGAATCTGCCTCGTCCACGGCGCCGCCGTCTTTGGCGCCGGCTCCTCGTTCGGCTCCGGCAACCCATGCACCGGCAGCAGCCCTTCTACCGTCAGCATGTAGAAATAAAGATAATTCGCCGACTCCAGCTTCGACAGCGTGTCGATAATCTGGCCCCGCGCATACCCCTGCTGCCCCATCCGCTCGTTCAATAGATCGAACAGAATCAGCGTCACGTGCGGCGGCACCTCGCCCGTCCGGTTCGAAAACTGGTTCGGCCCCAGCCGCTCCACCAGCTTCTCCGGCGTCTCCACGTTATGCCGGAACAACGTGATCGACTGCGCCTTGCCCTTGTCCGTTACCTGAAAATCGCTCTCCGTCAGGTCTTCCACCGGCTGGCCCTGCGCGTCCTCGGCCGCTACGTTCAGCGTCACCATCCGCGTCGGCCCCATCCCTCCCTTCGCGTTCTTCTTCGGTCCCGCCCAAACCCAAGCGGCAACCAGTGCCGCCGCAAAGAATATAAGGCCACGCTTCATAGGTTGATTATGCGCCTCTTATCCGCCGTCCGGGTATACAGGGGATGGAAATCATAATTTCCTCGCCTTATACTAAGTGGCGGATAAACCCTCCTTCGTCATGATCCGCATCATCGCCATGGAACGCGAGTATGGCAGCGGCGGCGCCGCCATCGCCCAAAAACTCGCCGAAAAACTCGGCTGGAAGCTCTGGGATCAGGAACTCACCTGCGAAATCGCCCGCCGCGCTAAGTCCGACATCGCCACCGTCGAAAAACGCGAGGAACGCATCGACCCCCTCTTCTACCGCCTCATGAAAGTCTTCCTCCGCGGCAGCTTCGAGCGCAGCCTCCCCGTCAAAGGCATCGAAGCCCTCGACGCCGATGGCATGGCCGCCATGATGGAACGCATCGTCCTCGATACGGCCGCCGGCGGCAATTGCATCCTCGTCGGCCGCGGCGCCTCCTACTTCCTCCGCGAACGCGACGACGTCTTCCGCGTCTTCCTCTACGCCCCCCGCGAGGAAAAACTCCGCCGCCTCCTCGCCACCGGCCTCTCCCGCGACGAAGCCAACGACCGCCTCGACTCCATCGACCGCGACCGCGCCGCCTTCATCAAATCTTACTTCTCGAAAGATTGGCCCAGCCGCGAACTCTACCACCAGATGCTCAACACCATCGTCGGCGACGACGCCGTCATCGATCAGATCCTCCACGGCATCGCCCTCCGCGAGCGCCAGCCCGCCTGAACGCACACCGCCGTTACTTCCCCAACCGCTCCCCGCTCTCGCCCATCCCGTACCCGCACGCCTCCTCCATCGCCCGCCGCAGCCCCGGCCGCCCCAGTTCCTCCAGCAGCGCTTCCACCGCCCGCGTCTTCAAAAACCCGCTCGCCACCACAAACTCGTACCGCTCTTCCTCGAGCGGCTCGAAATCCAACCCCAGCAGCCGCGCCGCCGATCGCACCGAAACACAGCAGTCCGCCCGCCCTTCGAGCACCTCCCGCGCCGCCGCTACGTGCCCCCCGAAACCCCGCTCATAACCCAAAATCCGCCCCGTCTCGATCCCCGCCTTCTCGAGCATTCCCTCCAGCAACCGCCGTGTCCCCGACCCCGCCTCGCGATTCGCCAGCCTCACCCCGCCCCGCGCCAGATCTTCCACACCCCGTATCCCCAGCGGATTCCCCGGCGCCACCACAAACCCCTCTTCCCACGTCGCAAACCCGAACCGCTCCGCCTCCCCGCCGCGGAAATACTTCCTCACAAACGCCGCATTCGCCTCCCCCGTCCGCCGGTCCTTTATATGGCACCCCGCCACATGCACCCGGCCCTCCTTCAACAGCCGCAGCGCGTCGGAACTGTTCGCCGTCCACGCCACCAACCTCACCCCCGCCTTCCGCAGCGGAGCCGCCAGCAGCGGCATCGCCGGATCGCACCCCGCCATCACCAGGTCGTCCCCCTCCGTCCGCCGGATCTCTTCCACCAGCACCCGCCCCCCGCGGCTCTCCGCCACCACGCCGTCCGCCTCCGGAAACACGCTCGCCCCCACCACCGCCGGCGCCGCAATCCGCTTCTCCCCCACCACGCAGATCTGTACCGGCTCCCCCGCCCGCATCACCCGCCGCCCGTCAATCGGCAGCAGCTTCTCGAATCGCTTCTCCTCCTCGCCCGCCGCCGCGAACAACTCCTCCACCGTGCTCTCCAGCGCCCGCGCCAACTTCAGCGCCACCAGCGTGTTCGGCACATACAGCCCGGCTTCGATCGAATAAACCGTCTGCCGGCTCACCCCCACTTCCGCCGCCAGACGGCTCGCCGCCAGCCCCATCCTCTGCCGGAACTCCGCCACTCGATTGCCCGCCGCGCCCATAGGTACTCCAGGTGTCGCCGATACGCGACGCCTTTATCCTATCCGCGACGCCCGGCCGGAATCAATGAGGCTTTACCGGCGACCCGATCCACCACGTCAGCCCCGCCTCGTCCACCACCCCCGCCATCCGGTGCCCGTATGGCTTATCCTCCGGCGCAGACTCCGATTTCGCCCCCGCCCCAAGCGCCTTCCCGTACACCGCGTCCACATCTTCCACCCAGAGGTAAAACGCCGCCTCCCGCGCCTTCACCCCCTCCCCCGCCTGCCCCAGCATCACCAGCGAATCGCCGATTCGCAATTCCGCATGCATCACCGCATTCTGCTCGTTGCGATGGCACACCATCACCCGCGCCCCGAACGCCCCCTGCAAAAACGCCATCTCCGCATCCGCATCCGGCACAACCAGGTACGGAGTTACGGTCTTATAGGTGTAAGTTTCTTCCGCCATGGCTCATCATGCCATGCCCGCTCCGCCGCCGGATTGTACAAATTTGACGTGATTTTGAAATTTTCCGCGCCCCGCCTCGTACTCCCGAGGAGCTATGCCGGCGAACTCCCGGAAATCCCGAATGAAATGCGGCTGGTCGTAATACCCGCTCTCCATCGCTACCCGAGTCCAGTCCACCCGCCGCCCAAGCGTGACCTGCCCCACCGCCCTCTGAAACCGCGGCAGCCGGCAATATCGCTTCGGCGTCATCCCCGCCGCCGCCCGAAACCGCTCGATAAACCGCCGCGAGCTCATCCCCGCCGTCTCCGCCACCTCCGCAATCCGCGCCGTCTCCGGCCTCCGCCCAAACTCGTCCAGCGCAAACCCGATCGCCCCGTCCATCAGCCCCGGCGCGGCCATCTCCGTAAGCGCCCGCTCGAGCACGTCCAACTTCTCCCCCGCGCCCGCCGGCCCCAAATCAAATCCAGCGGCACATGACTATCGGCCGTCTCCCGCGCCGGCATCCGGAAAAACGCCGCCGCCCCACCCGGCCGGAACACGACGCCCGCCACCCGCTCCTGCTCCGCCGTGTCGATCACGGCAAACCGCGAAGCCGTCCCGCACAGCACAATCCCCGAAGCCAACTCCTCGCACCGGTATCCCGCCTCCGCGTCATACGTCCGCGTCCGGTCTTCTTTCAGATTCACAATCAGCCCCGCCGTCCCCGTCGGCAGCACCCGTTCGAGCGCCACCGGCTTTTCCTCCATCTCGCAGTGCCACACCGCTGCCACATAACGGTCCAGCGGAGGCCCCGGCGCGCGGCTCAGGTAAATCATCGTGTCTGCATTCTACAATCGAACCAACGGAGGTTCCACCATGCCCCGTCTGCTCCTCGGGCTCCTCGCCTTGCTCCCCCTCGCCGCCCAAAACATCACCCTCACCGGCGCAGGCTACGCCGACCCAGCCATCCTCCGCGTCGCCCCCGGCCAGGTCGTCACACTCTTCGCCGCCGGCCTCCAAACGGTCCTGCCCAACCTCCAAGTCCGCGCCACTACAAACCCGCTGCCCACCACGCTCGCCGGCATTTCCGTCATCCTCAACCAGTTCGACCTGCCCTCCCGTCCCGTCCCCCTGCTCTCCATCCGGCAACTGCAACTTTGCGCTCCGCCGTCGCAAGCCACCCCCGCGCCCTCCTGCCTCCTCACCGCCATCACCGTTCAGATCCCCTTCGAACTCGTCGTCCTCCAGCCCCTCAACCCCGCCGTCATCCCAACCGGAATCGTCTCGCTCTCGATCTCCGAAAACAACGGCTCCAGCCAGCCAAGCCGCATCACCCCCGTCACCGACAACATCCACATCCTCACCGCCTGCGACGTCGCCCTCTCGCCCGGAACCTCGGCCTCCTGCCAACCCGTCGCCACCCACGCCTCCGGCGCCCTCATCACCCCTGCCGCCCCCGCCCAACCCGGCGAAGAAATCGTCCTCTGGGCCTACGGCCTCGGCGCCACTTCACCCTCTGTCCCCACCGGCGCCGCCAGTCCCATTCCCGCAGCCGTCCTCGCCCAACCCCTCACCCTCGGTTTCGACTTCACCCCCAATGCCTCCCCCTCGCGCCCCTACATAAATCCCCTCATCATGGCGGCCATCGCCCAACCCGCCCCCGGCTTCGCCGGCCTCGCCCCCGGCCAGTTCGGTCTCTACCAGATCAACGTCCGCATCCCCGCCAACGCCACTTACTCACCCGCTTGCCCTGCCGTCGCCTCCAACCTCACCATCAACCTCGCCGGCCCCAACAGCTTCGACGGCGCCCCCATCTGCGTCCAGCCCAACCCATAGCTATCCTTAGAGGGGTCGGGTTGGCCAACCGATCTCCGAACACAAGGCGTCCCACCTTCTGAATCACCTCGCAGCGAGACCGATCGCAGCAGACACCGCGATATCCTTATGATGGCGAAGAGGAACCGACTCGAATTCCAGAGGCTGGCCGCCGAGCGGTTGGACGATGCCGCCGCCCTCCTCAACGCTGGCCGCTTCGCCGGCGCCTACTACATTTGTGGTTACGCCATCGAGTGTGCCCTGAAGGCCTGTATCGCCCGAAAGACCATACAGGACGAGTTCCCTCCGAAGGAGGCAGCGAGGTATTACGTGCACGACCTCCCGAAACTGTTGGATATCGCCGGGCTCGGGCCTGCGCTTACGACGGAGGCCGGACAGGACCCGGCTTTTAGAGCAAACTGGGCAATAGTGAAAGAC
>DAIDIH010000272.1 GCA_027459465.1 Bryobacterales bacterium | reverse complement strand
GTAAGACGGAGGAGATAAAAGCGTTCGAGTTGCGTGCCGAACGACCGGGTGCTGATGTTTTCTACGGTACCGATGCCGTGGTTTGGGTAGACGATCTTTTCGCCGATTTGGAAATTCATGCGGGGGTCGTACACCTGCCTTAAGTTGTCAGCTACGTGGACACTGCAGCATATGAATGTTAAGTCGCTTTGAATCGTTTGTCAACAAAAATTCGCAATGATTCGAAGATCTTCGAAAGTGAGGCGAAGGCAGTCTGAAACGATAAGCAACCTTGTTGCCACCTTTGCGAGGTGCTAACGACAAGAATCAGGCCGCACTGATGCGTAAGGCAAGCAACACTGTGCGGGAGCCAAGCTCGGCTATTCTGAGACTCATGCGTGCAACGAGTCTGATGGCTATTCTGGCCGCCATGGCCGGGACGCAGGCGGCGCCTCGCGTGCTCAACCTGGATGATCTGGCGCGGATGTCTGTAGTTTCCGATCCGCGGGTCTCGCCGGACGGCAAGTGGGTGGTTTATGCGGTGTCAACTGTTGATGGGAAGGACGACAAACGCGTCTCGCATCTCTGGATGACCTCGTGGGACGGGACCGAGACCCTGCAGCTTACCTTTGACGCTGAAGGGGAGAGCGCACCGCGGTGGAGTCCCGACGGACGCTACCTGGCGTTTTTGTCGTCGCGGACCGGACCGGCGAAAGGATCCCAGGTCTGGCTGATGGACCGGCGCGGTGGCGAGGCGCGGCAGCTAACCGCGGTAAAGGAGAAGTTATCGGGCTTCGAGTGGTCGCCGGATTCGAAGCGCCTGGCGCTTCTGATGACGCCGAAGAAGGACAAAGACGAAGAGACGAAGCCCGGCGCGCAACCGAAGCCGCCGAAGCCGATCATTGTGGACCGCTACCACTTCAAGGAAGACCGGGAAGGTTATCTGAGTGGTACCGAGCGCACGAAAATTTATCTCTACGACATCGCGACACAGAAGGCCGAGCCGCTCACGTCGCAGACATCATTCGATGAGCAAAGCCCGGCGTGGTCGCCCGATGGCACGAAAATCGCCTTCGCCAGCAATCAGGACAAGGACTGGGACCGGACGGAGAACACGGACATTTTCGTGGCCGACAGCAAGCCGGGCGGGGTGGCGCGCAAGCTTACGCACTTCCCGGGACCGGACACCGGAGGCCTCTCCTGGAGCCCGGACAGTACGCGGATCGCTTACCTGCAGGGCAGCGCGCCGGAACTCACCGCCTACAACCAGTTCAAGCTGGCAGTGGTTCCCGCGGATGGCGGCGAGCCGCAAGTGCTGACGGCGAGCCTGGACCGCGCCGTACGCGCGCCGCTGTTTTCGCCCGACGGCCGGTCGATCCTGTGCATTGAGACGAACGACCGGCGGGAGTACCCGATCCGCGTTTCGCTCTCGGGCGGCGGCGTGGCGAGGATGATCGACGGCGACGTCACGGTACTCGCACAGAACGAAGCCGCCGGCCATTACGCGGTGCTGGCGACGCGGGACGACACGCCGCCGGCGGTGTTCGCGCTCGAAAACGGCGCGCTGCGCAAACTGGCCGACCCGAACGCGCTTTGGCTCCGCGAGGTGAGCCTGGGCCGCACACGCGACGTGAGCTTCCACGCCAAAGACGGAACGGAAGTTCACGGGCTGTTGACTCTCCCGCCGGGTTATCGTGACGGCGAGAAAGTCCCCCTGCTGCTTCGAATCCACGGCGGACCGGACGGCGAGGATTCCCATGCATTCCAGTTCGAGCGGCAGTTGTTTGCCGCCAACGGCTACGCAGTGCTGAACGTGAATTACCGCGGAAGCTCCGGCCGGGGCGCGGCCTATCAGGAGGCGATCTTTGCCGACTGGGGCCACCTGGAAGTCGAGGATCTGCTGGCTGGAGTGGACGCGATGGTGGCCGAAGGCGTCGCCGACCCGGCGAGGCTCGGTATCGGCGGCTGGAGCTACGGCGGCATCCTCACCGACTACACGATCGCCTCGGACGGGCGATTCCGCGCGGCGATCAGCGGGGCCGGCAGCGCCAACCAGATCAGCATGTACGGCCTGGACGAGTACGTCATCCAATACGACCGCGAGTTGGGCCCGCCGTGGCGCTCGCAGGACTTGTGGGTGAAGATCTCCTACCCGTTTTTCCATGCCGACCGGATTCATACGCCGACGCTGTTTCTTGGCGGCGACAAGGACATGAATGTGCCGCTCGCCGGCGGAGAGCAGATGTACGAGGCGCTGCGATCGCTCGGCGTGCCTACCGAGCTCATCATCTACCCCGGCGCGTTCCACGGCATCACGCGGCCAAGCTACGTGAAGGACCGGTTCGAGCGATACCTCGCCTGGTACGGCAAGTACGTGAAGGGCGAAGCCGCTACTTCTTCGGTTCAACCGGCGTTGTCTTCGGCGCCGAACAGATCGTCTCGATAGGCTGATCGGCTTCGAACAGAAGTTTTGACGGCGGGGGACAGTTCTCTTCCCCCTTACTAAGCAGCGTCGGCGCATTCTTGCCGTCTTTTTCCGCCGTTACGCTGACTTTCGCCAACGCCGCTTTCATGGCCACGAACTCCGTTGTCGTCATGACGGCATGCTCCGGCGCACCGAGGTACATGATTTCGCGCTCCGAATCGACCATCCGTTCGTAGAACGGGGGATGTGAACGGAACCAGCTTGCGCCATTCACGTAGCCTTCCTTGGTGGCCATCTTGTCGAAGAAGCGGATGAAGCCGCTGGTGTCGTACCCCGCCTTCCAGGCGTATTGAATTCCCAGTTGGTCCGCCTGGCGCTCGTAATCCCGGCTCACGCCGAGGAGGGCCAGATTCAAGGTGAGCCCCAGTCCCCAGAAACCGTACTGGAACGCGTAATAGGCGCCGATGCTGGCCGCTCCGCCGGTGAACACCATCGCAGCCACCTGCGCGGCCTGGTAAAGAATGGACGCGATCATCGCCTTGGTCATGAGCTTCCGGCCGTGACGCGCCACCACATGCGAGACTTCGTGCGAGATTACCCCGGCCAGTTGCGCTTCGTCGTCCACAGCCTCAAGCAGGCCCCGCTCGACAAAAATGAATCCACCCGGCAGGGCGAAGGCGTTGATCTCTTTCGAATTGAGGACGGTTACCTGCAGCGGCACCCGGAGATCGGAGTTCCGGGCTACCTTCTGCGCTACGTCCTTGACGTAGTTCACCACGACCGGATCCTCGATTTCCTTCGGCATCATGCCCATCTGTTTCAGGTCGCGGATCGAATTCTCGCCGAGCTTGATGTCGTCTTTCTGATCTTTCTCGATCTCGCGGAAACCGATGTCCTTGGCGTCTCCCCAGCGGCGGGTCTTGTAGCTTCCGTCAGCGATGCTCTGCCGGATGAGTTTTTCTTCGGCCGGCCATTTCTGAATCACATCGAGCTTGGCGCGTTTGTTGTCGTAGGCGACCGGGATCGCGTGTTGAGAAATCAGGTCCGCCTGCTGCTTCAGATCCCGGGCTTCCTGAATCTCACAGTGAAGGTTGTGCCGCTCGGCGTCGGTGATGTCCTTCTTCAGAGAATTTTGCGCGGCCTCGACCCGCCGCTGGTATTCGCCGGCGGCGCCGTTGAACTTGCCGAGGCAATAGTCTTCGCCCTGGTTCAAATACTCGCGCATCTTCGCGATCTGGCTGTCGCTGTACTCCAGCTTCGCCGCGGTTTCAAACAGCGTCAGGTAGGACTTCTTGAGGTCCTCCTGCAGCGGTTCGAAAACGGCGGATACAGGCTTGGTTTCAGGCAGAGTAGTCCGGTGCGTGCCGCCGCAGCCGATTGACGTGACAAGGAGTAACTGGCAGCACAACAACGCCGTGAGCCCGCGGGCACTGGTCCATTTCTGTTTCTCTTCCATCGCCACCTCCCGGGCCGGCGCGAGGGGGCGGCTCACCGGAGTGCGCCCCAAGCTCGCGCAGGCTGTCCCAATGGCAATCAGAGCAATCCAGATGCCAGGCGAAATCCGGCCTTACTTCGCGCCTTCAGGCGCCCAGACCGTCTCCGCGCCGATGATTTCGGTGTCGGGAACCTCGGTCACGAACTTCACACGCTGAAAGCTGGGCTTCTTATCCGGTTTCACGAAAAACGTGATGAGGTATTGGTTCCGCAGCCGCTCCTCGATCTGGTTGAACCAGGGAACGAACGTGACCGGGTTGCCGAAGCCGACGAAGTAGGACTCGGCGCCCGTTTTCTCCGACAGTTCCGCGAGGTAGTTTTGGCCCCAGTTCATGGCCCAGAACGAGTGGCCGTAGTGGCCGATGCCTGGAGTGTAGATGGTATAGACAAGAACACCGGCCTTGATCGTTTCCTCGATCGCCGTTTCGACGTACGGGTTGTACGGGTTCGACCCTCCGAACCGGTCAATGCCGTCGGTGATCATGATCACCTCGCGGCGCGCGTCGGCCTTCGGCCATTTCTTGATGAGGTCTTCGAGCGAGAAGTAGGGGCTCGCCACGGCCACCTCGCTCGACAACGGCATGCGCAGCGATTTCGCGGCGGCCTCGTGATTCGTCGTGAGGTTGGAAGCAACCTGGACCGTCCCGTTCTGCATATACCCGACCCCCACGGCCGTGGTCGGTGGCTGTTCTTCGATGAATGTGCGGATGTCCTCCAGTTGCGTGGCGAGGCTCGTGTTAGCGACGTCGTCCAGCAGGATGAACAACTCGAGCGCGGCGTGGTCTCCCCGCAACGGCAGCCAGCCTTCGATCTTTTCCTTCGCGCGCCCCTGATAGGCGGTGACTTCCCCCTGCTCGATGAGCGGTGTCGTGCGGCCGTGGCGGCTCTCCGCGGTGACGACCATGTGTACGAGCACGTCGCCGGACTGGTTTTGGGCAAAAACGGGCAGAGCAAGCGTTGCCAGGGCAACGAGCATGAATGCCTTCATGAAGGTTCCTCCCTGATATTCGATGTTTAAGGACTTCTGGCCTTAGTCTAGCGATTTGCCGGGCTTCCAGGAGTAGGGAAGGGCCTTCAATTCCAGTAATTGCGGTCGAGGCTGCGGTATTGCACCGCTTCGGCCAGGTGCTTCGCGCTCACGTTCGTTGCGCCGTCGAGGTCGGCGATGGTGCGGCCAACTTTGAGCAACCGGTCGTGGGCGCGGGCCGACAGACCCATGCGTCGGACGGCCATTTCGAGAGTCCGTTCGCCCGCGTCGTCGAGGGCGCAGAGCTTGCGCAATTCGCGCGCCGGAACGTGCGCGTTGTAGAAGCCGCGCCCGGACTGAATGCGCCGGGACGCTTCCACGCGCTCGCGCATCTCGGCCGAACGCTGGCCCTGCTGGCTGCCGCGCAACTCCTGGTAGGCCACCGCGGGCACCTCGATGTGCAGGTCGATCCGGTCAAGCAGCGGCCCGCTGACCTTTCCGAGATAGCGCTGAATGATCGCACCGGTGCAGCGGCACTCGCGCGTCGCATCGCCGTAGTAGCCGCAGGGACAGGGGTTCATGGCAGCCACGAGCATGAAGCGTGAGGGAAACGACAGCGTCATGTTGCTGCGGGCAATGGTGACGCTCGACTCTTCCAGCGGCTGCCGAAGCTGTTCGAGTACATTGCGCGGGAACTCGGGCAACTCATCGAGAAACAGGACCCCGTTGTGCGCCAGGCTGACCTCACCCGGCCGCGGCGTACCCGAGCCTCCGCCAAGTAGGCCAGCGTCGGAAACCGAATGATGCGGTGAGCGGAACGGCCGGGTGGCGAGCAGGCCGGAACCGGGGGCCAATAGTCCCGCGACGCTGTGAATCTGCGTGGTCTCGAGCGCTTCTGCAAAGGTCAGGGGTGGCAGAATGCCGGCAAACCGCCGGGCGAGCATGGTCTTACCCGAACCGGGTGGGCCGATCATGAGCAGGTTGTGCGAGCCTGCCGCAGCCACCAGCAGCGCCCGCTTGGCCGAAGCCTGGCCGCGGACGTCGCCGAAGTCGGGAACGCCGTCCTGCGCAAAACTGTCCTGGCCGGAGGCGGGCACCGCGGGGGAAAACTCGCCGGGTGCGTTCAAAAATTCGACTACCTGGCGCAGATCCTTCATCCCGAATACGTTCACGCCCATAGCCACCGACGCTTCCGCCGCATTGTCGGCCGGCACCAGCAGGTTGCGGATCCCCTCGCGCCGGGCGCACACCGCCATCGACAGAGCCCCGCGCACAGGGCGCAGCGAGCCGTCCAACGACAGTTCCCCGGCCAGCAGCAGGTGGTCGCTGGGTTTGACGACGTTCATCGCCCCCAGAAT
>DAIDIH010000271.1 GCA_027459465.1 Bryobacterales bacterium | reverse complement strand
CGAAACACGGAAGTTGGCTCAATCAGGCGGAGATCGAGATCGGGTTGTTCGCGCGCCAGTGCCTGGGCCGTCGCCGAATCCCCACCCTTAAAATGCTGCGCCAGGAGGCGAAAGCCTGGAACCGCCGCATTAACCGCGGCCGGGTCAAAATTAACTGGAAGTTCGACCGTCGAGCCGCCCGACGGAAGTTCGGTTATAAAAGCACATTCTTCACGCGGTCATAGACCTAGTTTGACCACCATCACGCGCAGCCGATTGACGCGCGGATCCTGTGCAACCTTGGGGCCGGGCGGCTTGACAAGGCGATTCGCCACCCGTTGGGCGGTGAGCTTACTCGTAGTGGCTCTGGCCTGGTTGTTCAGGTCCTCCACGACGCCGCTGGAAAGAATCCTTTGAGCGCGGAAATCGGCGGGCGAACTATATTCCCAGAATTGCTGAAAGGCCTCCTTCAGCAAGGTAGGCAAGGACGGTCTTGCGATTGTAGCGAAGGATATCGCGGAACTGGAAGTGCCGGCCGGCGTGGCAGTCGAGGCGCCGCATTGTGTATAGAAGGAAGGCGAGAAGTCCACGCAGGGGAATGAACTCAAAGCGCCGTTGGGCGAGTCGAATGTAACCGGGCGCCGGCAACTGGCAGGACGGGCAAACTGTGGTGGAAACCTTTGCGCGGCCGCGGACGGTGGCTCGCCTCCCGTCTCGATCCAGACCGCAGAGCGCTACCCCGGCCGCACTCAGCGGATTTCGCCCGCGGTGAACGATTGGATTAAGAATCGAAGCGGCGTTGTGGAAAGTACGTCTGGCGGGGTGGGCGACGATCCCGGCGCAACGTGCCCCAACCCGCGGAGGCAAGCCGCCCGCGCGAATTTCAAACAGGAATAATCCGGGCTTTCGGATCCAGGCGCTGCAGGTCATTCGGGTCGCTTGTAACGATGGGGTCTTGCCGCTCCCTGGCAAGGATCACCACCGATGCGTCAATAACATCCGCCGAGTTGACGGCGCCGCATAATTCTCCACACGAACGAGCAAGGTGCGCATCCAGAGGAACAATCTCCACTTCCTGGCTTCGCAAGAACCGCGCCAAGGTCACCTGAACACGGCCATCGCGCCAGGCTTGTCCCACGACGCCCGCGGGCACTCGAAAAGCCCGGCTTTGCGCTAACGCCCGATGGAGCAATGCGATCATGCGCTTATCCCCGCGATCCAAGGCGATCAGCGCGCCGGCATCTAGCACTATCCCCGCCGCGGTGCGAGTGCGCGTTCTGCCCATTTGACGTCCTCAGCGGCGGGTTCGCCATATTGTTCGATCAGATCCCGCACCAGTGCCCGGAGAGACTCGCGCCTCTCGTGTTCCGCCAGGACTTGGGCAATGTAACCCGATACCGAATCGGCACGTCCGGCCCGAACTTCGCGGTGGACTCTCACGAGTTGCTCCTTGGGCAGACTGATGGCGATCTTTGATCTGGTCATACCAGAATCATACCGCTCGCGAAGCGGGCATATCAAAGCGAGCGCTGCGGCGGGTTTGAATCCACCCGGTGCGTCTACATGGGAAGCGGTAAGCGCGGCCGCCGCCGCGGGCCGCTGGGAGGCCGAAGGGGAGAGCGACTCGGAGCATGGGTGCGGGTGGTTTGAAAGTTAGCTAAGAGAGGATAGCAGTGCCGGTCGGGGACTGGGCGGAAGGAGGGCGAGGCGGATAAGATGAGGAAGGAGGGGATGGGCTTGAACACGGTCCGGGATATCGAACGCGCGATTGATACGTTGACACCTGAGGAGTTAGAAGAGTTGTACGCATGGCTCGACCAGCACCACCCACAGCCGATTGACGCCCGGCTCACGCCAGATCTTGCGGCCGGGCGACTGGACAAGACGATCCGGCGCGCTTTGGACGATGAGAAGAGTGGCCGGGTGAAGCCCCTCTGATGCATCGCGCGACGGTTGGCTTCTGGGAAGGCTATGCCGGGCTTCCCGAGATGATCCGCCGTCGTGCAGACAAGCAGTTCGCACTGCTCAATGCGAAGCCGCATCATCCTTCGTTGCAGTTCAAGAAACTTGGTGACCGCGAAGGCCAGGAGGTCTGGTCCGCCCGCGTGACTCTGAGTTATCGCGCGCTCGCGATGCGGCGGAAGGATGGGTATCTCTGGTTTTGGATCGGCGACCACACGGTTTATGAGGCGCTGATTTCGTAATTCCGTGGGACGAGAGAGAATTTCGAGATCGGCTCGGTAGCTCGATTGGCCGTTCCGATCACCGCCGCGAGAGGCTGGTGATCCGCTGCGTTCGCAGTGAGGCCGGGCCCGCGGCAGCTCCGGCGAGCGGCGTTAGGATTTCATTTCCGTCTGGGCCCGTGTGGGGCGGAGACGTATTCGCGGCTTTCTTCGTACCAAGGGGTTGGGCCGCCCGTCGGGCGTTTGGACTGTGGCGGGTTTTCGTGGCCGGGGTGGGGTGGGGGTGGGCCGGCGCAGGCGCGCCAATGCTCTGGCAGCGTCATGTTTCAGCGCTTGGGCAGGTCGTCGGGCATGCGGCGTAATTTTCTGAGCTCGAGATCGCAGACCTCCACGTGGTCCCGGTATCTTCTCTGGAGGTCGGCAAAGTCGCTTGCGGACCGGAAGTCCGGCGGCCGTAGAACGTGAACCTTCAGGCGGAATCTCCCTACGACTCTTTGAACAGCGGGGATCAGATCAACATCAGCGGATACAGGATAGGCGCGGTCAAACTTTCCGTCGAGGGCGTCCTCGAAGAGATGGAGGGCGATGTTGACATCGGTCATTTTCTCGGCGAGGCGCTCCGAGCAGCGGCATCCGGGAGTTCGGCGCGTGAGGAGCTCCTTACACTCGGGACAGATCAAGTTCCGTTTGCGGAGGGAGCCTTCGATGATTTTGGCTTCGGCGACCTCTTCCATGGCGAGTAGGTGTAACTTTTGGCGCTCTGCCCGCTTCCGGTCGGGCCCGGTGTAGCGGGTTGTAAAGTACTTGATCGTGACCTCGGTGTTCGGGCAGTACTCTAGGATTGTTTCGCGTCAATTGCACCAGCCTGCCGGATACCATTTCTTGTCTTTGCTGGCTTCGTAGAAGTTCATCCCGTCGATGTAGCCGGTTACGCGCATTCGGGGCCTCCTGGCAGGGAAGGGTAGCATGGCGCCGCCGCCGGGGTGAAATTCCGGTTGACAACATTCGTTATAACGACTATGCTGGGAACAGATGAAGGACGAGGCGCAGCAGCGGCGGCGGGGATCGCGGGAGGAGGCGGCGTTTGTCGACCTGCTGCGGACGACCGACCTGCTGAGCCGGGGGCCGGGGCGGGTGATCAAGTCGGCGGACCTGACGACGAACCAGTACAACGTGCTGCGGATTTTGCGGGGGGCGCCGGAGGGGCTGGCGTGCGGCGAGGTGGCCGAGCGGATGCTGACGCGGGATCCGGACATTACACGGCTGCTGGACCGGTTGGAGAAGCGGGGGCTGATTACGCGGAGCCGGGAGGAGAAAGACCGGCGGACGGTGGTGACCCGGATTACGGCCGAGGGGCTGAAGCTGCTGGGGAAACTGGACGAACCGGTTCAGGAGGCGCACCGGAAGCAGTTGGGGCACCTGGGGCGGGAGCGGCTGCAGGCGCTGGCCGGGTTGCTGGCGGCGTGCCGGGAGAAAGTGGAGTAATTTCAGAGGTTAAATAGTTGTTGCAACGAATATCTGTGTAACGAATCTAAAAAGGAGAAAGGAAAAAGCAATCATGAGTACGACAACGGTTGGAACCAAGACGAGCACCTGGAACATCGATCCGGCGCATTCGGTGGCGGAGTTCAAGGTGAAGCACATGATGATTTCGAACGTGAAGGGGCAGTTCACGGCTCTGAAGGGCTCGGTGACGCTCGATGAGACGGACGTGACGCGTTCGAAGGCGGAGGCGACGATTGAGACGGCTTCGGTGAACACGAGAGAGCCGCAGCGGGACGCGCATTTGAAGAGCGCGGATTTCTTCGATGCCGAGAAGTATCCGGAGCTCAAGTTCGTTTCGACGGGCATCCAGAAGACGGGGGACGGTGAACTGGCGGTGACCGGGGATTTGACGATGCACGGGGTGACCAAGAGCGTGACGTTCGCGGTGGAAGGGCCGACGGCGCCGGCGAAGGATCCGTGGGGCAACCTGCGCATGGGGCTTTCGGCGGCGACGAAGATCAACCGGAAGGATTTCGGGTTGAACTGGAATGCGGCGCTCGAGACGGGCGGGATACTGGTGGGGGAAGAAGTGACGTTGGCGCTGGATGTGGAGTTAGTTAAGGGCTGAGAGGTAATCCGAAGGAGGAGAAAGATGTCATTGCGTCCGGTCCGGCAGGTAATTCAACCCAAGCCTACGATCGAGGGGGCTGGGGTGAAACTGCAGCGGGCATTTGGGTTCGGGAAGACGAAGGACTTCGATCCGTTCTTGCTGCTGGACGATTTCCGCAACGATAATCCGGCGGATTATCTGGCGGGGTTTCCGTGGCATCCGCACCGGGGGATCGAGACGATCACCTATGTGCTGGCGGGGTCGGTGGAGCACGGCGACAGCCTGGGCAACAAGGGGAAGATGACGGCGGGCGACGTGCAGTGGATGACGGCGGGGAGCGGGATTCTGCACCAGGAGATGCCGAAGGGCGACTCGCTGGGGAAGATGCACGGGTTCCAGTTGTGGGCGAACCTGCCGTCTTCTTTGAAGATGACGGCGCCGCGGTATCAGGACATTCCGTCGATGGCGATTCCGGAAGCAACCGACGACGACGGGACGAAGGTGCGGGTGATCTGCGGGGAGTTCTGGGGCAAGCGCGGTCCTGTGGAAGGAGTGGCGGCGGACCCGAACTACCTCGACATTTCGGTGCCGCCAGGGAAGAAGAAACGGCTGAAGGTGGAGACGGACCGCAACGCGTTTGCGTACGTGTTCGCCGGGGCCGGGACGTTCCGCGACGCGAGCGAGGGGCAGCCGGTTCTGACCGAGCAGGTGCTGAAGCCGTTTGACCCGGCTGAGTACGATGCGACGAATCACTCGCTGGTGCTGTTTGACCGTGGGGATGAGATCGTGGTGCAGGCCGGGGACGAAGGCATACGGTTCCTGCTGGTTTCGGGGCGGCCGCTCGAAGAACCGGTGGCTTGGTATGGGCCGATCGTGATGAACACGCAGGATCAGCTACGCCAGGCGATGGACGAGTTGCGCGCCGGGACGTTTATTAAACACGGGTGAGGGAGCCCGGCGGGAATCAGGCGAAGGCTAAGTTGACGTTCTGGATGGCCTCGTCGATTTCGGCGGTGTTTTTGTAACCGACGGTGACGGCATCGACGCCGGCGTGGCGGAAGGCGAAGCGCATGGCCTTCTGGCGGTCCTCGCGATTGGTGAAGGTGCCCTCACCGACGAGTTTCATGCTGATGACGCCCATGCCCTGTTGATGGACCTGGTGGACGTGCTCGACGACTTCGGGGACGTTGCCGGGTCCGTGGGTGAAATCTTCGCCGTCCATTTTCGCGCCGGTGTGGTTCATGCGGATCATGGCGATATCGAGCCATTGATTGCCGGGGAACTGGCGGAGGGCGGGAAGTCCGTGGACGGAGGCGCCGTGGGAGACCACGGCTTTTTTGTGTTCGGCTTCGTTGATACCGTCCTGCCAGCGGAGGCTATCGGTGGGCCAGGAGGCGAGGTGCTGCCAGTGGAGCAGCGCGATGTCGAAGTAGTCCGTTTGGGCGGCTTTGCGAAGCTCGTCGATCTTCTGCATCGGGTCGACGCCGTTGCGGGTGGTGAGCTTCGTCATGAGGCGGTAGTTGTCGCGGGGGATGCCTTTGAGGGCGATGCCGAGCATTTCGTGCATGCCCGCGTAGGACTCGGCGGTTTCGAAGAAGCGGATGCCGTTGTCGTAGGCGTAGCGGACGAGGCGGGTGAAGTCTTCCTGGCCGAGGTCGCGCTGGACGCGTCCGCTGATGGTGCCGGTGCCGAAGGCGAGGCGAGTCACTTTCACGTTGGATTTTCCGAGGGTGACCCAGTCGGTGGCCGATGAGGCGGCCGCTTTAAGCGGCAGGTTGGCCACGCCGGCGATGGTTCCGGCGGCAAGGCTGGTTTTCAGGAAATCGCGGCGAGTGAAGTGAATCATTCGGATGGCTCCAATGCGGGGCATCTTATCATGGGGAATCTCCGGATTGCTTGGGGGGTTTGAGGTCTCGCGGCGCCGGACTTCCTTATCGTCCGGCGACATTCGCGCCTGTCTACACCGGCAGAAATTGAATTTGGCTTGTGGTGACACATCCGGGCATCAGGCAGGCCGTTATAGGCAAACCGGTCCGCGGGGAGAGCAAGAATGGTACCGCAAGCTATTTCCGGTCACGCTGGAGGCCATAAAGAAACTGATGCCGGTGGAGAAGCTGCGGTGGATCGGCGGATCGCACTTTGAAGGAGACGAGTTCGGCGCGTTGAACGAATTGTTGGCCGTCGCACCGGAAACGACGCCGTTTGGAACCAAAGCCGGGGTGCTGACATCGCTCAATGATTTTGCCGTCCGGCCGCCCGCGGGTTCGCAAATGGCGAGGAGTTTTCCGTTGGCGGCCGTCGAATGAAGTGGCTTTACACGCCGCACCTTCCGCACGGCTGGGATTGGGGCATTCTGTTCGATGTCGCGACGAAGACGTTGCTTTGCGGAGATCTGTTCCCGCAAGCGGGAGCGAAGCTGCCGCCCGTGACGGAAACGCAAGTACTCACGGCGAGGGAAGGAATGCGCGGGATCACAGCAGCCTCTTCGAGCCGATAGTGCCCGGAGGGCCGCGCGCCGGGAAGCCCGGCGGAAAGCGGCGTTCGGGGACGTTGGCTGAGATCAGCCGGTGCGCGCTGATATGTTCGCAGGGGGTGACGCTTTCGAATTGACTCGCAGCGATTGTCTCAATTCGACTCTGCTGGGTTCCGGCAGCCTCTTGCTTACGGGCGTTTCGCCACGGGAGTTGCCGGCGAGGGAGGACTGGGACGGCTACAGCGGCGTGCGAGACTACCCGCACTCGAACGGGAACACGTACGAGGCTCTGACGGACGGACACCGGATCCGCGATCCTGTGGTTCAGCCGATGCCGGAAAACGTGATGGACACCGGCGAGGAGTACGACTGCACGGTGATCGGAGGCGGGATCGGCGGTTTGCCGGCCGAGTCTCGAAGACGGCACACGGCAGCACCAGTTCGCTGCTGCCGTGACGCTCAGGCCTTTACACGGGCCAGACTATTCCGCTGCTCTCCGCGGGTCCGGCACGAAGAAGATCTCTCGCACCTCGACGTGCCCGCCGGTGGCGGCGACGCCTTTGCGCGCCCATGCCAGCGCCTCGTCCATGTCAGCGCATTCCAATATCCAAAAACCGCCGATGTGTTCCTTGGTCTCTAAGGTACGGCCCGTCGGTGATGAGGACTCCGCCATCGGTCTGTGGCCGCCGCGACTTCGTGGCGCCAAGGCCGCAAGCGAATTTCCTCACGCCGGCGGCAATCATCTCATTGTTGAGCGCGTGGATCTTGGGGCCCATCGCTTCGTCCGCCTGGGACGGGTCGAAGTCGTCGGGGATGTAACCAGCAACCAGATATTGCGGCATGTCGTCTCCTAAAATGGTGTTCAGCCGGGCTTGTTGCCCCGCCTTCCCTATAACGACGAACGGCGAGACTGGAATTCGACAAGTCGAAAGGGAAATTTCCGGTTCTTATATTTGGGTGGCGGTGTTGCGCTCCTCGCCCGTCTGCAGAAGTTGTAGCACTAATACGTTGAAATCGGCCGCGTTGGATGCGGAACCTGCACGTACGGCGCTACCAAACTCTCATTGCCATCTTTATCGATTGCGGCGACGCCGAACACGTAATCGTCGATCGATACATCGGGCATCAGGTACTCATTCACGCCGCCGACGTAGATTTCACGCTCCCAGAACGGAGCCGTCGTTTTGCGCATCAGCAACACGTATCCCGCCAGGTCCGGTTCCGGATTCGGGTTGTTCCATTTGAGCAGGGCGTCGTAAGCGGACTTGCCGCGGGTGAGGAGTATCGAATTGACTTTCCGGCCATCGCGCTCGATCGTTTGCGAAGTTTCGGGAGTTTTCGGCGCCCAGGCGAGCGTGGCCGCCGCAGCTCCATTTACTTGCGTCACGCGCGCGATAAAGCCCGGCGAAGTTCCCTCGAAATTATCGGTGGCCGAATGCTGATTCGCGAAATTCTCCACCGGCGTCGAAAGACGGACCGCAGGGAACCCTTCCCGATTCAAGGCGCTCTGATCTCCATCGCGGCCGAAGCGGTCCGGGCGGAAAACCGGATCAACCACCATCGAAGGAACATATCGCCGGCCGATCTCCTTCACATACCGCGCGATCTCGCGCGACGGCGAATCCATGGGATCCACGCTAAACACATTCACCTTCCGATTCTCCGTGCGCCCGCTGCCGCCCACATCGCTGCCGATGATGTCGTTATTCAGCACCGCCTCGATTTTCTGGTCGAGCGATTTCGCCTTCGCCGCGTAGAGCGTGCTTCCGACGAGGCCGTCTTCCTCGCCCGCGAATAGAACAAACACAATCGTTTTCTCGAACTCGTACTGGCTCATCACGCGGGCTAACTCCATCACGCAGGCTACACCGCTGCCGTCATCGGTTACGCCCGGCGCATCGATGTTGGGATCGCGCACGGGCGGCGGAGGATAGCCCGGCTGCCCGCGAGGCGTGCCGGTTCTGTTCACCGAGTCGTAGTGCGCGCTGATAAGGATACGTTGCTGAGCGTTCAGGGCGCCCGGCAACACCGCGACAATGTTGTATAGGTCCACATCCTGCGGGATTCGCGACCCGGGCGATGTGTCCTTCTTGACTCGGTAGTGATCGTAGCTGACCTCGAGCCGCGGGCTGTCGCTGCGAAGCTGGTCATAAATCCATTTCCGCGCCGCGCCGATACCGCGATTGGGATCCTCCTGCGAAGAACGAAGATTGCGCGTACCGAAGGATTCCAGTTTCTTGAGCGTCGCAGTAATTTGCTCCTGGGATACTTGGGAGACAATGTTGGCGACCTTCGGATTGACTGCCTTATATTGCGCCGAGGCGGTGAGCGTACCCAAGGACGCGGCCAGAAGGACAGCAGCAAGTCGTTTCATGGTGGGGGAATGATACCGCAATCCTCCCGTCGGATCAGGGACGCCGGCGTTGCGAACGGAAATAAAAGCTAGCGCGCGTTCCAAACCGTGAAACGCTTGACGTAGAGCGGATCCTTCGAGGAGGTGCGCGAGGTGAGATGAGCGCCGCCGCCCCAGACGCCTAACTCCTGCTGCATCCATCCGGCGTAGCAGTAGGCGCCGCTGCCCCAGGATGGGTCGTTGATCGGCGCTGGATGGTCCATGATCGGCTTGCCGTCGATGTAGGCCTGCAGCGAGCCTTGTTTGCCGGAGTGGTCATTGCGCCAGGCCAGCCCGTAGGTGTGGAAGCCGGCCGACAGGTCTGGACTTCCCGGCGCGCTATAGCTGGCCTGAACGACCGTGTGCAGGCCCATCGGCTCGTCGTGGACGACATAGGTTGCTTTTGCACTGTTATCCACGCTGAGGACCTTCTCGGCGACATCGACTTCGGATGAGTCGTCGCACTGATTCCGGCTGAGGGTTGAGCACCAAAGGTCAACGTGCCAACCGTCCCCTTCGCCGTGCCGGTCCGCCGGCATTTTGGCTTGCCACTCGACGAAAGAGCCCGGATGGATGGTGATCTTTCCGTAGCTCTGGATGTCGGCCATCTTGTTGTCGTAGTATTTGCGGTCGCCCGGCGCGGCGTGCGTGGCTTGGATGACCAGCCCCAAGCCGCGCTCGATGGTTTCAAACGGCGGATTCGGGTAAGTGCCGAAGTAACTCTTACAGTCCTCGCCGGTGTAACCGCAGCTTGTGGCGACAGTGCCGCAGAAGCCTGGCGGCATGCCGCCGCCCGTGCCGCCGTTCCAGAGCGCCTGGTTAATGGAATCGTCCTGGTCGAAGTTATCGTTGGCCTGGACGTGCCAGCTTTCACCGGGCGGCGGCGCTACGCCAAGCGGGATTGGTTCGTGGGCTGCGTTCGCCGTACTGGCTTGCGGCGAGCCGGCTTGCGTCGAGTTCCGGGTGGCGAAGAAACATAGGCAGGCGAGGAATGTGAGGATGGCGGCACGGGCTGGTCTGTGGTTCGGCCTGGTGGCCGGCTCTGTGCCATCACCCGGTAAGCCGGTTTCAGGATTGCTTGGCATTTCGTACTTCTGAAGGATCGTTCTATTGGTGGTGCAGATATCCGTGCTGCATCTGGGGACGCCAGGAGTCTAGTATAGCGTCGGGTTGCAGCGGGGAGGCTGGTTGGGCCAACGAATCAGTGGGTGGGAGTCGAGCCTGGAGATTGATTCCGTGGTTTGTTGGTGCTCGAAGACGGATCGCGGGGATTGCATGGAACGCACTCGAAAATCCGCCATCTTAGCGGACATATAGATATCAAACATGCGTTGTTAGTATGTCTTAGTGCTGACGCGGTCCCCAGAGTGGTGAAGCATCGGCAGCGATGGCGACAGCCGCTCGGTATCAGCTTGACGAAGCGAATCCGGAACGCCAGCGGCTGCTGGGGAAGGTGCTGAACCCTTTTATTTACGCGGACGTTCGTGGCGGGGTTCGGTCTGTCGCCGGCGGTGGGCTGTCTCGATATCGGGTGCGGAAGCGGGGAAACAACGCGGTTGCTCGCCTCTGTTGCGCCTCACGCCGAATGTGCTGGACTTGACAAGAATGCCGCGCTGCTTGCGGCGGCCCGGCGTTCCATGGAAGTTCTCGACAAGCATCAGATCGCTTTCGGACGGGTCGAGTTGCCCGCAGATCAGAAATTGCCGGCCGGGGCGCACTGATATATTCGCAAGGGAGTGACGCTTAAGAAATGACCCGCCGCGATTATCTCAATTCGACTCTGCTGGGTTCCGGCAGCCTTTTGCTTACGGGCGTTTCGCCGCGGGAACTGATGGCCAGGGAGGATTGGGACGGCTACAGCGGCGTGGGAGACTACGAGGGGTCGAACGGGAACACGTACGAGGTTCTGACGGACGGGCACAAGATCCGCGACCATGTATTTCAGCCGATGCCGGACAACGTGATCGACACCGGCGAGGAGTACGACTGCGCGGTGATCGGAGGCGGGATCAGCGGTTTGGCGGCGGCGCTCTTCTTCGGCCGGCAGGCGGGGCCGCGGCGCACGTGTCTTGTTCTCGAAAACCACGGGGTGTTCGGCGGCGAGGGACGGCGGAACGAGTTTCAGGTGGATGGGCAGCGGCTGATCGCCCACCAGGGTTCGGCGATGTTTTTCCCGCCGCTCGACGGGACGTTCCTGGCGGGCTTTTACGATTCGATCGGCATTGACTACCGGCTGTTCCGATATCAGTCCTGGGCCGGGCGCGAGCCCGAGGTGCCGCTGGGACGGACCTCGTACACGCGGGGCGGAGCGAACTTCGGGTTCTTCTTCGGCGCGAAGTTCGGCCATCCGAAGGGACTGTGGCTGATCGACCCATGGGGGAAAAAGCTGGACGGAGCGCCGATCCCGGAGTCCGTGCGAAAGGAAATGCTCGCGGTGCACGCGTCGAAGACTGTTTTGCCGAAGCGGCATGGCGACGCGCTTTCGCGCCGGATGGACAGCATGACGCTGGAGCAGCACCTGATGGAGACGTGCGGGGTCAGCCGCGAGACCATCCGCACGTTTGTTTCGCCGCTGGCCGGCGGAGGGTCGGGGCTGGGGGCCGATGCGCTGTCGGCGTATGCCGAGTATGCCGCGGACGTTCTGCTGCCGTGGAAATACGACGTGGGCGCGGAGATGTTTCCGGGGGGCAACGCGGGGGTTGCCCGCCATATCACGAAGGCTCTGATTCCGGATTCGATTCCGGGGGAGGCAACGCTCGAGAACGTTTGCCGGTCCCGCCTGCACCTGGCCGCTCTGGACCGGGCGGGACAGGCGGCGCGCGTGCGGTTGCGGGCTACGGTGGTGCAGGTTGAGCACGAAGGGAAGCCGGAATCGTCGAAAGCGGTACGGATTGTTTATTTTCAGAACGGCAGACTGTACCGCGCCAAAGCGCGCAGCGCGATTCTGGCCGGCGGGAGTTGGACGAGCAAGCACATTGTGAAAGGCCTGCCGCAGGCGCAGCGCGATGCCTATGCGCAGTTCCACCGCGCGCCGTGCCTGATGGCGAACGTGGCGCTGCGGAACTGGCGGTTCCTGTACAAGATGGGGATCTGCGAGTGCCAGTGGTTCGAGGGGATTGGGAATTCCTTCGCGCTGCGAAAAATGGCCACGTTCGGCGATGTTTCGCCGGCCGTATCGCCGGATTCTCCAGTGGTGGTGACATTGAAGATTCTGTTTTCGTCTCCGGGGCTTCCGATCGAGGAGCAGGTAAACCACGGCCGCGGGGAATTGTTGGCGACGCCGTTCCGGGAATACGAGCGGCGCATCGCGGAGCAGCTTGGGATGATGTTTTCGGCGGCGGGCTTCGATGCGCGCCGGGACATGGCCGGGCTGATTTTGAACCGGTGGGGACACGCGTATTTGAGCCCGCAGCCGGGTTTCTTTTTTGGCGAAGGGGGGAAGCCCGGGCCGGGCGAGGTCCTGCGGCAGCGGCCCTTCGGGCGGATTGCTTTCGCGAATTCGGACTTGGCGGGGATCATGGACCACCGTGCTTCGATTCTGGAGGCGCAGCGGGCGGCGGGACAGGTGATGAACATTGTTGGATAGCGGGAGTGGTGGTTCCGCGACTGGGGTGGCTAGCCGACGGTGAGCAGGAGGGTGAAGATGCCGACCCAGACGCCGTCCATGAAGTGCCAGAAGATGGTGATGACGTCGGCGATTTCGCGGCGGACTTCGAGACGGCGGCGGCGTCCGATGGGGAGCCAGGCGCAGAGGGTG
>DAIDIH010000270.1 GCA_027459465.1 Bryobacterales bacterium | reverse complement strand
TAATCCGGAAACTGGCGCCGGGGCCTGGCTCGTCTGAAAGGTCGATTGTACCACCGTGCAGTTGAATGAGCCGGAAAGTCATGGCGAGTCCGATGCCGCTTCCACCGGTTTTGGTGGAGAAGTAGAGATTGAAGATCTTGTTGCGGATTTCGGGGGGAATGCCGGGACCGTTGTCGGAGATGGTGAGCGCGCATTCGCCGGCCGGGTGCTCCGAGGAGATCTTTACGGAGCCTCCGGAGGGGATGGCGTCGAGGGCGTTGACGATCACGTTGATCAGGGACTGGCGCAGGAGTTCGGCGTCGCCGCGGACTGAAAGCGAGGTGGGCAGGTCGACTTCGATGCTGGCGGATTTGGCGGCGGCTTGTGGCTGGAGAAAGGCGGCGGTTTCACGGGCGAGGGAGGCGAGGTCGAGGTCGCGGACCTGGAGTTCGACCGGACGGCTGAAATCGAGGAACGTTTTCACGACGCGGTCGAGGCGGCGGACTTCGTTCAGGATGACGCCGATCTCGGGGCCGCCATCGTCGAGTTTGGTTTTGAGAACTTCCAGGTGAAGGGTGATGGCGTTGAGCGGGTTCTTGATCTCGTGGGCGACGCCGCCGGTGAGGCGGCCGATGGCGGCAAGGCGCGAGGCGAGGTCGAGGTGGCGCTCCAGTTGGGTGCGGGTTTCGACGTCGGATAGGCGAACGAGGAGGCCGGAGGGCGCGCCGCGTTCGCCGAGGAATTCGGCGTTGACGAGCAGGCGCATGGGGTGAAGGCCGGCGGCTTCGGCGGGCGAAAAGACGCGGTTTTCGATTGTGCCTCCGGACGCGCGGACCTGGGCGATGGCGGCGCCGAGAGCCGTTTCGGGCGGGAACAGTTCCTGGACCGGGCGGCCGAGCAGTTCGGCGCGCGGCCGGCCGAACAGCGTTTCCGCCAGGTGGCCAGCCACGGTGAGACGTCCGGCGGTGTCGAACAGGAGCACGGTTTCCTGGAGGCGTTCGAGCATGCGGTCGAGATTGCCGCGCAAGTTGAGCGCGTCCTCGCGGGCGCCTCGCACCTGTTGGCCGAGGAGCGTGAGCTTCGACTGCACGTCGGCGAACTCACGCGCCTCTCCGCCGGTGGGAGGGGCGGTGGGCGCGAAGTGCCCGCTGCGGATTTCGTCGATGCGGCGGCTGACGCGTTCCAGCGGCCGGAGAGCGAGGTTGGGAAGAACGACGCCCAGCAGCATCGACACCAGCAGGGCGATGAGGAAGGCCAGGCCGAGGTTGTAGAAGGCCGGGAGGAGGGCGTGGCGGAGGAAGATCGAATCGATGACGACGGAGATGGTGAAGACCGGTTTGGAATCGCCCTGGACGCCGAGCGGGAGGGCGACGACGTAGTTGCGGTTGGAGCTGAACAACTCGAGCAGGCCGTTGAGGGTGTGGGAGGCGTCGACGTCGCCGGCGTCGCCGGGTGTGGGCGTGGGCAGACCTATGGTGGAGGCGTCCGAGGCGGCGAGGATGCGGCCGTCCTCGCCGGCGATGGCTACGTTGGCGACCATGTCGGCGTTGGCGCGGCTACGTTGGAGCATGGCGGAGATCAGGGGATCGGTGCGGACGATTTCGGTCCAGGCCGACTTGTATGCGGCGGGCGTCGAGGGTGGCGCGGGGCGTTCGCTCAAAACGCGGGTGAAGCGTTCGATCATGTACCCCTTGGCGTTGTTGGCGATGTTGCGTCCGAGGTTGGAGGCGTTGTCGAGCGAGGCGCGGGTGAAGTCGAACAGATAGAGCGCGGAGAGGCCGGTGACGACCACAGCGACGAGAGCGACGATGGCGAGGCGCAGGCGGGCGCGCAGACTCATTAGAATTCCCGATTAGCAGGATAGCTTTCGAACACCGCCGCGCACAACGCAGCGGAGCGCGGGGGGTTGCTTGGGCGGGTTGGGCGTATCCCGCGCTGTGCGCTCGAAAATCCTCGACCGAATTGGCCCCATAATGGAATCAAGACGCCGGAGCGCACGAACCGCCTGGCGCAATGAAGGATCAAGTTGCATGATGTGGCGTAACGCGGCCGCGGCGGGCCTGTTGTGGCAGGCGATGATGATGGGGCAGACGGCGAGCCCGGAGCCGCCGCAGATCGGCAAGCCTCGGATTCTGAAAGAGGCGGACTTGCGCCCGGGCATGCGCGGCGTGGCGTGGACGGTGTTTTCGGGCACCGAACCGGAGCCGGTGCCGATCGAGATTCTCGGCATTGAGAAGAACATGTGGGGTCCGGGCGAGGACGTGATCCTGGCGCGGATGGGAGGTAAGGCGGAGCGGACCAACGTGGCGGGCGGGATGTCGGGGAGCCCGGTGTACATCGACGGCAAGCTGGTGGGCGCCGTGGCGCTTCGATTGAGCATGTTTTCGCCGGACGCGATCTGCGGCATCACGCCGATTGAGCTGATGCTCGAAGTGAACGCGTTCGACCATTCGAAGCCGGTGGAGGCGAAGACGCCGCAGAAGGCGCGGGCCGCGCAGGCAGCGGCGCTCGACCCGATGCTTGCTCATGTGCTTGCTTCGTCAGGTCCTGGGGCGGCGGGGTTGAACCTGACGCCGATCTCAACGCCGCTGGCGTTCTCAGGATTTTCAGACAACGCGGTACGTCTGTTCGGAGGGTTGTTCGAGCAGACGGGGCTGACGGCAGCGGTGGCGGGCGGGGCGTCGAGCCTGCCGCGGAGCGCCGCGCCGGCGCCGGACTGGAAGACGTCGCTGCGGCCGGGGCAGGCGGTGACGCTGGCGTTGGTATCCGGCGATATGAGCGTGACGGGCATGTGCACGGTGACTTACAACGACGGCAAGCATGTGCTGGCCTGCGGGCACTCGTTTTTCAACCTGGGTCCGGCCGACATTCCGATGGCGAAGGGCGACGTGGTGACAACGCTCGCTTCCTCGTATCAGCCCAACAAGATCGGCAATGCGACGGAAGTGGTGGGAGCGCTGCGGCAGGACCGGCACAGCGCGATTCTGGGCGAGTTGGGCGCGACGGCGGAAGTGGTGCCGGTGAGCGTGAAGGTGCGGGCGTTCGACGAGTCGAACAAGCTGCGCAACGAGCGGGATCTGAAATTCAGCGTCATGGTGAACCAGAAGTGGACGCCGTACCTGATGATGCTGACGCTGTTCAACTCGATTGAAGGGCTGAACGAGTATGCCGAAGAGTCGACGTACCGGATGAGCGGGAACATTGAGCTGGACGGCGAGCCGAAGGTAAGTTTCGCGACGATGCAGGCGCCGGGCGAGATGCCGGTGCCGGCGCCGATGATGCTGGCCACGTGGTGGGGCGAGCGGTTCAACCGGCTGTACCTGAATCCGGTGGACGCACCGAAGCTGAAGGCGGTGAGCGCGACGGTGGACCTGCTGCCGGACCGGCGGACGGCGGCGATTGACACGGCATGGCTTTCGGCGAGCGAGGCTCCCGCGGGTACGACTCTGCACGGGCGGGTATTCCTGCGGCCGTACCGCGGCGAGCGGATGGAGCGGGATTTCGCCGTGACGCTGCCGGCGGGCCTGTCGCCGGGCGATTACCAGATTCTGCTCAGCGACGCCGATACGCTGGACCGCGCGCAGAACGCCGCCCGGCTTTCGGACCGCAACATCGGCATTTCTCAGACGATTTCGCTGTTGAATCAAGAACGCGTGAACAACCGGTTGTATGTGTCGCTGATCGAGCCTTCGCCGACGCTGTATTATGCCGACAAGGCGCTGCCGGATCTGCCGCCGAGTGTAATGAACGTCATGCAGACGGGGCGCTCGGGGGCGCATCACTTACCGGCGTCCGGCGCCACGGTGGTCGAGCAGGGGAGCATACCGTTCGATCTGGTCGTGAACGGTGCTTACAGCCTGCGGATTCACGTGAAGTAAGTTTCTATCTCTATTCCATGTTCAAATTCCGTTTTCGTTCGAGCGCCTCACTGGCGTTGGGTTGTGGTGCGGTCCTGACGCTGGCGGTGACGGCGCGGGCTGTGGAGACGCAGTTCTGGCAGCAGTCCGAACAGGCCGATTTTGAGAAGGGCACGCGGAAAGGCGTCGCCCTGCGCAGCGACGGGCTGCTGATGCTCGGGCCGGAGGTGAAGGAGGTCTTCGACGCGGCGCTGCCTTATCTGTGGTCGGCGGCACGGGACGGGAAGGGGAATCTGTACCTGGGCGGGGGCGGCAGCGAGGACGGTTCGGCGCGTTTATTCGTGGTGAACGCGCAGGGCCAGGGAAGAAAGCTGACGGACCTGCCGGGGATCGCGATTCAGGCGCTGGCGGCGGACGGCGGTGGACGGCTCTATGCGGCGACGTCGCCTTCGGGCAAGGTGTACCGGGTTTCGGCCGACGGACACAGCGAGGTGTTTTTCGATCCGCACGCGCGCTACATCTGGGCGCTCACTATTGCCAAGGACGGAGCGTTGTTTGTGGCGACCGGCGACCCGGGGCGGGTGTTTCGCGTGACGCCGGACGGAAAGAGTTCCGAATTCTTTGCGACGGATGAAGCGAACGTTCGCTCGCTGGCGCTGGACGGGCGCGGGGATCTGATCGCGGGGACCGCGCCGAGCGGGCTGATCGTGCGGCTCAAGCCGGATACGGGCGCCGCGGCGGCCCGGGCGTTTGTGTTGTACGAGGCCGAGAAGACGGAGATCACGGCACTGGCGGTGGCGGCGAACGGCGACATCTATGCGGCGGCGGCCGGGGCGAAGGCTCCGGCGCGCCCGGCCCCGGGGACGCTTGCGGGTCCGGCTGCCTCGGCGGCGGTGGTGAGTGTTGTAGGACCGACAACGCCTGTAGCGGCGGCGCCGGCGCCACTGCCTCATGCGTTGGCGCCGCTCGCCGGTGGCTCGGAGGTGATCCGCATCACGGCTGACGGCGCCCCGCGCAAGGTGTTTTCCGACGGGCAGGCCATGGTCTACGCGATCGCGTTCGATAAGCAAGGCAAAGCGTTGCTGGGATCGGGGAACAAGGGCGTCATCTACCGTGTGGACACAAGCTGGCTGAGCACGGAGCTTGCCGATGTGGCGCCGACGCAGGTGACGGCATTGCTGGCGGATGGCGACGGCGGCCTTTACGCGGTGACGGGGAACATCGGCAAGGTGTACCGTGTGGGAGCGGAGACGGTTCCTTCGGGGACATTTGAAAGCAGCGTGTACGACGCGGGGACGTTTACGCACTGGGGGGCGCTGTCGCTCGAGCCGAAGCCGAAAGGGGCGATCGAAGTGGAGACGCGCTCGGGCAACACGGACCGTCCGGAGCAGAACTGGAGCGAATGGCAGAAGGCGCCGCTCATTGGCGACAGCGGACGCGTGGCATCGCCGGCGGCGCGGTTTCTGCAGTACCGGCTGCGGCTCAGCCGGCGCGGGGCGGACGGCGAGGGTCCGCGTGTCTCGATGGTGACGGTGGCGTACCTGACCAAGAACCTGCCGCCGGAGGTGCAGGAACTGGAGATCACCCCGCCGAATTACAAGTTCCCGCCGCAGGCGCTGTCGATGATGCCTGCCGCCAACATTACTTTGCCGCCGTTGGGTGGACATCGCGCAGCGGCTCCGGCGCCGCTGATCGACATTTCGCCGGCGGTGACGATGAACTACGCGAAGGGTTTCCTGGGCGTGCGGTGGACGGCGCTCGACCCCAACGCGGACACGCTGGAGTACAAGGTCGAGATCCGCGGCGTGAACGAGACGGTATGGCGGCTGCTGAAGGACAAGCTGCGCGAGAAGGAATACAGCTTCGATTCGCGGGCGTTCCCCGATGGCGATTATGTGGTTCGTGTCACGGCGAGCGATGAGCCTTCGAACCCTTCGGGGCAGTCGCTGAGCGACATGCTGGTGAGCGACCCGTTCACCATCGACAACACGCCGCCGGTGCTGGCGCGCGGCGAAGCGGTGCACGAGGCCGGTGGAACGAAGATCCGCTGCACGGCGCACGACGCGGCGAGCATTCTGGTGAAGGCGGAAATTTCGGTGGACGGCGGCGACTGGCGGGTGATCGAGCCGGTAAGCGGGATTTCGGACGCGAAAGAGGAAGAATACCTTGTGCCGGCGCCGGAAGGCCAGCACGTGGTGGCGCTGCGGGTGACCGACGATTATGACAACCAGGCAGTGATCACGCTTACGGCGCGCTGAGCGCGGAGTGGCGGAAACATTCGACGACGTGGCCGTTGATAAGGCCCGCGGCTTCCAGATACGCGTAGCAGATGGTTGAGCCGGCAAAGCGGAAGCCTCGCCGGAGCAGGTCCTTGCTGAGGGCGTCGGAGAGTGTGTCGCGGGCGGTGGGCGGTGAGGAGGCGCGGCGGCGGGGCTGAACGGGGACGCCGCCGACGAAACGCCAGAGGTAGGCGTCGAAGCTGCCGAACTCGGCCTCGACGGCCAGAAAGGCGCGGGCGTTCGAGATGGTGGAGGCGATTTTGAGCCGGTTGCGCACGAGGCCCGCGTTTTCGAGGAGTTTGGCGGCGCGGCGCGAATCGAAGCGGGCGACTTTAGCGGGGTCGAAGTTCGCGAAGGCCTTGCGGTAGGCTTCGCGCTTGGAGAGCACAATGGACCAGGACAGGCCGGCCTGCGCGCCTTCGAGCGTCAGAAGCTCGAACAGAAGGCGGTCGTCATGGACGGGCACACACCACTCGGTGTCGTGGTAAGCGATGTCGAGCGGGCGGCGGGGCCAGGAGCAGCGAGGCGGGTCCGGGGGCGGCGTCATTTGCCTTCGAGGAGATCGCGTCCCTTGCGGCGGGCCGCGGCGAAGGCTTTCCGGCCGGTTTTGGTGGTGCGGTAGAGGCGGCGAAGGGCGCGGCCTTCGCGCTCCTGTCCGGAGCGCAGATAACCTTTCTTTTCCAGGTTGTGGAGGAGCGGGTAGAGCGTTCCGGGGCTGATGCGGTAGCCGTGGCGCGCGAGTTCCTCGACGATGCGCAGGCCGAAGACCGGGGCATCATCGGCGAGCTGGAGGATATAGAGCGGGATGAAGCCGGAGCAGAGGTCGCGGTCGAGGATATCGGGTTCCGTTTCGGCTTTCGTTTTCGACATTCGATAACGTCTCCGTGATTCGCTACTCCTGGTAAGGCCAGTAGGGACGGGCGAACAGGCCGCCGTCGACCCAGATGGTCTGGGCGGTGATGAAAGACGAGGACGGGTTGGCGAAGAAGACCACGGCGTTGGCGACATCCTCGGGCTGGCCGACGCGTCCCACGGGCGTTGCCGCGGCCCAGGTGGCGGCGTAATCCTTTGCTTCGAGGCGCGTGCGCTCGATTTCGATGGCGCCGGGCGCAACGCAGTTCACGGTGATGCCGTAGGGCGCCAGTTCGACGGCCGCGACCTTGGTGAACATCTCGATGCCGCCCTTGCTGGCCGTGTAGTCGACGAGGCTGGGGAAGGCGAGCTTGTTGCAGCCCGAGCCGATGTTAACGATGCGTCCCCAGCCGCGCTCCTTCATGTGGCGGGCGGCAAACTGGGTGCAGAGGAAGCAGCCTTTGAGGTTCGTGGAGAGCACGCGGTCCCAATCGGACTCGGCGAGATCGAGCAGCGGCTTCCAGGTCTGCACGCCGGCGTTGTTGACGAGGATGTCCACCGGGGCTTCCCAGGCGGCGATCTGGCCGAACATGCGTTCGATGTCCGCGGCT
>DAIDIH010000269.1 GCA_027459465.1 Bryobacterales bacterium | reverse complement strand
TCGCCTCGTGAGCCGAGCTGATGCAGATGATTTTTCCGGTAGCCCGGGAAACCTCCGGCACCGCGCCCCGCCGTTTGAACTCGCGGATGGCCTCGCGGGCGCAGAGGAACTGACCGGTGAGATTAATGCCGAGGACGTGGTTCCACTGAGCGAGCGTCATGGTGTCGATGCTCGCATCCTGCTGCACGCCGGCGTTGTTGACCAGGATGTCGAGGGTGCCGAACTCGGCGGTGGCGCGAGCGAACATGGCGCGAACCTGGGCTTCGTCCGAGACGTCGGCCTGGCAGGCGAAGGCGCGGCTGCCCGCGGCGGTGATGCGGTCCACTGCCTCCTGCGCGCCGGCCAGGTTCGCGCCGACGTAGTTTACGCAGACATCGGCGCCGGCTTCCCCGAGCGCGATGGCGGTGGCATGGCCGATTCCGGAACTGGCGCCCGTGACGAGCGCCTTCTGGCGGGCGAGCGGGCGGGACATCATTCTTCGAGCGCCACCCTCAGGATTTCGGCCACGCTCCATGCCTGGGCGATACAGCCGCGGGCGGCGTGCGGGGGATCGCCGTCGAAGATCTCGGACACCTGGCCGAGGCCGGCATCGAACAGGTGGCCGCGGAAATTGGCGAGCCACTCCTGCTCAAAGCGCCGGGTTTCGCCGCTGTTCCCGTACACGCGCCGGCGAGCGCGAAAGAACGGTCCGATGAGCCAGGTCCACACCGTTCCTTGATGATACGCCGTGTCGCGGCTGCGCACGTCGTTCTCGTAGCGGCCGCGGTAGCGTGGGTCGAGCGGGGAGAGCGTACGCAGGCCGTAGGGTGTGAGGAGTTCGCGTTCGACGCGGTCGACGATGGCCCGGCGGGTCTCGAGATCGAGCATCGAGTTGGGAAGGCTGACCGCGAAGATTTGATTGGCGCGGATGCTGCCGTCGCGCCGTTGGCCGTCCACGACGTCGTAGAGGCAGTTCTCATTGTCGTTCCAAAAGAGGGCGCGGAAGGAGTTTCTGGCGCGGTCGGCAAGGGCCGCGAAATGCTGTCGCGCCGCAAGATCGCCGAAATTTGCGGCAAAGGATTCCATGACGCGCAGGGCGTTGTACCACAGCGCCTGCACTTCGACCGGCTTGCCGCGGCGGGGCGTGACGACAAAATCGCCGATCTTAGCATCCATCCAGGTCAACTGCACGCCTTCTTCCCCGCCCTCGAGCAGGCCGTCGGCATCGAGGCGGATTCCGTAGAGTGTGCCGCGTTCGTGCCAGGAAAGGGCCTCGCGGAGGGGTGCATAAAGGTTCTGGCGGACGTACTGGTAATCTTTGGTGGCCTCGACGTAGTCGCGCACGGCCTCAATCAGCCACAGGGTGGCGTCGATGGTGTTGTAGTCGGCGGCGCCTTCTTCGGTGAAGCGGTTCGGCACGAGGCCGTCGCGCATGTGCTGGGCGAAGACCAACAGGATCTGGCGGGCGAGGTCGTGGCGGCCGGTGGCGAGCGAGAGGCCGGGCAGTGAGACCATCGTGTCGCGTCCCCAATCTCCAAACCACGGGTAGCCCGCGATCACGGTCTTGAATCCGTTGCGTTGGACGACGAACTGGCCGGCAGCGTGGCGCAGCATTTGGATGAAATCGTCACCCGAGGTGTCCGCATCTTCCTGTTTGCGCCGCGCTAACTCTCGCGTCCGCATCGGCTCGACGTCGTCGATAGTGCAGGGAGCGGTCGAGGCCGCGAGCAACACGAGGGGCTGGCGTACCAGATCGTAGGTCAGCGTGAAGGGCTGATGCAGATCTTCGACAAAATCGAGGCCGCGCTGGCGCTCGGCCTCGTATTCGAAGTTGTGGTACCACTGCCCCTTCGTCTCGAAGATGGGCGCATCGTGAGCAAAGTATAGCGGAGGCTGGGAATCGTAGGGGCGCATCCAGACCGCGCCTGGGGTCTGCCGCACGGCGGTGTCGAAGGCGGAGTTCTCGCGCGTGAGGTCGTGATAGCCGCGGAAAGCGACCAGCGGACGAAGTTCGAGCGATATGGCGCGGCCGGCTGAACCGCCGACCAGTTCGTACGAAACGATGACGGTGTTCTCGCCCTGGACTAGCAAAACGCTCTTTTCGAGGGTGCATCCGTCAACGGACCACGTGAACACGGGGCCGGGATCCAGGCGGAAGCCGGACTGGAGCAGGTGCCCTTCGGGATGGATGGTACCGGGAAACTGATTCACCGACAGTTCGAACCGGACGCCGTCGATGACGAGGGTTTCTTCGAATTTGGAGAGCAGGACGGCGCGGCCGACGGGCGGCTGTGTCGCGGCGGCGAGCAAGGCGTGATAGCGCCGCGTATTCATGCCGCAGATCGTAGAGGAGGCGAAACCGCCGATGCCGTTGGTCTCCAGCCATTCGCGGCTCATGGCCTGGCTCAGGCTGGAGCAGAGAGAACCGGGAACAACAATCACCATTTTATTGCAGCACAACAACGGCTCGAGACCATACCCCAAACCGGGTATATTCATTAAGATCCGATGACGACTTAACGATTGGTCAAGAGGAGTTGGCGGCTTTGCGAGTGCACTTTCTCAAGCCGGTTTGTTCGCTCCCGATAGGCCCACCGGCGCCAGGGGAAGCGCGCGGAGACCCTTGCCGGTGGCGGCGAGGATGGCGTTGCGGATGGCTGGGGCGATAGTGACGATCGGGGTTTCGCCGGCTCCCGCCGAGTCGAGATCGCGGCGATTCACGAGGACCGTCGACAGTTCGGGCAGGTCGGCGAAGCGGGGAACGCGATAGCGGCTGAGGGCGGGATTGGTTATCCGGGAGCCTTCAAATTCGATCGCCTCGAACAGCGCTCCTCCGATGCCCATCATCACCGCGCCTTCGACCTGGTTCTTCAGATGGTCCGGGTTCACGATTGCGCCGCATTCGAACGCGGTCGAAACGCGGCGGACGCGGACTTTTCCGCTCCCTGGATCGATAGCGATCGCGACGCAATTGGCGACGAACGAACCTTTTTCCATCCCGCAGGCGAGACCGAAGCCACGTCCGGGTTCGCTCTTTTCCCGGCCCCAGCCGAAGCGCTCCGCAGCCTGCTCAAGCACGGCGCGAACTCGCGGCTCTTTCAGGTTGCGGAGACGGAACTCGAGCGGATCGACCCCGGAGGAGGCGGCGAGATCGTCGATATGGGACTCGCGGACGAAGTGATTTGCCGTGGCGGCCAGGCCGCGATACGAGCCCTGGCGCAACGGGGAACGCGTTGGGTGGAAGGCAATGAGCTGATGCGGGATTTCGTAAGGCGTGGGAAGGCCGGAGGGGCCCGAGTTGTAGTTGTGAAATTCCCAGGCCAGCAGTTTGCCGTCGCTCGACGTGGCGCCGCGCACTTCGATGAGGCCGGCGGGGCGCAGGTAGGCAAAGCGGAATTCCTCCTCACGAGTCCAGACGACTTTCACCGGGCGGTTGGTGGCCTTCGCCAGGCGCGCCGCCTCGATCGCGCATTCGCCGGTGTGCTTGCCCCCATAGCCGGAACCACAGTCGGGCATCAGGACATGAACTTTCTTGATGTCGAGTGAGAAGGCATCGGCTAGCTCCTCGCGCACGCCGAAGGGACGCTGGGTGCCGGTCCAGACCGTGAGGCCGTTGGGCGTCCACTCGGCGACCGCGGCCCGCGGCTCGAGGGGCACGTGCGCGATGTAAGCCACCGTGTAGCGGGCCTCGGCCGTGTGCGCGGCTTGTTGCCAGGCCGAGGCGACGTCGCCCAAGCGGACGGCGTCTTCGGCCGGACCCGTGGGGTTTCGCTTGAAGTAGTCGAAGACTTCGGAGTTCGACGGACCAGCCGGGGTGTTCCAATCCGCCTTGACTGAGGCGAGCGCACGAGCGGCGGCGCGGACAGTTGGAGCGGCGGCGCCGACGAAGTTGCCATCGCGCACGATCGTTGCACCGCCGGATTTCGGCGCGGCACCCACGTCCACGGAGACCAGGTCCGCATCCCAGGCCTGGGGGCGCAACACTTTGCCGTACAGCATTCCGGGGCGCGTTATGTCCGACGGGTAGCGATGCGCGCCGGTGACGATGTCACGGGCGTTCACTTTGGGGACTGATTCGCTGCGCGGCCGGCTGACCTGCTCCTTCCCAATGGTGCGGGTGATCGCCTTACCGTGCGTCAGTTCGCCGTAGGCCGCCGAGCGGCCCGATTTCGGGTCGCGCACGCAGCCGTCCGCGGCTTCGAGGGTGCCGGCGTCTACGCTCCACTGCGCCGCGGCGAGTTCGATCAGGGCCTCTCGTGCCGCCACGCCAGCGGCGCGCATCCGCGGCGCCATGGTGGGTGTTGTGCGGCTGCCGAAGGTGCCCATGTCGAAGGGCGTGCGCGCGGTGTCGCCCATCACCATCTCGACCTGGCCGGGAGCCACGCGCAGTTCCTCGGCGACCGCCTGCGTGAGCGCTGTGCGGCTGTTCTGGCCGACCTCGACTTTGCCGGTGAACGCGGTGACGTGGCCATCGGGGCCGATGTGCAGCCACGCTTCCACGGCGTCCGGGAGCGGTTCGCCCCTCCATGCGCGGCGGGCCCGGCCGGACTCCTGCGCGGCGGCCGAATGCGGGATCAGGACGAGGAGACCGCCGCCGGCAAAGAGTTTCAGGACATCCCTGCGCCCGGTCTCGAAATGGTAGGCGGGCTTTTCGAGCAGTTCGTATCGCTCGCGTTCAGGCATGACGACCTCCCGTCGAGGCGGAGCGGAGCGCCTGCAGGATCCGCGGGTAGGCGCCGCACCGGCAGATATTGCCATTCAGCGCGCGGCGCGCCTCCTCTTCGTCGGGGTGCGGATGGTGATCGAGGAGCGAAACGCAACTGAGGATCATGCCCGCGGTGCAGTAGCCGCACTGCATCGCGCCCGCGTCGAGAAACGCCTGCTGGACGGGATGGAGCTTCCCATCGGTTTCCAGGCCCTCGATGGTGGTTATCTCGCGGTCCGCGACGGCGCTGAGGGGCGTGATGCAGGAGCGGAGGGCCGAGCGATCCAGGAGAACCGTACATGCGCCGCACTGGCCTTCGCCGCAGCCATACTTGGTTCCAGTTAGTCCGAGATCGTCGCGGAGGAATTCCAACACGCTCTGATCCGGATCTTGCGCGGAAACATCTTTGCCGTTGACCCGTAGTTTCATGGGCTTAGCGCGCCCTCCCTTCGAGAGCCGGCGTGCAGCGATCCTCGGCCGCCGGATGGTTTGATGATACTCCGCGACGCAGCACAGCGGCGTAGGCCGAAGAATGGGCGCTGCGACGGGGTGCCGCTTTGAAACGGGGTATGGTTTCGCGGAGATTCAGTGTGACCGCTTGCACTATGAAGGCGTGAACCCCACTCAAAAGAACGTAGGCGACGGAATTTTCCGGCCCACGGATCGCGAGGCGCACCAGCGCGCCATCGCGCTTGCGCTGTGCCAGATGGACAAGCAGTTCGGGCCGGGCGCGGTGCTGCGTCTTGGGTCGCGGAATCTGCTTCCTGTCACGGTGATTTCAACCGGCTCGATTTCGGTTGACGCCGCGTTGGGCGTGGGTGGATTCCCGCGAGGACGAGTGGTAGAGATTTTTGGCCCGGAGTCTTCGGGCAAGACGACGCTGGCGCTGCAGGTGATCGCGGAGGCGCAGAAGGCCGGCGGGACGGCGGCGTTCGTGGACGCCGAGCATGCGCTCGACCCGGCCTATGCGCGGAACCTTGGCGTGGACGTCGACAATCTCATCGTGTCGCAGCCGGACTGCGGCGAACAGGCGCTGGAGATTGCGGGCGCTCTGATCGGCAGTGCAGTTATCGATGTCCTGGTAGTGGACTCCGTGGCGGCGCTGGTTCCGAAGGCGGAACTGGAGGGGGAGATGGGCGACAGCCACATGGGTCTGCACGCGCGGCTGATGTCGCAGGCGCTTCGGAAGTTGACCGGGGCGGTGGGGCGGACCAACTCGCTGCTGATCTTCATTAACCAGATCCGCGAAAAGATCGGCGTGATGTTCGGCAATCCGGAAACGACGACCGGTGGGCGGGCGTTGAAGTTCTACGCCTCGGTGCGCGCCGACGTGCGGCGCGGCGCGGCGATCAAGGACGGGGAAACGGTGATCGGGAACCGCACGAAGGTAAAGGTGGTGAAGAACAAAGTGGCCTCCCCGTTCCGCGAAGCCGAGGTGGACATGCTGTTCGGGCACGGGTTCTCGCGCGAGAGCGACCTGCTCGACTGCGGGGTAGCGCAGGGCGTCGTGGAAAAGAGCGGGAACTGGTTCAGCTTTCGCGGCGAGCGGATCGGGCAGGGGCGCGAGAACGCGCGGACCTATCTGATCGAGCACGCCGATACCGCATCGCTCCTTGAGGGCGACCTGCGCCAGAAGCTCGGCTTTGGGCCAGAACCCCAGGCCGCGGGAGGCTCCGCGAAGCCGGTCGCGGCTGAGCCGGCCGCCCTGGCGGCACGCGCGAAAACCGCCTGAAGGCGCCCTTCCGAGGGGCGTGCCCGCGTCTGTCCGAAGGCGACGGCAAGCCGGTTTTTCCCCGCCTCTGGCCCCGAAAAGGCCGTCTGGTGCGGGTTTCACGCAACTTTCTGCAAATTCTGCCCGAAAAATCGCGGTTTTCTGCCTCCAGGCTCTTTACAACAGGAGAAGTTCGCCGGTATGATTTAGTAGCAAAACACAACGGGGTGATTTTGTTTTAGGATCGCCTCGAGTGGGCGCTCGGACTCGCAATCGTTGCGAATCGCCGGCGCGTTACTCAAGTCAGGACCAAGGAGAGCAACATGGCAGCTGCAACCAAGATGACCCAGTCGCAAGTCGTGAAGGAACTGTCGGAGACGACGGGTGTCACCACCAAAGTGGCGAAGCACTTTGTGACCGCGTTCGCGGATATGGCCGTTCGCGAAACCAAGAAGACCGGGATGTTCGTGATCCCCGGCATTGGCCGCCTGGTGCGCGTGGAGCGCAAGGCGCGCATGGGCCGGAATCCAGCGACCGGCGCGGCGATCAAGATCCCGGCGAAGAAGGTGGTCAAGTTCCGGGTGGCCAAAGCGGTGAA
>DAIDIH010000268.1 GCA_027459465.1 Bryobacterales bacterium | reverse complement strand
CGGCGTGCTGATCTGAAATCCATGCACCCCGTTCCCAATGCCCGCATTCACCAGATCCTGACGGAAGTTACCCGCCGTCACCGTCTCGATGTAAACCCCGTCCCCATACAGATCCACCGTGATCGGCGTATCCGGCTCCGCGGAATTCCACGCCCAGCCGCCCAGCGTCGAACAACCCCACGTGTCCACCCATCCGCCCAACTGCGCCCAGCCCGGCGCCGCCCCAAGCGCCATCAGCGCCAACACCGCCCCCGCGACCTTCACGGCACCACCACCCGCAGATCCTGCAGATGAAAGTTCGCCTTATACTTGGCCAGCGCCGCTTCAATCGCCGCCCCGCCCAACTTGCCCGCCGCAAACGCCACCACCCCCGGCGACGTGTCCCGCAGAATTTCGTTCAAAGCCGCCCGGTTCGCCGCCACGAAAAGCACAATTGCATGCATGCCATCGTCGGTCGGCGTGGACGCAAACCCCAGAATCCCGCTCCGGTCGCCCGCCGCCGCGGGCGCGGCCGGCACATGCTTCGGCCGGTACGGATCGGCCAGCGTCCCCGACCCCACCATCGGAACCACCACCCAAACCCGGTGGTACATGTTATTCCCGTCCACCCGCCGCTGCGCAAACAGAAAGGACGGAATCGCAAACGTAAGTAAGCCACAAAAAACGAAAGATGCCAGGAAACTCCGCGGGAAGCAGACGCGCATGGGGCGAGAGTATTCGCGAAAGCAAAATCTGTCAAGGTACAGTTTTGAAATATAGTACTTCCTCCGACGCGAAACGAATACTACAAACGAGTTACTGTAGGAGTAATTACACGCAGAAGTTCCGCTGCTTATCAAGTTACGCCAGTGCCCCCGCTCACAAGCGCCCGCCTCGGTCTTGATATTGCCGGGCAGGCCCGACAGCCGAAAAGCGAAACAAACAACCCATGCCCCTCCGCACCGCACGCACCGAAAAGCTCCTCCTCCGCGTCACCCGCAACGCCAGACGCGCCCTGCAAGCCGCGGCAGACGCCTCGCATCGCTCGGCCAGCCAATTCGTCCTCGAAAGCACCCTCGCCCGCGCCGACGACGCCCGCCGCTTTTACCTCAAGTTCGATTTCCTCCCCTGGCCCACCCGCCCCATGCATCTCTTTGTCGTCTTCAAGAACTCCCACCACCCCCTATGACAAATTTTTCTCACTCCCCACGCTGCTATCATTCATAAGCGCCCATGAAGCTGCTGGTAAAGTTCAACCTCATCTTCCTCCTCTTCTTCGGCTCCGGCCTCGCGCTCGTCGGCTGGGGCGCCTACCGGTTCCTCCGCGAAAACGCCCGCACCCAGGTCATCCAGCAGGCCGAGCTCATGATGGAAGCCGCCCGCGCCATGCGCTCCTACACCACCGAACAGGTCAAGCCTCTGCTCGAATACCGCCTCACCCACAGCGAGCGCTTCCTCCCACAAACCGTCCCCGCCTACGCCGCCACCACCACCTTCGACTTCCTCCGCAAAAAATATCCCGCCTACACTTACCGCGAAGCCACCCTCAACCCCACCAACCTCGGCGACCGCGCCGAAGACTGGGAAGCCGACATCATCCACTACTTCCGCAATAACCCCGGCAAAGCCGAACTCAGGGGCGAACGCGACACCCCGACAGGCCGCTCCCTCTACTTGAGCCACCCCATCGCCGTCAGCGCCCCCGCCTGCCTGGAATGCCACAGCACCCCCGATCACGCCCCCAAATCCGTCCTCGCCACCTACGGCTCCGCCAACGGCTTCGGTTGGAAACTCAACGAAATCGTCGGCGCCCAGATCGTCGCCGTCCCCATGTCCGTCCCCATCGCCATCGCCGACCGCGCCTTCCACTCCTTAATCGGCTACCTCGCCGCCATCTTCCTCATCACCATGCTCGTCATCGACGCCGCCCTCGTCCTCATCGTCATCCGCCCCATCGGCAAACTCGCCTCCATGGCCGACCGCGTCAGCAAAGGCCAAGTCGACCTCCCCGAACTCCCCGTCAAAGGCCGCGATGAAGTCGCCGCCCTCACCGCGTCCTTCAACCGCATGTTCGTCAGCCTCTCCAAGGCCCTCAAACTCCTCGGCGAATGACCGCAACCCCGGCGCGCCTGGCCCTCGCCGCCCTCGCCGCCGCCGCCCTCCTCACCCCTGGCCTCGAACGCGCCGGCATCTCGAGCCCCTTCGCCGACCCTGTCTCCCACATCCGCGCCCAGGACGAAACCACCTACGCCAACTCCGCCCTCGACCTCGCCCAGCAGGGCCACTGGCTCACCCCCCGCGTCATGGGCCGCTTCCTCCTCTATAAGCCGCCCCTCCTCGTCTGGCTCTCCGCCGCCTCCCTCCGCGCCTTCGGCTGGTCCCTCGCCTCGCTCCGCCTGCCCGCGCTCCTGGCCGCCATCGCCGCCTCCACCCTCGTCTTCGCCTTCAACCCCGAACCCCTCGCCGCCCTCGCCGCGCTGCTTCTCCTCCTCGCCGATCCCCTCTGGCACACCTTCGCCCGCCTCTGCTATACCGACATGCCCCTCGTCTTCTGCTTCACCGCCGCCCTCTTCTGCCTCGCCCGCGACCCCCGCCTCGAACGCCGCGCCCCGTTCCTCTCCTTCGCCGCCGCCATCGCCGCCGGCATCATGGTCAAAAACATCGCCGGCTTGCTGCCCTTCGCCGCCGCCGTCCTCTACTCCCTCGCGGCCCGCCCGCCGGACCGCCCGCGCCCCACACGCCTGCTCACCTCCCTCGTCCTCGCCCTCGCCGCCGCCGCCCCCTGGCACCTCTACCAATTCGCCGTCCACCCCTCCTGGTTCTACGCCGACTACATCCAGGTCCAACTCCTCAACTTCGGAGTCAATCCCCCCGCCGGCTCCTCCCAGCCCGCACTGCTCTTCTACGGCGAACGCCTCTTTGCGAGCGATCCCGTCCTCGCCCTCTGCGCCCTCGCCGGCCTCATCCCGCTCGCCCGAAGCCTCCGTCAACGCCATCCCGCCTCCTTGCTCCTCGCCTCCTGGCTCCTCACCGTCCTCTCCTCCCTCGCCGCCTTCCACTACCGCAACCTCCCCTACGCTCTCATGGCCATCCCACCCCTTGCCCTCACCGGCGCCGGATCCATCCAACTCCTCCCCCGCACCCGCGCCGCGCTCCCCGCCTTCCTCGCCGCCGCCTTGATCCTCAAAGCCTTCTTCCCCTCCGCCCTCTGGGGACTCTCCTTCGGAGCATCCACCCCCATCCCCGAAGCCGCGCCCTTGCGAGCCTACTACGCCACCGGCCGCGCCAACGGCCTCGTCATCGCCGATCCCGCCGACGAGTTCTACTCGGCCACCCTCCCCGGCCTCAACCCCCGCTATCTCTTCTTAGATCCCACCGGCACCGTCGCCCGCTACGATCCCCACTACGTCTACCTCGGCATCACCGTCACCACCACCCAGTTCAACCACCTCGACCGCGCCCTCTACACCCGCCGCCTCCGCTCCTGGGGCCTCGGCAACAACGCCCCCCTCGCCACCGCCATCCTCGCCGACTCCCCCGCCGAAGCCACCGCCTTCATCCTCGCCCACCCCGAACTCGACTTCGACGCCCCCGCCGCCCTCGCCCCCACCTCCGACCCCGGCCACGCAACCCAACCCGCCGCCCCCGGCCGCCTCTTCCTCCTCTCCAAATCCCCACGCCTCACCCCCCGCCAACCCCTTCCCGCCCACTGGTAATCAAATTCCCATTGACGCCCCGGCCGGCCTCGGCTACTCTAAATCAGACCTACTATTCTGATTCCGTACGAGTATGTCCAAAGACGTTCCAATGCCCCTTCCGCCCGTGCTCTTCCACATCCTCCTGTCGCTGGCCGAAGGCGACCGCCACGGCTACGCCCTGAAACGCGAAATCGCCCAACGCACCGGAGGCAAGCTCAGCGCCGGCCCCGGCGTCCTCTACGGAGCCATCAACAAGATGCTGGAGCTTGGCCTCATCCAGGAATCGGGCGATCGCCCCGATCCCCATCTGGACGACCAGCGCCGCCGCTATTACCGCATCACTCCCGCCGGCCGCAAAGCCGCCCGCGCCGAAACCATGCGCCTGAGAGAACTGGCCGACCTCGCCTCGGCCACATTCGGAGTGCCCCGGCGTGCCTGACGCTCCGTTCTCGGTAAAGCTCTACCGCGCGCTGCTGAACCTCTACCCGGCGGCCTTTCGTGAAGAATACGCCGAACTCATGGAGCAGGAATACCGCGCCGAACTCGCCTCCACGCACAGCCGCCTCGCCGTCGCATCCCTCTGGTTTCACCTGCTCGTTGACTTCGCACGCTCTCTCCCGGTCCAACTCGCAGCCGAAGCCGCCCAGGACACCCGTCACGCCCTCCGCCTCTGGCGCGCCCATCCTCTCCCCGTCGCCTTCATGATCGCCGCCCTCTCGCTCGCCATCGGAGCCAATACCGGCATCTTCAGCGTCGTCAACGCGCTTCTCTTCCGCTCGCTCCCCTTCCACAACGCCGGTCGCCTCGCCGCCCTCGAATTCTTCCAGCCACCCCACGACACCTCCTCCCAATTCGACGCCTGGCGCACCCACTCCTCCTACTTCGCCGGCGCCGCCCTCTACGAAGACGGCGATTTCAACATCGGCCAGGACCGCATGGCCCGCGCCCACGTCGCCCAAACTTCCGCCAACTTCTTCTCCCTCCTCGGCACCCACCCCTACCTCGGCCGAACCTTCTCCCGCACCGATCATGACGCCGCCGTTCTCGGCTACGGCCTCTGGCAGGAACTCTTCGCCGGAAACGGCCGCGTCCTCGGCTCCGCCCTTCGCGTCAACGGCCAGACCGTCACCATCATCGGCATCGCCCCTCCCGATTTCGACTTCCCCAATCACACCGCCCTCTGGAAAACCGCCGCCTTCACCCGCGGCAACAACGGCTGGAGAACCATCGCCCGCCTCAAGGACGGCGTGTCCTGGTCGCAAGCCCGCGCCGCATTCTCCATCGAAGCGCCCCGCCTCTGGCCGATTCGATTCAACCCCGCCGATCCCCACCATTCCCGCCTCGTTCCCCTCCGCGACCAACTCGCCGGCCCCGCCCGCAAAGCGTCCCTTCTCCTCCTCCTCGCCGTCGGCCTCACCCTCTTGATCGCCTGCGCCAATGTCGCCAACATCCTCCTCGCCCGCACCACCGGACGCGCCCCCGAACTCGCCATCCGCTCCGCCCTCGGCGCCACCCGCGCCCGCCTCATCCAACAAATCCTCACCGAGTGCCTCCTCCTCGCATCCGTTTCCGGCCTCCTCGGCATCGCCGTCGCCGTCTGGATCGCCGAAATGGCCCCGCAGTGGGAACCCGGACCCCTCGCCGGCCAGACCTACACCATCCTCGACCTCCGCGTCCTCTCCTTCGCCGTCGCCCTCGCCGTCCTCAGCGCCGCGCTCTTCGGCGTCCTCCCCAGCCTCGCCGCCGGCTACTCGCACATGTTCCCGGCCCGCGGCGCCGCCGGCTTCCGCCATTCCAATCGCATCCGCGAAGCTCTCATCGCCCTCCAGGTCACCCTCACCGTCGTCCTGCTCGCCGGCTCCGTTTCCGTCAGCCGCGGCTTCGCCCGCCTCATGCACGCCGATCGCGGCTTCGACACCCAATCTCCCATCACCGTCAGCGTCTCCATCCAAGGCACGCGCGAGGACATGAAAGGCAATCAACTCGCCTACTTCGAACAGGTGCTCGCCCGCCTCCGCTCGCTACCCGGCGTCCGCTCCGCCACCGCCACCGACTTCCTCCCCTTAAGCCCCACCGGCTTCATGGGCTGCCCCTTCCGCTTTGACGGCCGCCGCCCCAACCATAACTCCGACTTCCTCCCCGTCTTCTCCGATTACTTCGCCACCATGGGCGCCCACTTAGTGGCCGGCCGCGACTTCACCGACGCCGATATCCGCTCCAACGCCTCCGTCGCCGTCGTCAGCGACGAGTTCGTGCGCCAGATCGCCGGAACTTCCGACGTGCTCGGCCATCTGGTAACCATCGGTAACGAAACGCCCTGGAAAATCGTCGGCGTCGTAAAATCCATCGACTTCCTCACCGAATGGTTCGTCGGCGAATCCGACCGCGGCGCGCCGCAAGTCTTCGTCCCCCCGCGCAACCCCGGCAGCTTCACATCCACCTTCATCGTCCGCGTCAACGGCCGCCCCGAGAACTACGTCCCCGTCATTCGCAACACCATCCGCGCCCTCGACCCCACCGTCCCCGTCTTCAGCGCCGAAACCATGCGGAACCGCCTCGACCAGGCCTTCGCGCGCCCGCGCCTCTTTCGCGCCGTGTCACTCCTGTTCGCCGCCTTCAGCCTTCTGCTCTCTTTGATCGGTGTCTACGGCATGGTGTCCTACGCGGTCGCCCAGCGAACCCGCGAAATGGGAGTCCGTCTCGCCCTCGGCGCAACGTCGCTCGGCGCCCGCACTCTCCTGCTGCGCGAAAGCATGATCGCCGTCCTCGCCGGCCTGCTCTGCGGCACAACCATCGCCCTCGCCGCGGGCCGCCTGCTCGCCAACCTGTTCGAAGGCGTCGAACCCCTTGGGGCATCCGCCTACCTCCTCACCGCCGCGCTGCTGGCCACCGTCGCCGCCGCAAGCATCTGGTCCGCCACGCGTCCGCTCGCCCGCCTCCACGTCGCCGATATCCTCCGCGCCGAGTAACATGGAATTCACCATGCGGCCCGCAACCGGAACGCACCTCACCCGAAGGAACTGGCTTCTCGCCTCCGCTGCCTCGGCCCTGGGAGAAGCACAGAATCCGCCGATTCCCATCATCGACACTCACATCCACCTCTTCGATCAGACCCGCCCGCAAGGCGCTCCCTACACCGCCGCGCCGGGCAACACCGAACCCGCTCTTCCCGCCCGCTACCGCGCCCTAGCCCAGCCTTTGGGCATCGCCGGAGCCATCGAGATCGAAGCCAGTCCATGGATCGAGGACAACCTGTGGGTTCTCGAAATCGAGCAGAACGCCCCGATCATGGTGGGCGCCGTCGGCAACCTGCATCCGGAAAAGCCGGAGTTCGCCGAGTATCTGGACCGCTATCACAGAAACAAACTCTTCCTCGGCATCCGCTACGGCAACCTCTGGGGCTACGACATCGGCGCCCAGTCCCAAAACCCAACATTTGTATATGGGCTCAAACTTCTCCAGCAGGCCGGCCTCGTCCTCGACACCGCCAACCCGCGCCCGGAACTGATGGAAGCCGTCCTCCGCATCTCGGACCGCGTTCCCGGCTTGCGGATCGTCCTCGATCACGTGCCCGCCCTGCTCGGGCAACTCGATGCCGCCGGGCGCGAGGCCATCGAACCCACCTTCCGCGAACTCGCAGCCCGGAACGAGATCTACGTCAAGGTGTCGGAAGTGATAAAAATCGACAAGGGCAAAGCCGTCACGGACCTGAACGCCTACAAGCCCACGCTCGATTATTTATTCGATACCTTCGGCGAAGACCGTTTATTGTTTGGCAGCGATTGGCCGAACGGCTCGGCGGTCAACAACCTTCCCGCAATTGTCTCGGTTATGCAGCAGTATTTCGCCGGAAAAACCCGCGCCGCAGCCGAAAAATACTTCTGGAAAAATTCGGTGGCCGCCTATCAATGGATCCGCCGCGCTCCGGAGCAGCCCCAGGCCGGCTAGCGCATCGTCAAACCCCATCCAGCCTACACTGTAGTCAGGCAGCCATGGCGACGCGCCCAGACTCCGCACCCCTCCGCGGTTCGCTCTGGGTCCTCTTCCTCTACGATGTCGCCGAGGAAATCCACCTCGACAAACTCCGCCAACTCCTCCGCCTCGAACCGCCCCCGCGCGAACCCAGTTTCCGCCACCCCACCCCCGAATACGTCCGCTTCGAACGCCCTCCCGTCGTCGAGCCCATCCCGCCCGAACGCCTCAACGCCGGACCCGGCGCCTCCGCCCGCCTCAAATACTTCGACTTCGGCGTCCTAAGCGTGGAGGTCGAACTTCCCTTTGAGACCGATTGGGAATCCCTGGTCCAACTCGCCGCCCGCTGGACCGCTACTTCCGATCTCGAAGCCCGCGCCGAAGCCTTCGCCCGCGAAGCCGTCGCCCGCGCCGCCGACGCCATCGAACAACCGGCCCACCAATGGCTCAGCGAAGATTACTACGCCGTCCACATCGCCCACGCCCTCGACGAGACCGGCCAACCCCTTTCTGCCGCCGCGCTGCTCGCCGCCCACTCTTCCGACATCGCCCGCATCGTCCGCGGCGAAACCGCCCCGCTCTCGGAATCGGAACGCAACGAAGTCCTCCGCGCCAGCCTGTCTTACTATCCCAACGACTTAATCGTCGCCGGCTGGTCCGGAGCGTTTCTCTACGACACCCCCGAGGCCGCGAGCCCCGCCCGCCAGTTACTCGAATACGCCAACACCCAGTTACTTGAATTCCGCCACTACGACGAGTTACTCACCCGCGTCCTCGCCCAGGTCTACGACAAACTCGAACGCGGCGGCGGCTTCCTCGGCCGCTGGCGCCTCGGCGCCGAAGCCGAACGCCTCAACCGCATCCGCCTCGACGTCCGCGAACTCGCCGAACGCGCCGACAACGCCATCAAGTTCTTGAGCGACATGTACTACGCCCGGGCCTACCGCATGGCCTCCGAACGCGTCGGCGTCGGCGACTACCGCCGCCTCGTCGAAGAAAAACTCCGGACCGCCGGCGAGCTCTACGACTTCATGACCAACAGCTTCCACCAGGCCCGCGCCTTCGTCCTCGAATTCCTCGTCGTCGCCATCCTCGTCATCGAACTTGGGAATATCTTCTTTTTCCACCGGTAGTAAGTGGATTTCCCGACGCCCGATTCGGAGTTAACTCCGATTGGCCGCTTCTCCGATCCCGGTTACATTTAACTCAGCCCACCAACCGCGAAAGCTGTTGGAAGCGTACCGGCCGCCGATAAGGCGTAATGGGACGCAATCAGTCCAGGAGAGAGGAGAACCAAGAATGAAGCGAATTCACAAGCTGATTTGGCAGGCGAAGTTCTGGCGCGAGGAAAAAGGCCAGGACCTGATCGAGTATGCCCTGATGGCTGGCTTCGTGGCGGTGGCGGCAGCGGCAGTGATGCCGCAGGTCTCCACCAGCATCAGCACCATCTTCAGCAAAGTCCAGAGCCTTCTTACCGCCGCGGGTGGTTGATACCCGTACGGATTCCCGTGGCGGGACAGCCGTCCCGCCCCCGATCCAGCGGAACCGCCGGACGCCCTCACGCGCCCCGGCGAACCTCACGATGCGAGCAAGGAGGAATCATGAAGCATCTATTGCGGTCCCTGCTTACAGCCCGCATCTGGCGGGCCGAACAAGGCCAGGACCTCATTGAATACGCACTAATGGCTGGCTTCGTGGCCGTAGCCGCGGGAGCAATGATCCCGCCCGTCTCCACAAGCATCAGCACCATCTTCAGCAAGGTCACCAGCCTGCTGACCGTGGCCGGCGGCTAACCCCCGCCAACACGAACGGGCGGACACGAAAGCGGCGCAGTCGGAGGCGCCTCTCCCGCTCCGCCCTCTTCCTTCCTCACGCATGCTGCATCGCCGGAACCCCTAACCCCGGCAAATTCCCCTCCTCGTCAAACACCAACGGAACCGCCTCCCCACTCACCGCCAGTAACGAATTCCGCTCAATCTCCTCCCGCAGGTTCTCGCTCAACCGCAAACTCGCCAGCTCCAGCGTGTTCCTGATCCAACCAATCCGCACCTCGGTCACATCCATCCGCCCCACCGTCGGCGCAATCCGCTCCAGACACTCCCGGTCGGTCGAAAAATGTATCGGCGTCCGCACATTCGGCGGCGTCGACGCCGTCAGCGAATTAATCAGCGTCGGATGCCAGTCGATCACGCGATACAACCGGTCGTGTATCACATCCGCCATCCCGATCCCCACCGCGTTCCCGTAACTCAAACTCGTCAGCGACCGCACAAAAATCCGCTCAATCCGCGGCGCCGTGTCCCAGATATTCGCCTCCCCATTCACGCTCCGGTTGATCACCTTCGTATCCATCCCCGCGCCGCTGATGTTCTTCCCCATCTCGTCGATGATCAGAATATCCAGCGGCATCGGCACCCGCCCCATCCAGCTCTTAGCAAGTTCCAGTAACTCCTCTTCCCGCTGAATCAACCCCTCCGCCGGAACCGGCTCGATCTTCGCCGTATCATGATGCGCATCTTCCAAGATCGCCAACCCGCCGACCACTTTCCCCGTCGCCAGCACCTTCGCCGCCGCGCTCCGGATCACCTTCTCCAGCCCCAGACGATAAGCGAACGTGTGATACCTCTGCGCTCCGGCGAACTTCCCCAGCCCGATCGCCATCATCTTCGCCAGCCCGCTCTCGAGCTTCCCCGCAAAGTCTGTGTGCCACTTCACCCGGTTCAGCAGCATCACCGCATCCGCGTTATATGCGTTCCGGTCGAAGAAAACCTCGATCCCTTCCGGCGTCTTCCCCAGGCTCTCCACTTCGAGCGAACTCAAGATAGGACAGCCCATGTTCTTCTCATCGATGCCGTAGTGCGCCAGCACGTCGGCCTGGCCTTCCGCCGTCGCCGCCCCGTGGCTCCCCATCGCAGGAAACAGAAACGGCTGGAACCCGCGCGAGTTCCAGAACGCCACCGCCGCCCCCGCAATCGCCGCAATGTTGCTGATGCCTCGGCTGCCCACCCCGATCGCCACCCGCGCGCCAGGCTTCAGCTTCGCGGCAAAATTCGATGCCGCAAGCTGCTTCAGCGTTTCTTCGCGCACATCGGCCAGGCGCAGGCTCGGGAAAAGTTGCCGGACGGGCAGTAGACGGGGAAATTCCATTCCTTAAGCGTATCTCTCCTGAAACGAGTTGGCGTGGCCCTTCGCGTGCTCTTCGCAATGGCAGGGAGGTGCGCGATGACGCCCGTGCTGGCGATCCTGCTTTTCGCCGCCCAATCCGCACCCGCCCCGCCCACGCCCCAACTCCGCTCCCTTGCCGCCCAATCTGCGCTTCGGTCCCTCCAGCGGCCCAACTTCTCCCGCTACAGCGCCTCCGTCCGCCACTTCTACGAAGCCCGCAACTACGCCCCCGCCTGGCTCGACGCCGGCCGCCCCACCCCGGAAGCACAGGCCCTCATCGCGGTCCTCGAACGCGCTCGCTCCAAAGGCCTCGACGAGCCCGACTACGACGCAACCGCCTGGCCCGCCCGCCTCCAATCCCTCGCCTCCGGCCAACCCGCCGCCCTCGCCGATTTCGACCTTGCGCTCACCATCTGCCTCCTCCGCTACTCGTCCAACCTCGAATACGGCCGCGCCCCCGACCAAGCCGAACGCGCCGGCCTCCAGCGCCCTCATCCCCGCTTCTTCCTCGCCGACTGGATCGCCGCCAACCTCGTTCACTCCCTCAACGCCGCCGCCGCCCTCTCCAGCCTCGAGCCGCCTTACTTCGGCTACCGCCGCACCGAACGAGCCTTCGCCGAATACCAGCGCCTCGCCGCCACCCTCCCCAAAGCCGGCGCCCAGCTCCCAACACCCCGCAAATCCGTCAAACCCGGCGACTCCTGGCCCGCCCTCAACCGCGTCGCGGATTTACTCCGCTCCCTCGGCGACCTCGCCAACGGCCGCGAAACCAACGCGCCCACTTACGCCGAACCCCTCGTCTCCGCCGTCACCCGCTTCCAGACCCGCCACGGCCTCGCTCCCGACGGCATCATCGGCCGCGAAACCATCGCCGCCATGAACGTCCCCATGAGCTCCCGCCTCCGCCAGATAGAACTCGCCCTCGAGCGCTGGCGCTGGGCCCCGCGCACCTTCACCGCCCCTCCCATCGTCGTCAACATCCCCGAGTTCTTCCTCCGCGCCGTCGGCGACGACTACCAGGTCGGCCTCCGCATGAAAGTCGTCGTCGGCAAAGCCTACGGCCACCGCACCCCCGTCTTCGCCCGCGAAATGACCCACCTCATCTTCCGCCCCTATTGGGAAGTCCCCGATTCCATCGCCTACAAGGAACTCTTCCCCAAGCTCGCCAAGGACCCCTCTTACTTCGTCAAGAATCACTACGTCACCCACCACCGCGGACCCACTCTCGTCCGCCAGCTCCCCGGCCCCGACAACGCTCTCGACGGCGTCAAATTCGTCTTCCCCAACGAGCACGACGTCTACTTGCACGGAACGCCCGCCACCGAGCTATTCGCCAAAACCCGCCGCGACTTCAGCCACGGCTGCATCCGCGTCGAAAAACCCGCCGAACTCGCCCGCTGGGTCCTCCGCCATCAACCCGAATGGACCCCCGAACGCATCGCCGAAGCCATGAACCGCGACACCCCCCTCGAAGTCAAACTCGCCCGCCCCATCCCGGTCTTAATCGTCTACGGCACCGCCATCGTCCTCGAATCCGGCGAGGTCCACTTCTTCAACGACATCTACCACCTCGACTCCGCCCTCGACCAGGCCCTCGCCACCCGCCGCCCCTAACTCCCGCGCGTGCGCCGTTACCCAGACGTACTCGCTTGGCTCGCACCCGGTCTCAGTAGGCCCCGCTCCGGCGCTCAGTTAATTTCCGCGTGTTATTCGCATCGACGCAAGTTACAAGACGGGAGGGCCGGACCACTCGTAAATATCACCAGGTCGGGCTTTGAAAGGCGGGATGTCGTTGAGCCTCCTCGCGTCCTTGTACCGGGGATATGGAAACGCTTCGAAATTCAACACGTTCGCTAAGCGGTTCGCCCGCCTACTTCCCCCGCGTCACTTCCCCAAACACTCGCAGTAAGTTCCCGCCCAGAAACTTATCGATCCGCTCCTCGCTGTAACCCCGCCGCACCATCGCTTCCGTTATCATCGGTAAGTCCCGGATGTCCCGCATCCCGCGCGGCAAAGTCGGCCCGCCGTCAAAATCGCTCCCCAGCGAAACATGATCCTCGCCGACAATCTGAATCGCCCGGTCCACTACTCCCACCCACTGGTCTGCCGTCATCCGCAAATCGTCCGGAACCGGATAGCCCGGCATCGGAAACTGCGGCGCCACAAGCGCGTCGATCTGCGCAATCGGCATTGCCGTCAAATTATGCGCCCGCTGCGTGTCCCAGAACGCCTTCCCCTCATGCGCCGTCCGGTACTCGAACTCCTTCCGGTTGTGAAACTCGTTGCCGATCTGAAACCCGATCACGCCCCCATGCGCCGCCAGCTTCTTCATCAGCCAGTCCGGCATGTTGCGCGGAATGTCGTTCAGCGCCCGCATCCCGTTGTGCGTGGCCACCAGCGGTTCCGTGCTCACATCGATTGCCTGCGAAATCGCATCGTCGGAGGCATGCGACACATCGATCACCATCCCCAACCGGTTCAGCTCACGGATCACGTCGCGCCCGTGCGGGCTTAGCCCGTGCGACTCCGGCGGCGAACAGCACGAGTCCGCGTAATGATTCGGCCAGTTATGCGCCGACAGCATCATCGACCGTAGCCCAAGCCGGTAAAACTGCCGGATCACCCTGAGATCCCCATCCCGATCGAAGCTCCCCTCAATGTCCAGCACCGCCGCGATCTTTCCGGCCCGGTGAATCCGCTCCACATCGGCCGCGTTGTACGCAATTTCGATCTTCGACGCGTTGTTCGCAATCTGTTCTCTCGCGCACTCGAGCATCCGCAGCGCCTGCTTCGCTTCCCAATGCCCCGGATAATAATCCTCGGTCACGAAGATCGAAAAAAACATCGCGCCCAGCCCGCCCTCGAACGCTCTCGGCAAATCGAACTGCCCGTCGCTCTTGCGCACGCCGATATCGCCGCCGTGGTAAAACTCGCGGTCGATCGCATGAATGTGTCCATCGAACACCAAAGCCCGCTTGTGAATGGCTGAAGCGCGCTGTTCATCCGAGGTCTGCGCGCTCACCGCCGCCGCCAGCGCAACGGCCGAAATCACACTGAGGAAAACTCTCATCTCTGCTCCGCATTATAATGGCGCTTCGCGGACTCTTCCGCCGATCCTACGAAATGCCTCAACCTGACCGCAGACCCCGCCTCGCAGCCGTCGTCAACGTCTATCAAAAGCTCTACCACGCCCAGCACATCGTCGACCGTTTTCTCGACGGCTACGGCTGGGACGGCACCTACCACATGCCGCCCATGGACCTGATCGCTCTCTACGTCGATCAGGTCGGCCCGCACGATGTCAGCCGCGAACGCCTCCTCCGCCATCCTACTCTCAAGCTCTACCCGACCGTCGAAGATGCGATCACCCTCGGCGGTTCCAAACTCGCCGTAGACGGCATCGTCGTCGTTGGCGAACACGGCAATTACCCAAAGAACGAACTCGGCCAAACCGAATACCCCCGCTACCAATACTTCGACCGCATCGTCAACGTCTTTCGCGCAAGCGGCCGCACCGTCCCCTACTTCAACGACAAGCATCTCTCCTGGAACTACGAGTGGGCCCAGCGCATGGTCTCCACCGCCCACTCCATGGGCTTCGCCCTCCAGGCCGGCTCCAGCCTCCCCGTCACCTGGCGCATCCCTTCCATCGACATGCCCTACGGCGCAAAGGTTCGCGAAGCCGTCGCAATCTGCTATGGCGGCATCGACAGCTACGACTTCCACGGCCTCGAAACCATCCAGTGCATGGTCGAGCGCCGCGCGGGCGGTGAAACCGGCGTCGAATGGCTCGAGGCCTACCGCGGCGAAGCCTTCTGGAACGCCATGGAGGAAGGCGTCTGGTCGCGCAAGCTCATGAACGCCGCGCTCTGCCGCAGCCACACGCTCGGCCAGGCCCGTCCCAGCTTCAACGACCGTTTCCCCACAGCCGACGAAATGCGCGAACTCGTCAAAGACCCCATCGCCTACACCTACCAGCACACCAACGGACCCTGCTGCACCATGATGCTCATGAACGGCCTCGTCCGCGATTTCAACTTCGCCGCCACCATCGACGGCCGGCCCGATCCGCTCTCCGTCCAGATGTACCTCCCCATGCCCGACGGCCGCACCACTCTTGCCAATTTCTTCAGCCCCCTCGTCCATCACATGGAAACGCTGTTCCTCTCCGGCAAAGCCGCCTACCCGGTGGAGCGCACGCTGCTCACCACCGGCCTCACCGCGGCCGGCTGCGAAAGCCTCTTCCGCGGCAAACGCATCGAGACGCCGTGGCTGAACGTCGCCTACACCGCGCCCACCGAATCGCTCTACTGGAGAAGCTAACCCCACATGCTCACTCGTCGTGACTTTCTCGCTGCCGCGGCCGCCGCGCCGCTCGCCCGCGCCGCCGAACCCATCCGGCTCGCCATCGTCACCACCATCTACCGCTACCTCTCCCACGGCCAGCACATCGGCGATCGCTTTCTCGTCGGCTATCCGCACAACGGCGGCTGGCACATGCCTCCTGTCAAGGTCGTCTCGCTCTACGTCGACCAGCACCCCGAAGGCGACTTAAGCGCTCTCCGCGCCGCCGAGTTCGGCTTCCACGTCTATCCCACCATCGCCGAAGCCCTCCGCTGCGGCGGCTCCAAACTCGCCTGCGACGCCGTCCTGATCGTCGGCGAGCACGGCGACTACCCGCGCAACGAAAAGGGCCAGATCCTCTATCCCCGCTACGAATTCTTCGAGCAATGCGTGAAGGTCTTCCGCGTGGATGGACGCGTCGTCCCCGTCTACAACGACAAACACCTGTCCTATAGCTTCACCAAAGCGCACGCCATGGTCGATGCCTCGGAGAAGATGGGCTTCCCCATGCTCGGCGGATCGTCTCTCCCGGTAACCTTCCGCCTTCCCGACGTCGACATCCCTCTCGGCGCCGAAATCGAGGAGGCGTTGATGGTCGGCTGCGGCGGCTCGGATCCGATGGACTTCCACGCCCTCGAAGGCATGCAATGCATGACCGAACGCCGAAAGGGCGGCGAAACCGGCGTCCGCGCCGTTCAGTATCTGAGCGGCGAAGCGTTCTGGAAGGCCCGCGCCGAAGGCCGCTGGTCCAACGAACTGCTCACCTCCGCGCTCTCCCGCTCTGACACCCCACTCGGCCTCACTGTCACCGACGGCCGCACCCAGAACCTCGCCGCCCCCGGCGTCCTCGAATCCCTCGTCAAACACCCCGCCGCCTACGCCATCGAATACCGCGACGGCCTCCGCGCCACCATGCTCATGCTCGACGGCGCCATCGAGGACTTCACCTTCGCCGCCCGCCTCCGCGGCGACAAAGTTATTTCCACCCAGTTCTTACTTACTCCGAATCCGAACGTAACTTACTCGGCCTGTCTCGTCTCGAAAATCGAACAGATGTACACTACCGGCAAAGCCCCTTACTCCATCCGCCGGACCTTACTTACAAGCGGTATGCTCGAAGCCTGCCTCACCTCCAAAGTAAGTAACGAGCGCCGCCTCGAAACGCCGCAGCTCGACGTAACTTACCAGCCACCGGCCGAGCCCCAGTACTGCCGCGCCTGAGCTGCGATGAAGCTCACCCGCGGCGAATTCCTCCTCGCGCCCGCGCTCCTTCTCGGCGCCGCGCCCACTGATGCCCGCATCGAAGACGTCTCCATTTCCTTCGAGGACTTCCTCTACCGCGCGCCCTATAAGTTCGGGGGCAGGGAAGTCGATCGCGTCACCCTCCTCAACGTCCACTGCCGCCTCGTCTCCCGCACCGGCAAATCCGCCACCGGCTTCGCCGCCATGCCCCTCGGCAACGTCTGGTCCTTCCCTGCGCCCGAAATCCCCTACGACACCACTCTCGCCGCCATGAAAACCCTCGCCGGCAAACTCGCCGCCGTCACCCGCGGCTTCCGCGAATTCGCCCACCCCCTGGACGTCAACCACACCCTCGAACCCGAGTACCTCAAAGCCGCCGCCGTTACATCCCACGAGATGCGCCTCGCCGAGCCCATCCCCAAACTCTGCACCCTCGTCACCTTGAGCCCCATCGACGCCGCAATCCACGACGCCTACGGCCGCCTCCACAACCGCAACAGCTTCGAAGTCTGCGGCCGCGCCTTCGTCAAGTACGACCTCGCCCACTACCTGAACAACGACTTCCGCGGCGAGTATCTCGATTCCTACATAGCCTCCGCCGCCATCCCCCGCATCCGCATGTACCACTCGTGCGGCGCCTCGGACCCCCTCACCGCCGCCGACGTCCGCCATCCCATCCACGACGGCCTCCCGGAAACCCTCGAAGCCTGGATCCCCTACAACGGCGTCACCGCCATCAAAATCAAACTCAACGGCGATGACCTCGCCTGGGACGTCAACCGCATCGCCGCCATCCACCGCGTCACCACCCTCGCCCAGCGCCGCCGCAACTTCGACGCCTGGATCTACTCGCTCGACTTCAACGAGCGCTGCCCCAACGCCGCCTATCTCCTCGATTTCGAACGCCGCCTCCGCCAGGCCGCCCCGTCCGCCTTCTCCCGAGTCCAGTACATCGAACAGCCCACCGCCCGCGACCTCGCCGCCCACCCCGCCAACACCATGTTCGCCGCCGCCAAACTCCGCCCCATCGTCATCGACGAATCCCTCACCGGCCTCGACGCCCTCCTGCTCGCCCGCCAAATGGGCTACACCGGCGTCGCCCTCAAAGCATGCAAAGGCCAGTCCCAAACCCTCCTCCTGGCTGCCGCCGCCCAGAAATACCGCATGTTCCGCTGCGTCCAGGACCTCACCTGCCCCGGCGCCGCCCTCGTCCACTCCGCCGGCATCGCCGCACACGTCCCTGGTGCAGGCACTCTCGAAGCCAACGCCCGCGAATACGTCCCCGCGGCTAACCGTGGCTGGGACACCCGCTTCCCCGGTCTCTTCCACGTCGGCGACGGCTATATGTACACCGCCGGCCTCGACGGCCCCGGCCTCTGCACCCACTGATATCCTGGTTCGGTTCCCGCCTCCACCAATGCCATGCCTGCAATCGACCCCACCATCCTGAACTCCAGCGCCTACAAAGCCATCACCCCGCGCCCGCAAGGTCGATGTCGAAGGCCCAGCCAAACTCCCCAACGACGACCCTAACTGGCCAAGCAGATCAACACCACCGACCCGCTCACCTATCTCGGCGAACGATTCAGCGCAGATTCGCTCGTCTCCGTAGCGAAACAGGCCGGCTTCGACGCCAAGGCCCTCGCTCGGAAATCAAGCGACTACCTCGCCACTCTTTTCAAACTCATCGACGCGAACCACCGCGCCATCGACTCCCTCGACGTCGACCAGGACATCCACACCATCGGCGGCGGAAAAAGGTTTCCGGCCCCAACAGTGGTCGCCCCGGGCCAATTCGGCGGCGAGCACGCCCATTGGGCCGTCATCGTCGCCTATGATTGGGGCATCTTCTGGGACGGCGTTGTCATGTTCCTTGGGGAAAAATACCTCCAATTTCCCGCCAAACAGCTTCCCGATTCCGCCGGTCCACTCATCCGCTTTTCCGGCCAAGCCTGGTATAAACCCAAGGACTTAACCGGGCAAATCCAGCACGATTTCTCCGGCAAACCCCTGCTCAAGGACGGCAAGACCCTTTCCGCCAGCCGCTGCCGCCACCGGCAGAAACCCAGACCCATCAGCCTGCCCAGAAGCCGCGGGAACAAAGGCGCTTCGGCCTCGTCGTCACTACCGTCTTCGGCAATACTAACCTCAACCTGCGCAACGTCATCATCGAGGTCGTCCCCCAAGGCACGCCCTTCGCCTGAAGCCCCTTTGCAACCGTTTAACTCATCCGATCGTCCAAATCAGTAGGCGATACTTCCAGCCAAAGCCGCCTGTGGCGCTCATATTCTTCTCCGCTTTGCCGATATGTGACAAATGCGGGAAGACGCCACCCAACTCTTGAGACAGGCAGCCGGTTGCGGGCTGCTGTTGCTCGGGATGAGCGGTTTCCTTCTCCCGCTCATCCCGAGCATTCCTTTCTTATTAGCCGGCGCCGCGCTTCTCGGCCCAACGCACCCACTCGTCCGCCCCTGGCACGCCCGTCTCCTCGCCTGGGCGCCGCTGGGCTACATGCGCGCCAGGTTCCTCACAAACTCCACGTCCGCGTCCAGAAAATCGTAATCCACCAGCCGCTCCGGCCTCTCCCACACAATCTGCTCAAACGCCAGGCACCTCGGCTCGCCGCTAAAGCTTTCCACCGCGTAAAAAATCAGCTCGATCGGCGAACGCTGCGGATATTGAAACGCAAACCGCGTAATCTCCTCGCCCGCCTCGGCCACAATCTCGAGTTCCTCGAGCAATTCCCGCTCGATCGCCCGCCGCGGATCCTCCCCCGCCTCAACTTTCCCCCCGGGAAACTCCCACTTCATCCCGTGGCGGGTCCCCCGCCGCCGCTGCCCGATCAAAATCCGCCCGTCCCTCCGGATCACCGCCGCCACCACCGAAACCCGCCTGCCCGAAATTGGCTCCATAATCGATTAGATACGGTAGGCGTCCGATGTACTCGGAAAGGTTTCTCGATCACTTCCAAAATCCGCGCAACGTCGGCGAACTCGCCCCGCCCGCCGTCACCGTCGAGATCCACAACCCCGCCTGCGGCGACATCCTCCGCCTGTCCGTCCTCTGGGAAAACGGCCGCGTCGCCCAGGCCCGTTACAAAGTCCGCGGCTGCCCCGCCTCCATCGCCGCCGGCTCCGCCCTCGCCGCCTGGCTCCCCGGCCAAACCCCCGCCGACCTCCGCGCCCTCACCGAAGACTCGCTCGCCTCGCTCACCGGCGGCCTCGCCCCCGCCTCCCGCCACGCCGCCACCCTCTGCCTCGACGCCGCCCGCAAAGCCGCTGCCGCCTCGTAATTCCTACCCCGCCTGGCTGCCAAGTCCGCGCAGGTAATCCTCCATCACGGCGTCCAGCCGCTCGTACATGAGCACATCGAACGCGCCCGTCCCCTCGCCGTCCTGCGCCGCCTGCAACGCCCGGATGTAATCCAACCGGTCTTCCGGCCGAACCGTCACCGGCGGGTATCCGCCGAGGATCAGAATCCGGTTCATCAACAGCCGCGCCGTCCGTCCGTTTCCATCGTCAAACGGATGAATCTCCGCCAACCGCCGGTGCGCCGTAAACGCAGGGTCGGCCGTGTCCGTCGCCGTGCTAAGCCACGCCGCGAAATCCCCCATCCGCGCGGGAACCTCCACCGGTAAAGGAAACTCGTGCCTGCCCGTCTCCGTGCGAACATACCGCCGAAGCGCGGCGTACCGCCCCGCGATCTCCGGCCGCGACCGTTGCATCACAAGCCGGTGCAGGTTCCTCACATCGTTCTCGGTCAGCGGTGCCGCATCGGTCGCCATCTGGCGGACATACCGGATTGCATCGTAGTGGTCGAGCGCTTCCAGATGGTCCTTCAGCGGCTTCCCGCTGATCGTGACGCCCTTCTCGACAACGAGCGTCGTCTCCACCGCCGTCAGTGTGTTGCCTTCAATCGCGTTCGAGGTGTAAGTGAGCTCGAGATCGTAGTAGTGATCGAGGTTGCGCACCGCCTCGGCCGATAACGGGCGCAGCCGCTCCAGGCGATCCTTCTTCGCCGCCACGGCCTCGCGTAACTCCGCTAATCCCCGCCCTATCAAGGCTCAATGTTACACCAGGCCGGCCAGCCGCGCCCAACCGCCAGCCCTACGGGCTCACCCCCGCCGAAGGCGCCTTGCGTAAGTAGTTCCCCACCACCCGGTTCACATACGCATGCGTCTCCGCATACGGCGGAAGTCCATGATACTTACCCACCGCCCCCGGACCCGCATTGTAAGCCGCCACCGCCCGACCCACATCGCCGTCATATTCGAGTAACAGTTCCCGCAAATACAACGCCCCCACATAGATATTCTGCGCCACATTCTTCGGATCGGCCTGAAACGCCGCCGCGGTCTCCGGCATCAACTGCATCACCCCAAGCGTGCCTTTCTTCGAAACCGCGTCCGTGTGAAACGCCGACTCCGCCCGCGCCACGCTCCCCACTAACTCGACCGGCAACTCCGCATAACGCGCCGCATCCTTCACCAGCGTCCGCGCATCCGGCGCACACAGCGCCTCCCCCACCACCGGCGCCGGCTTCGGCGCGTTGGCCTGCTCTACCGCCGGGCCATCCGGCTCGAACGCCACCACGTCCGCCGCCGGCATCTCAATCCGCCCGCTGCCCGTGTAAAGCATCACCACGCCGTCAGCCTGCTCGTGCCGGTCCGCGTGCAAACGGAACCCATTCGCCAGCACCGCATACTCCCCGGCCTGCGCGCAAGCGCAAAAAAGCACAATTAAGACGCCCGGGCTACCCAGCCAGCCACCAAAACTCCAGGCCCTAAAAACACTCGCTCAAATGATCACCTTCGCCTCGAACGTGTGCACATACTTCCACGTCGCCTGCCCGCCCAACGAGAGCCCCGGCGCTGAGAATGTAAGAATCTCCGTCGGATCGGGGTCTTCTTCGATGACAATCGTGAACGGCATTGGCTCTCCAACTCCCCAGATGGTGGTCGGGATCTGCGTGTCGATCGCAGGCAGGGTCATTGTGCCGGCAGAGGCCCGCGTTTGATCGCCGATGAACGAGACCTGGTAACCTCCCGACGACGGAGGCGCTTGCTGAACCAACTGGACCGTGACCCACGCGTTTGGGTCGCCACCGGTCCACTGGATCGTAATCGGGTTGCAGTTCGACACGGTCACCCCGGCCAGCGGCGTCTGAATCTGAACATCCGCCCCGACGGGCAGCGCCGCCTGAAACGGGCCCAGATCCGCGCCGCCTGCTGCAGAAAATGTATACGTCCCGGCTTGAAGCGTTCCCGATGCAAGCGCCGCCTGATACGCCTGCAGCCCGCCAAGCGGTCCGTCCTGGTACGGTAGCAGGGGAACTGCTGTCTTGGCCAACCCCGGCCCCTGAATCGCCGCCTTGCCGGCGTCCAGGCCGCGATAGCCCGGCACCGGACAGGACGGACCAAAGTAAGTACCCAGAGTAGATGGCATGTAACTGGGACATACGTGGCTCGGGGGCGGGCACTCGTCGGTGTAAGCCGGCGCCACCGGCACCGTCTTTCCCGGCGAGGACTCAAGCGACGCGAGAAATGTCTCCGTTTCAGACGTGACTCCCGCCGCCGTGGTATTCGTCGTCTTCTGCCACAGAATCTGCCCGTATGCGGCCTGCGGCGGATCCACGCATTGGCCATGTCCGGCGTGAATCGCCATCGTCACCGGCTGCGTATTTGCAAAGGCGCCGGTAAGGTAGTTGAAGAAGATCGGGACCGCGCAGCCCTCGCGCACCGACGCCGGAATCCGCACATTGAGCTGATCAACGCCCACCAAGCCCGGCGCCCTGCCATACCAGGTGTAATTCCCGTATTCGTCGGTCAGTCCGTCAAAGTCAAAGTAAACATATCCACCCCCGGCCGTCCTCGGCGGTGGGGAAAGCACCGGCGTCGGCGCCCCAACGGGTACGCGGGGATAGAGATAGACCAACCCCGTCCCGAAAATCGAGATCCAGTCACCCGGCGCCGCGCTGTTGCTCGGCGAGTTCACTGTCGGAGCGACGTAGAAGGAGTTATTCAGCACAGCCCCTTGCCCGCACCCGCTCCCATTTACCGTGAACAGGCCGCCCGCCGGCCACGCGTTGGGAGTCGCGGTTGCAGGATTGTATGGCGCGCTACTCCCCGCCGCGGTGGAAACCACGATCGCCCCTGCATCAGGCGTCGGCGACTGGAAATTGATCTGCGTCGGAGAAACGTACAGCAGTGGCGCCGCCGTACCCCCAACCGTCACCGTAGTGCCCGCTAAAGTTGTCGGCAGTGGGTATCCCGCCGCCTCCGCCGTCCCCGCCGCAAGGTTCGCCCCAAATATCGTATCGAGAACGCCATAATCAGGGAGTGTTGGCTGATAGCTCGCCGCGTTGACGACGCTTGTAATCACCGGGGCCTGCCCATCCACCGCTCCGGCGCTGCCAACGAGCGCCACCAACGTAAGTGCGGCCAGGCGCCCCGTTGTGACGCACTTACTGAGCATGAGCTGTCGGCCCCACCAGAGTGAATGTGAAGGACTGGTCCTGCCCCGCCACCGCTTCGAACGGCACGGTCGCAGCGGGTCCCGCTAGAGCGGCGCCGCCCGCCTGCGCCAGCGCAACATCCCTGCTAATTAGCCAAAGCGAAAACGGGACATCGGCCGGAATCACCATTCGATAGCTGCGTCCCGCGGAATCCGCTTCAACATTGCTCGCCCCCTGGTACGCGCCGGAGCCCTAGCGCACCCCGACAACCAGCTTGCGCGGCGTCCATGGCCCGTCCACGGTCTGCGGCAGCAAGTGAGAGGGATCGCTGACCCTCACGTTCAAGTAGACGCCCCTGTCCAAAGCCAAGGCTCGGCTCACCGAGCCGCCAGCGGGCACCGTTACCGTCACCCCAGGCGCCCACGTGCATAGGTCCAAGTAAGGCGCCGAGGGACTGTTCGTGCACAACGCGTATGTGCCCGCCGGGAGACCAGACACAGCGAAGTTGCCTGCCGTGTCGCTGCTGACGGATCCGCTTACAACCTTCGCCGGAACCACGCTGCCATATGGCGCCGGCGCAGGAGGCGTAGCGACCGACATATAGTGGACCACTACCCCCGCCAAGGGCGCGCCACCCGTATCCGTTACGGAACCAGCCAGCGTGCCGGTGCCCGACGTCGACTGCGCTACGAGCAGCGGAACGGCGGCGGTAATGCCGAAACAAATGGACTTCATGAATGACATGACGGCGACCCTCCCTAATTGTTCGTCCGGGTGTAGGGCCCCTGCCCGTTGTAGTTGACCGTCTGGTAGTTGTTCGAGTTCCCCGGCCCGCCGCCGTAGGGGAAACATACCCCGGTCAGGTCCTCAAGCTCCATCCACGGCCGGAAAGTGACCGTGTAGCTCGACAGCGGATTGGACACGCCCTCGTTGTTGAACCCGGCAACGTTGTCGCTGGGCGCGCCTGCAGGGGACTCATACTGCCCAAGCTGACACCAGTTGGGGCTGCCCGACGTGCCCTGATTGAGCGGATCAATGGCGCCCGAATAGGTCTCCCCAATGACGATGTCCGCAGATTGAAGGCCCGCTTCCGCCAGGAAGTGCGGTATGTCGCCGTAATCCAGGGCTGCCACCTGCTGAATCATCGCGTCGGTGTTGGTCGTGCCCATGACATTGGGGTAGGCATGGATATCGACAATGTCGGGCTGCGAGCTGTAGATGGGAGACTGGAACATTCTGGTCGAGTCGATCGTGCCCCCGCAAACCAGGAAGTCGGTTGGCTGGAATCCCGTAGGGACGCCGGCCCACCCGGCGTTAATCACCTGCGTCATGTTCGCGATCCCCGCGTTCCGTGCGTAGTCGTCGTACTCGTTCGCACAGTTACTTGTCGCAGAGTTTGTGTCCGTCTCGCCTGCCGAATATGCCACCCTCTTTGGATCAAAGGCATTCGCACTCATCAGACCGCGCACAGCCGCCAGCACGTCCACGATGCCCGAATAAACATATTGGGAATATTGAGGCGATGCCGAGGCCAGAGCGCTGTTATCGTACACCCATCTGGCCTGCGCCGTGAAAGTCTGGATGTTCAGCTCCTGCTGAACATCCAGCTCGGAAATGGTCACCAGCGGCGGCTCCGTCTGCGGATTTGGATTCGCCTGATGGAACACCGCGTTCAGGACGTTGAAGAAGTTCGTCCAGCCCAGGAAATAGGGATTGATCGGGGCTTGGTTCCACCCGAAATTGTCAGAGTTGTCCCACCAGTATCCGCAGATCGGGAAGTTATTGTTGCCCGGATCGAGGCCGTACGGGAGCAGCGGATCAAAGTCCACAGTGGAACCGGTGAAGTTGCAGCAATTTTTGGATGAGGAGCAACTGCCTATTGGACTCGACGTTGAACTTGTGGAAGCCGAGTACGTATTCGGCGCAACGCCAGACCCCGTGGTGAGTGTCACGTTCTGAATTCCCGCCGTGTGAACGTCCGCAAAGAAATTTCCGACGTTCTGGATCCAGGTCTGTTGTGCCGGATACACGCTCGGATCCCAGGGGACGCTGCCATCGCAGGTGCTGAACGCCTGCGACGAAGCGTTGCAGAACGTCACGAAGATCCGGACGCCGGTCACACCCTGCGACTGTAGCTGCCCCAGAATAGTCTGAAACAGCCTCGCACATACGTCGGCTCCATCGGCGTTCCCGGCGGGCAACTCACACTAAAGCCACTTTCGGTCGCCACATGGGTACCGTCGTAGTAGCTAAACGGCATGTAGCTCAGATTTACCTGTAGGTAGCTGGAGCTACCGATCGTAGCGGCGCCCGCTCGGCCAAAAACCAACAGCAGAATAGAAGCGGTCAGTAAGGCAACACGAAATGCCGTGCGTCCAACTTGGGGGGGGAGGGGGATTTCTGAGAATATCCATTCCGAATTTCTCCTGCACCCCAAATGCTGCCATGCCAGATTAACTATGTCAAGCAAAAAATCAGAATCGGAATGCGGATAACTCCGCCGAATTCCAACCGGCGTGCTTAACAAATCCATCCAACAGCCAGCCCTACCGGCTAACTCCCGCCCAGGGCGCCTTGCGTAAGTAATCCCCGATCACACGGTTCACATACGCATGCGTCGCCGCATACGGAGGAAGCCCATGATACTTACTCACCGCCCCCGGCCCTGCATTGTAAGCCGCCACCGCCCGTACCACGTCGCCGTCATATTCGAGTAACAGTTCGCGCAGATACAGCGCCCCAGCATAGATATTCTGCGCCACATCCTTCGGATCGGCCTGAAACGCCGCCGCGGTCTCCGGCATCAACTGCATCACCCCCAGCGCGCCCTTCTTCGAAACCGCGTCCGTGTGAAACGCCGACTCCGCCCGCGCCACGCTCTCCACCAACTCGACCGGCAACTCCGCATACCGCGCCGCGTCCTTCACCAGCGTCCGCGCATCCGGCGCACACAGCGCCTCCCCCACCACCGGCGCCGGGTTCGGCGCGTCGGCCTGCTCCACCGCCGGACCATCCGGCTCGAACGCCACCACGTCCGCCGCCGGCATCTCAATCCGCCCGCTGCCCGTGTAAAGCATCACCACGCCGTCCGCCTGCTCATGCCGGTCCGCGTGCAATCGGAACCCATTCGCCAGCACCGCATACTCCCCGGCCTGCGCGCAAACGCAAAAGAGCACAACTGGAATCAGACGGCGCATCGCCACCTACCAGTATGACGAACGCCGCCCGCCAAACGTGCAACGATGAAAGGTTTATGTCCACCATCACTCATCTTGAATGCAGCGTCTGCGGCAAACAGCGCCCGGCAGGCCAGATCCACAACCTCTGCGAATGCGGCGGTCCACTGCTGGTCCGCTACGATCTCGATCGCGCCCGCGCCACCTTCCCCCGCGAATCCCTGCGCGACGCCCCCTACACCATGTGGCGCTACGCCCCCATGCTCCCCGTCCAGGACCCCTCCGCCATCACCTCGCTCGGCGAAGGCTGGACCCCGCTTGTCAACACCTCCCGTCTCGGTGCGCGCCTCGGCGCGGATCACCTCTGGGTAAAGGACGAAGGCGTCAATCCCACCGGGTCCTTCAAAGCACGCGGCCTGTCCTGCGCCATCTCGATGTGCCGCCAACTCGGCATCAAGAAGGTCGCCGTGCCCTCGGCCGGAAATGCCGCCGGAGCCACCGCCGCCTACGCCGCCGCCGCCGGACTCGAAGCCTACATCTTCATGCCGCAGGACGTTCCGCAGTCCAACTTCATCGAATGCAAAGCCACCGGCGCGTACGTCACCCTCGTTGACGGCCTCATCAGCGACTGCGGCCGCATCGTCGCCCAGCGCAAGGACGCCGAAGGCTGGTTCGAAGTCTCCACCCTCAAAGAGCCCTACCGCATCGAAGGCAAGAAAACCATGGGCTACGAACTCGCCGAGCAAATGGACTTCACCCTCCCCGACGCCATTTTCTACCCCGCCGGCGGAGGCGTCGGCATGATCGGCATGTGGAAGGCCTTCGCCGAAATGGAAGCCCTCGGCTGGATCGGCCCCGCACGTCCCAAGATGATCGCCGTCCAGGCCGAAGGTTGCCCGCCCATCGTCCGCGCCTTCGAACGCGGCCAGGCCAAAAGCGACTTCTATGAAGGAGCCGAAACCGTCGCCAGCGGCCTCCGCGTCCCCAAGGCCCTCGGCGACTTCCTCGTCCTCAACGCCGTTCGTGAGAGCGGAGGCACCGCCGTCGCCGTCAGCGACAACGAAATCCTCGACTCGAGCCTCGCCATCGCCCGCGACGAAGGCATGTTCATCGCCCCCGAAGGCGGAGCCTGCGTCGCCGCTCTCGCCAAACTCCTCGCCTCCGGCTTCCTCAAACGCCACGAACGCATCGTCATTTACAACACCGGCTCCGGCCTGAAATACCTCGAAGCCTTCGCCACCCGCTTCCCCCGCACCACCGCGAGCGAACAGGACAAACTCGGAGGCCTCATCACCCCGCGTTAGCTGTATACTTACTAAGTGACACTTACTCTCAAGGCACTAACCTCCGCCGTCGCACTTACTCTCGCAGTCACCCTGGTACAATCCGCCCTCCCGGCGGACCGTCCCATTCACCGCGAAAAAATCGAGTGGTGCGACGTCTGGATGCCCGATACCAACTCCACCGGCCTCCCGCGCGTCCTCCTCATCGGCGACTCCATCACCCGCTCCTACTACCCCGCGGTCGAAGCAATACTCAAAGGCAAAGCCTACTGCGCGCGCATCGCCACATCGAAAGCCGTCGGCGACACAGCCCTCCCTCGCCAACTCGCCACCTTCATCCCCGAAGAGAAATTCGACATCATTCACTTCAACATCGGCATGCACGGCTGGGACTACTCGGAAGCCGACTACCAGAAGTATCTGCCCGAACTCCTGCGCGTCATACGCAAATCCGCCCCCAACGCGAAGCTCATCTGGGCCTCCACCACCCCCGTCCGCCTCGACCGCGACCCCGGCCCCACCAACGCCCGCATCACCGAGCGCAACGGCATCGCCCAGCGCTTCTTCACCGCCCAACACATCCCCATCGACGACCTCTGGACCGCCATGCAACCGTATCCCCAATTCCACTCCGACGACGTCCACTTCAACAAAGACGGCGTAGCCATCCTCGCCGCCCACGTCGCTGCCGAAATTGAGAAACTCCTCCCGGGCGCGACGAACTAACCCGGCAGCTCCAGCGGATCGTCCATCTCCTTCTGCATCTGCCGCAGCTTCCCGAACAACTCCGTCCGCAGCGCCGCATGACCCGCATCTTCCGCCAGGTTATGCAGCTCCCACGGATCCTTTTCCATATCGAATAACTGCGTCACCTTGACTTGCGGATACACAATCAACTTATGCGTTTTTGTCCGGATCGCCCGCTGAAACCCGCGATAGTAGCTGAAGATCGCCTCATGCTGCGCCCCGCTCTCCCCGCGCAGATATCCGGCCAAGCTCGGGAACTCCACCGTCTTCGGAACCGGAATCCCCGCTAACTCACACGTTGTCGCATAGACGCTGTGCTGATAAACTAACTCATCCACCCGCCGCCCGCGCGCAATTCCCGGCCCCGAAATCAGCAGCGGCATCCGTATGCTGTGGTCGTACATATTCTGCTTGCCCATCAGTCCGTGCTGGCCCACCGCCAGGCCATGATCCGCCGTCAGAATCACATAGGTGTTGTCCGCCTTGCCGCTCCGCTCCAGCGCATCCAGCACAAGCCCAAGCTGCCGGTCCATGTGCGTGAGGATCGCGTAATACTCGCTCCGGTGCAGTTGCACCGCCGCCTTCGTCCGCGGAAACGGCGCCAGCATCTCGTCCCGGATCCGATGGTCGCCCTGGTCGAACGGATGCTCCGGCATGTAATTCGGCGGAATCTCGATCTTACTCGCCGGATACATCTCCACAAACTCTCTCGGCGACTGCCTCGGATCATGCGGCGCGTTGAACCCCACATACATAAAAAACGGCTGCTCCCGCTTCGCCGCCCGGTTCAATAAATGATCCACCGCCTGCGACGCCCACACCACGCTCGTGTGCTCCACCGAATCCACCCGCCGGTTCAGCCACAGGTCCGTGTGAATCCAGTGCCCCTTGAGACTCTTGTCCCACGGAGTCCAGTGGTTCCCCGGCGACGGCCGGTCATAAACATCCGGCGTCGAAGAAAACATCCCCAGCCCAACCGGTCCCATCTCCTGAAAGCTCCGCTGCAGCACCGTCGCATCCAAATGCCACTTCCCGACGATGTAAGTCTGGTACCCGGCGTTCCCCAGCGTCTGTCCCCAGGTCGGAACATAATCTAACTGCCGCTGCGCCCGAAACGACGTAAGCCCGCAGTTCAGCATCGTCCGGCTTGGCACACATACCGCCGGCTCCCACGCCCCGTTGTGAAACGAATGCGTGAACGTACATCCCCTCTCCACAAGCCGGTCCAGGTTCAACGTCCGCACCTCTTCGTTATTCAATGCGTGAATCGACCGGTACGTCAAATCGTCCGCAACAAAGAACAGGAAATTCGGCCGCTTCGGCCCCGCACCCTCTGCCGCGCCCGCCGCCGCCCCACCCGCCACCGTCTCCACAAACGTTCGCCGGTTCATCCTCTCATGTTAGTGCTTGTCCCGATCCCCTCTAAGGCTTCCCCCCGATTGCCTCCCCCACCCATTCCATCGCACGCTGGTCTCAGGGACAGGTGTCACTACCCATGAGCGCCACAGTCGATGTCTCTCTTCTTTCCGCCGCCGAAAGTGCCGCCTCCGGCCAATTCCACCCCCTCGACTTCTCACCCCGCCCCCCCGACTCCCTCGACGAGGCCGGCCTCACCCCCGAACTCATCGAACAAATCATCACAAAAATGCTTTTCCAGCACGGCGAAATGTCCGGCTGGGATCTGAGCCTCGCCATCGGCCTCCGCTTCAGCCTCATCGAAGGCGCCCTCGACACGCTCAAGCGGAAACACCTCGCCCTCGTCAAGCGCGCCCTTGGGCTCGCCGGAGTCACCGCCGTCTTCGCGCTCAGCGACGAAGGCCGCGCCCAGGCCCGCGAGTTCATGGAACTCACCCAATACATGGGCGCCGCTCCGGTCCCGATCGAACAATATGTCGAGCAGGTCCGCCGCCAGCGTGTCCCCGAAGGCTGGCTCACTCCGGAAAAACTCGCCTACGCTTACCGCCACATGGTCGTCACCCCTCAGATTCTGGCCCAGGTCGGCCCCGCCGTCAGCGCCGGCAAGTCCATGCTCATCTACGGACAGCCCGGCAACGGAAAAACCTACCTCGCCGAGGCGCTGATGAACCTCGACGACACTCCCATATACATCCCCCACTCCGTCCTCTGCCGCGGCAACATCATCCGCGTCTTCGACCCCGTTCAGCACCACGCCATCGAAGACGACACCGCCGCTACTCTGTTCTCCGCCCACAGCGCCTACGATCGCCGTTGGGTCAAATGCCGCCGCCCCTTCCTCATCAGCGGCGGCGAACTCACGCTCTCCCAACTCGACTTGAGTTACAACGCGATCTCCCGCGTCTACGATGCGCCATTCCAGATGAAGGCCAACAACGGTATGTACCTCATAGACGATTTCGGCCGCCAGACGATCTCGACCGCCGATATCCTCAACCGCTGGATCGTCCCCATGGAGCGCCGCATCGACTATCTCTCCTTCGTCAGCGGCAGCAAAATGGAGGTCCCCTTCGAAACCTTCGTCATCTTCTCGAGTAACTTGAAGCCGGAGCAACTCGGCGATGAAGCCTTCCTCCGCCGCATCCAGTACAAGATGCTCCTGCGCAGCCCCGAAACCTCCGAATACCGCGAAATCTTCGTCAAATTCTGCGACGCCAAGTCGCTGCCCTTCGATCCCGCCGATCTCGACAGCTTCATCGATCGCCACTACTCGGCCACCGGCCGCCCTTACCGCCGCTGCCACCCGCGCGACGTCGTCAGCCACGCCATCGACATGATCCACTTCGGAAGCCTCGACTACCGGCTCACCGCGGACCTCCTCGATCGCGCCTGGGAAAGTTGCTTCACCCAGGAAGTCGAGTAACCCGGGGCGTTCCCTCCGAACGCCCCTTCACTCCACTATTCGCCCAAACGGAACGTCCCGACAAACGAGCTACGCCGGTTCGGGAACGACCATACCGTGCCCAACTCGCTGCCCTGGAACCCGTCGGCTACGGTGTACGCCGCCATCGCATGATCCACGTGCCCGGCCAACGGCGGATACCACACTTCTTCGTTGTGGCAAATCTGGTCGCCGTTGTTCAGCGGACGCGTCGCCACCTCCGCCTCCTTGCCCGCCTTCATGCAAAGCTCGCGGCTGTGTACGCTCGCGTTCGCCATCGTGAAATCGATCGGCTGCACGTCCACCCGAACCACTTCGGAAAACAGGTCGCCGCCCATCTCCTTGGCAAACGCCGCCAGCGCGCGCTGCTGCGCAGCCGTCGCCCGCGAGTCCACGATCAGCACGCTCTTCACCGGATACGCGCTCGCCGTGACATCGCCCAGCGTGTTGCTTGCGCGCAGCACGCCCATCACCGACAGCCCGTCGAGCGAAACGCCCCGGTACTGCCCCTGCTCAATCTTCCAGCCCATCACCGCAAGGTCTCCGGTCTGGCTGACTTCCGAATTCGCAAAACACGGCCCGGTGTAAACATCGGCCGTCCGCGCTTCAATATATTCGCCCTGTAGGCGGGTCGCCCCATTCGAGGCAGGAATGCTGGCAGCCCGGACGCCAACGGCGAGCACGGGCGCAGCGAGAAGAACCGGCAAAAACGAGGATAAACTTCTCCGCATAACACTAAAATACCACCAACCCTCGGCACAAAGTTCCCGCCCCGCCCCTCCAACTCTGATATCGTCGAACCTGCCACACCCGAATCGCACCTTGCTCCGCCTCGCCATCGCCGCTCTCCTGCTCCTCCCCGCCGCCCGCGCGCAACTCCTCCAACCGTTCTCCCTCGACCACCGCGCGGCCTCTTTCTCCCCCGCCGGCCTCTCTTTCCTCCTCGACGCCCCCGCCGGCCAAGACGGCTTCATCCAGGTCCACAACGGCCATCTCGCCAAAGGCAACGGCGAACGCATCCGCTTCTGGGGCGTCCACTTCACCGACTGGAGTCCCGGCTCCGTCGAAATCGTCCCCAAACAAGACGCCGCTTTCTGGGCCTCCACCCTAGCCCGCTTCGGCATCAACCTCGTCCGCCTCCACTTCCTCGATCTCAACGCCCCCCGCGGCCTCATCGACGCCTCCTCCCCCGACTCCCTCGCCTTCGACCCCGCCCAACTCGACCGCCTCGACTACGAAGTCGCCCAACTCAAACAACACGGCATCTACGTAGACTTGAACCTCAACGTCGGCCGCACCTACAAAGCCGGCGACGGAGTCCGCGACTTCGACAAGATCCGCTGGGCCAAGGGCCTCACCCTCTTCGACCCGCGCCTCATCGAACTCGAAAAGGAATACGCCCGCCGCCTCCTCACTCACGTCAACCCCTACACCCACACCGCCTACCGAGACGAACCCGCCGTCGCCCTCGTCGAAATCGTCAATGAAAACGCCCTCTACCCCGGCTTCCGCGCCCCCACGCCGTACTACGACGAAGAACTCAACGCCCTCTATAACTCCCCACTCCCGCGCCTCAAACCGGATGGAATCGTCTGCGCCTCCCCGGAACGTTTTCGCTCCGAAATGTCGTTCTACATGGACACCGAAAAACGTTTTTACCAGGACATGAGCGCCTTCCTCAAACACGATCTCGGCGTCCGCTGCCCCATCATCGGCACCGCCGATCACGCCCACTCCTCCAGTCCCTACCCTATGCTCGCTTCGCTGTCGAAACTCGACGTCCTCGACGGCCACGTCTACTGGGAACACCCCGGCGCGCCGCCGCCCCACAACACCCCCATGGTCGACGACCCTCTCCACTCCACCGTCGTCCAACTCTCGCGCACCGCCTTCTCCCGCAAGCCCTACACCGTCAGCGAATTCAACCACCCCTTCCCAAACGACTATCTCGCTGAAGGTATTCCCATTCTCGCCGCCTACGCCTCGTTTCAGGATTGGGACGCCGTTGTCGCCTACACCTTCGAACCCAAACGCGACCCCGCCTGGAAACCCCACATCGGCGACCCCTTCGACATCTCCCTCGACCCCGTCCGCATGGTCCAAATGGCCTCCGGCGCGCTCCTCTTCCTCCGCTCCGACGTCCAACCCGCGCGCCAAAGCATCGAGCGCACTTACTCGCCGCAACAAGTCATCGACAGCCGCCGCCTTCCGCGCACCGAGCAACCTTACTTCACCCCCGGTTTCCCTCTCGCCCTCCCGCTCGAACACGCCGTCCGCATCCGCTCGCTCGACGGCCCGCCCACCGGCGCTTTCCCGCCCGCCCCGTCAAACCCCATCGTCTCCGACACCGGCGAACTCACCTGGTCCACCGGCGCGCCCCACACCGGCCTCGTCACCATCGAAACCCCGCGCACCGAGGCACTGATCGGATTTCTCCCCGCCCATCCGCTCGCGCATCTCGCCGCTCAGGTCAAAAACAATTTCGCCGCAATTGTTCTTTGCTCTCTCGACGGCCAACCCTTGGCCCAATCCTCCCGCCTGCTCCTCACCGCCGCCGCCCGAGTCGCCAACACCGGAATGACATGGAACGACGCCCACACCCGCCTCGCATCCCAAGGCGGCCCGCCCACGCTCATCGAACCCGTCACCGGCTCACTCACCCTCCGCGGCCTCACCGCCGCGCGCGAGGTCCTCGTCTCCCCACTCGACGGCGCCGGCCGCCCCCTACGCCAAACCACCGCCCGCCAAACAGGCATAGGATGGAACTTCCCGGTCGGAGACCCGCCCACAACCTGGTACGTCATCTCCGTCCGGCAAAAATAGCGCCACCCGCTAAGTCACGGAGCACTCATTTGACCGAACCGAACGACACGCTCACCCGCCGCGGCCTTCTCAACCGCACCCTCCAGGCCGCCGCCCTCGCCGCCCTCTTCGATGCTTCCGCCCAGGCGCAGGACGAATCCGCCCCGCGCATCCGCGAATCCTTCGACGCCGAATGGAAATTCTTCAAAGGCGACGCCCCCGGCGCCGAAGCGGTCTCCTTCAGCGACTCCCACTGGCGCAGCCTCACCCTCCCGCACGACTGGAGCATCGAAGGCCCCTTCTCGCGCTCCGAACCCAGCGGCGGCGCCGGCGGCTACGCCCCCACCGGCATCGGCTGGTACCGCAAACATTTCACCGTCCCCGCGTTTTATCGTGACCGCAAGGTCTCACTCGTTTTCGACGGCGTCTACCAAAACAGCGAAGTCTGGCTCAACGGCCACTACCTCGGCAAGCGCCCCTACGGCTTCATCACCTTCGCCTACGATGTCACTGCCTACCTCAACTTCGGCGCTCCCAACGTAGTCGCCGTCAAAGTTGACAACGAGCCCCAGCCAGGCTGCCGCTGGTACTCCGGCTCAGGCATCTATCGCCATACCTGGCTCACCGCCCTCCACCCCATCCACGTCGCTCTCTGGGGAACCTTCGTCACCACACCCCGCCTTACGCCGGAATCCGCCACCGTCCACGCCCGCACGCTTCTCCGCAACACGTCGCCCTCCGCCGCGGACTGCACCCTCACCACCGCCGTCCTCGACGCAAACGGCAACTCCGTCCAGTCCGCCGAGTCCACGCAATCCATCCCCGCCGGCAACGATTACGAATTCTCCCAGGAACTCGCCGTTTCCCACCCCCAGCGCTGGGGCCTTTCCACTCCCACTCTCTACACCCTCCGCTCCACCGTCCGCGTCGCCAGCGTTGTGACCGACGTCTACGACACCCCCTTCGGCATCCGCGAAGCCACCTTCGACTCAAATCGCGGCTTCCTCCTCAACGGCGAACACGTCAAAATCAACGGCGTCTGCCTCCACCACGAAGCCGGTTCCGTCGGCGCCGCCGTCCCCTTGCGCGTCTGGGAGCGCCGCTTCGAACTCCTCCGCGCCATGGGCTGCAACGCCATCCGCACCTCCCACAACCCTCCCGCCCCCGAATTTCTCGACCTCTGCGACCGCATGGGCTTCCTCGTCATGGACGAACCCTTCGACGAATGGAAGTCCGGCAAAGGCCAGGTTCACGGCAACGGGTACTCCCGCCTCTGGGATGAATGGCACGTACGCGACGCCACCGACTTCCTCCGTCGGGACCGCAACCACCCCTCCATCGTCCTCTGGAGCTGCGGCAACGAAATCCCCGATCAGCTCAGCCCGCAAGGCCCCGAAATCCTCCGCGAGTTAATCGCCCTCTTCCATAACTTAGACCCCACCCGCCCCGTCACCGCCGCCTGCGACCAGATCGCCGCCCAACCCAAGCGCGCTCCCGTCGAGTTTCTCGACTTACTCGACATCGTGGGCTATAACTACGCCGACCGCTGGCGCAACCGCCGCGAACTCTATTACAGCATCGACAAACTCGCCCACCCCAACTGGCGTATGATCGGCACTGAAAGCTCCGGCATGGGCGGACCCCGCGGCGATTACTCCGGCCTCCTGCCTCCCGCTCCCGGCGAAACCCCTCCAGCCGCCCCCACGCGCCCCGGCTTTAACTTCGGCTCCCGCGCCGGCCGCGCCCTCGACACCGAAAACCTATGGCGCTTCGTCCGTACCCACGACTACGTCTCCGGCGACTTCATGTGGACCGGCATCGACTACCTCGGCGAAGCCTTCGGCAACGCCCGCGGCGCCACCGCCGGCGTCATCGACACCTGCGGCTTCCCAAAGGACGGCTACTACTTCTACCAGAGCCAGTGGGTCGACAAACCCGTCCTCCACTTGTTCCCCCACTGGAACTGGAAAGGCCGCGAAGGCCAGTTCCTCCCCGTATTTTGTTACACTAACTGCGAAAGCGTCGAGTTATTCTTGAACGGCAAGTCCATCGGCGTCAAAGGTTACAGCTTCCCCCGCTACGGCATGGAAGAACGCTACGGCCACTACGACCCCACTAAGGTCAACCCCAACCGCACTACCTCGGATCTTCACCTGTCCTGGGACGTCCCCTACGAGCCAGGCACTCTGAAAGCCATCGGCAAAAAGCAGGGCAAAGTCGTCGCCGAAACCGAAATCTCCACCACCGGCGACCCAGCTTCCGTCGTCCTCTCACCCGACCGCAACGCGATCCTTGCCGACGGCCGCGACGTCGTGCACGTAACCATTCAAATCGCCGACTCGCAGGGCCGCGTCAACCCCCTCGCCGATAACACCGTAACCCTCGATGTCCGCGGCCCCGGCCGCCTCATCGGCATCGACAACGGCGACGTCTCCGACATGACCTTCGACTTCAAAGCCAATCGCATCCGCGCCTATCACGGCCTCTGCCTCGCCATCGTCCAGTCCGCCGGCACCGGCCAGATTCGCATCACGGCAACCTCGCCGGGCCTGCAGTCCGCCTCCGCGGCCGTTTCCTCCCACGTATGACGCGCTTACTCACTTACTCCCTCTTACTTGCCGCATTCGCTGCCGCCGCCAACGCTCAACCTCTCCTCGCACCCACCCCGCCCATGGGCTGGAACAGTTGGGATGCCTTCGGAACCGGCGTCACCGAGGCCGAAGTCAAAGCCAACGCCGACTACATGGCCTCTCGCCTCGCCTCCTACGGCTGGCAGTACATCGTAGTCGACATCCAGTGGTCCGAGCCGAATCCTAAGTCCCACGGCTACCGCCCGGACACGCAACTTACGATGGACTCCTTCGGCCGTCTCATCCCCGCGCCCAATCGCTTCCCGTCTTCCGCGAGTGGACAGGGCTTCGCCCCGCTCGCCGCCTATGTTCACTCCAGGGGACTCAAGTTCGGCATCCACATCCTCCGCGGCATCCCCCGCCGGGCCGTCGACGCGAACTTACCCATCTTTGCGAGTAAGTTCCACGCCTCCGAAGCCGCCGACCGCACGTCCCTCTGCCGCTGGAATACCGATATGTACGGTGTCTTTGCGGAGAGCCCCGCCGGCCAGGCTTACTACGATTCCATCGCCCGCCTCTACGCCTCCTGGGGCGTCGACTTCATCAAAGCCGACGACATGTTCGGCCCAGGCCCCAACGGCGCACACACCGCCGAAATCGCCGCCCTACGCCGCGCCCTCGAGGCAACCCACCGTCCCATCGTCCTCAGCCTCTCGCCCGGAACCCACGATACCTCCCTCGCGCCCTTCCTCGCCGCCCACGCCGAAATGTGGCGCATCTCCAATGACCTCTGGGACCGCTGGGATTCCGTCAAGCGCCAGTTCGCCAACCTCGCCAAATGGAACCCGTTTCTTCAACCCGGCCACTGGCCCGACGGCGACATGCTCCCCCTCGGCCACATCGGCCTGCGCGCCGAACGCGGCGAACCCCGCATGTCGCTGCTCACGCACGACGAGCAGCAAACCCTCATGACGCTCTGGTCCATCGCCCGCTCCCCGCTCATGTTCGGAGGCAACCTGCCCGATAACGACGCCTTCACCCTCAGCTTACTTACTAACTCCGAAGTCCTCGGCGTCAACCAGCACGCAACCTCCAGCCAACAGGTCAGCGCCGCCGGCAACCAGGTCATCTGGCTCGCCAAAGGCCCCGGCCCGGGCGACCGCTTCGTCGCCCTCTTCAACATCGGCGACGCCCCCGCATTGATGGGCGTCTCAGCGATCGAGGACGCCTACACCGCGCGCGACCTCTGGACCCACCGCGAACTCGGTCCGGTCGACCCAGCGCGCACCTTCTCCATCGGCCCGCACGCCAGTATGTTCCTCAAACTCTCGCCAAGGTAACGCCCCGGAAACTTACTTCTTCTCTTGGGAGAGCAATTCATTCACCTGAGCCAGATTCTCCTTCGCGAGCGTATGCCCGGGCTCTATCTTGAGCGCCGCCTCCAGTTCGCGTTTCGCCTCTTCCAATCGCCCCAACTGCGCCAGCGTCGCCCCGAAGTTCGCGTGCGCATTTGCGTCGCCCGGCTTTAACCGCACCGCTTCGCCGAACTCCCGCGCCGCCTCGCCGGGATCGTCTTGCGATGAGTACGCAATGGCCAGGTTGTAGTGCGCGTCAAAATATCCGGGCCGCACCGCCAGCGCTTCCTTCAGCCGCTCGATCGCCGGCCCCACTGCGCCATTAGCCAGCAGCGCGCTACCCAGCGCATTATTCACCACCGGATCCTTCGGCCGGATCTGCGCCGCCGCCTCATAATGCGGCAATGCCTCCTTCACGTCCCCTCGCAGCGAGTAAATCGCCGCCAGATTGTACTGCGCTTCGAAGTTCGTCGCGTCCTTGTCCACCTCGTGCCGCGACAACGCCTCCTGCAGAATCATCCGCGGATCCACCTTCGAATCCGTCGCCGCATGCGGCAGCACCTGCAGCCACAAATGCGCCATCTCGTCGGTGGCCCGGTTTCCGCCCACCACCCTCTGAGGTGGGTGATTCGGATTCGCGACGTTGTCCTCCGAGTTGTCGTACGTGTAGCGCATCGTAATCACGGTGCCCCGCGGAAGCGTCACCGGCCTCGCATACGTGAACACCGCCTGCCAGTTCACGTCCCAGCGCGGAATATGGATTAGCGTTTTCTTCGTGCCGTTCGGGAACGTCGCCGTCGCCAGTATGTCTTTCCCCAGATAGTGCGCATGAGGATACACTGCCATCACATCCACATCCAACGGCAGAGTAAAACTGTCCGTCACCACGAAATCCTTGACACCGGGCGGAATATCCAGCGCCGAGTCGTGCTCGATCTCGAGCAGCATCGGTCGCTTGTCCGCCGGCTTGTCCGTGAAATACAACCCCACCGTCGGCTGAATCAACTCCGGCTTCCCCGACGGCTGTAAGTGCGCGTTCAGCAATAAGTCGGTGCCCTTGTCCACGCGAAACGCCAACCCATCCGGTTCCGGTTCAATCCTTGTCCCCGGCTTCCAGAACAGTAAGTGGCTGTCCGGGTCGAACACCTCGCTCTCCACCCGGATCTCCATCCCTCCGAACCCCGCCCCCGGCGTCTTCTCCATCTCCCGCGCCGTCCCCAGCCGGTCTAACAAAATGTTGGCGTGGTGCACCACCTTCTTATTTCCCGGCCGGATCTCAATCGCCTTCACCCACCGCGTCCCCTCCACCGGGATCGGCAGCACGAAGTTCCAGTAAGTGTCGCTCCCCGAGGCCGGCAGCCAGAACGGCTTCGCCGCCTTGAGAATCATGTCCGGCTCGCCCAACTGCCATCCCTCGACAAAGTGCGGCAGCGCCGGCAGATCCTTCGCCGCGCCCTCCAACTCGCCGTCTTTCACCCACTGCGCGAAGAGCGAGATCTGCTCGGTAGTGAGCCGCGCGTCGTCGGCCAACGGGTAATCGCCCTTGTCGGGCAGCCACGGCGGCATGAACCGGCTCGCCGTCACGGTCACAATCTGCCGCGCATGGCTGGCTACCTCGCGATAGTTCAACAGCGGAAAGGGTCCGCCTTCGCCCGGCCGGTGGCACGGCGCGCAGGAGTGAAACACAATCGGGGCAATGTCGCGGTTAAACGTGATCTTCCGCGCGCCCTCGCCCGCCGTCGCCGCGGCGCCAAGCAGCGCGAAACAGGCGATCGATACTGCAAACCGCCTCATTGTAAGTCGGAGATGTAACAACCCACCGCCGGCGCCGTCGCCACGGCCTGCCTCTTCCCATCCACTGCCGCCGCCAAAGCGTCCGCTAACTCGTGCGTCGTTGGCTCCCGCCTCGCCCGCCCGAAGTCTTCATACCAGTTATCGATCCGCCCATGGTAAACTAAGTCGCCGCCGGCGCTAAATACCGACACCGACGGAGTAATCTCCGCCGCACCTAACTTCACTAACCCCCGTCCAGGATCTTGCAGCGCGTCCAGCTTATATCCAAAGTCCTTGAGATACTTCTCAATCACCGGAACCGTATCCGTCTTCGCCGGATACACCAGCCAGAACTTACTCTTGCCCGCATACTCCGCTGCCAGCTTCTGCACCGTCGGCGCATACCGGCTCGACACCGGACAGTCCGAGCGAACATACACCAGTACCGTAACCTTACCGCGATCCGCCGCCAGCGGATCCACCGTCCGTCCTTGAAGATCGATCCCCGTGCCCGGCCTCGGTCCCGAGGCCGCCAAAGCCGCCGCCGCGCACACCCACGTCACTACCCCCATCCGGCCAACCATCACTCGGCGCATGGACATTTCTCCCCGCCGGCCTCAATCGTGTGCCGGCGTACGTTGCAACGTCGCTATTCTACCGCAAGGAACGAATTCGCCCTACTCAACGGTGATGTGTGCCGGATTCGCCGCAATCCCGTTCGCCGACACCGTCAACGTCACATCGCCCGCACCCTTCAGCGAATAGGGCAGCGCCACATTCACCTGGTCGAGTCCAGCGTAGGTCGGCTGCGCCCCGGCAAACGACGGCTTCAAGGTCTGTCCCGCAACCTGCACGGAAACCTCCGTTGCATTCCGAAGCCCAGTGCCGAACAACTCCAGGTACACCGTATCGGTCTGCGGATCGAGATCGATCGCAACCGGCACGATTTGGCCCGTATTCGGATCCACCTGCTCCATCGCCTCCTGTGTCTGCGTCCCGTCGGCGTGTACCCGCACCAACGTCGCCGCGGCCAACCCCGCGGAATTCGCGGCGAAGATTCCCGGCGCTACGCGAGCAATGCTGGCGCCGCCGGTCGAAACCTTCCCATCTCCGGAGGTCACCCGTATCATCGCCGCGCCATAGGCGACGCCATCCGGTATCAGGAAATTCACCTGAGTCGGTGATACGTAGAACAGAAGCGCCTTCCCCGCGACCCCGTTCGAGTCGGTTACCTGAACGCTGGTTCCCGCCAGATCCGTGCCCAGCGTTCCCGAAGCCGCTTGGCTCTTCGTGGCCAGGTCCAAACCGAAAACCGACGCAATCGACGAGCGAGCGACCGGAGCATTCGCGGCAAAACTGGCGCCGTTCACCGTTGCCGCCGCCTGCCCCGGTGAGACATTCAACATCACAGCCACCCCATTGATCTGCGGGCCCTCGACGAAGACCAGGTCTGAGTCATGTCCGGGCGCGACCCCGGCGGCGGCGAGCGCTGCGACTGGAATTCCACTCGCGAGAGCACTTTCCGGCTGAAATGTTCCGTCACCGTTCCCTACCAATACGCTCACGGTCCCGGTAAAGCCATCGTTCTGCGGTGACGACGCAATTACAACGTCGCCCTTGCCGTCATGATTGAAATCGCGCGCCAATATCGCCACCGGCCTGTCTTGGATCGCGCTGGTAGCGCCTAACCGGAAACCGCCCGCGCCGTTGTTGAGCAGAGTAACCACCGAGTAGCTTTGATCGGCGTTCTGGATCGTGACAGCCAAGTCCAGCGCGCCGTCCCCGTTGAAGTCCCCCGCCGCGGCAAGCGAGGCAAAAGCCGCAAGCGGGAACGGCGCCGCCGAAGTGAAGGTCCCGTCGCCGTTGTTCACCAGCAGATCCACCTGCGATCCCGTACCGCCGGCATTGTCCAATACCGCAATGTCCGGCTTGCCGTCCCCGTTGAAATCGGCGGCGATTGCGGCGAGCGGCCCGGCACTCGTAAGGTACGTCTTCGAAAGCTTGAATCCACCGTTGCCGTCGCCAACAAATACAGCCACGTCATTCGAGTTAGCAACCATCAGGTCCGCGTGCCCGTCGCCATTGAAGTCCGCCGTTGCGATCGACACCGTGTTGCCTCCGGCCGAGGGAAACGAAACCGGCGGTAGGAACTTGCCGCCTCCCGCGTTGAGCAACACAGTTACTTGCGCGACGGAATCGATCGTCGTCGTCGCGAACGCGAGGTCAGCCATGCCGTCGCCATTTTAGTCGCCGCTTGTGGCCTGTATGGAGGCAAGGGCAGGGATTGAGGCAACGGCAACGGGCGCTCCGAACGCCCCGGACCCCAGGCCGGGAAACAGATAAACCTGGCCGCTGTACGATTCCGCGCTCACCGCGTCCGCCTTGCCGTCCCCGTTGAAGTCTGCAACCGCGAGCGATTCCAGCGCGAGATAACTCTGCACGCCGGACCCAGGTATGATGGCGAGCGGGGAAGCCTGAAACGTGCCATCGCCATTGCCCAGTAGAACCGACACCCCGTCCGAAATCGGATCGCCCGCAATCACCAGTGGATTGCCGGACGCCACCAGAATGTCTTGCTTCGAGTCGCCGTTAATGTCCGTGACAATCAGTGACGCCGCCGGACTTCCCGCCAGGTAGAACGCCGGTGGTCCGAACGTCCCGTCGCCGTGGCCCAGTTCCACTGCCACGCCTGCCCCGCTTGCGAACGCAGCATCTGTTTTGCCGTCCCCGTTGAAGTCGCCGGTGGCCACAGACGTTCCGCTCCAGCGTAGCGTTCGCGGCGCTGCCGCCGCATTGAAGGTGCCGTCTCCATTTCCGAACAGCACGGCTGTCATCCCGAGCGGGCCGCCGGCGGTGATCAGATCCAGTTTGCCGTCCCGGTTAAAATCCGCCGCCGCGATTGTCACGGGCAGTAAGCCCGCGGCGAAGTTCCGCGCCGGCAGAAAGGTTCCGTCGCCTTTGTTGAGGAAGACGGAAATGTTTCCCGAATTCGAATTCGCTACCGCGATATCCGGCTTCCCGTCGCCATTGAAATCCGCCGCGGTCATTGCCAGGGGTTGCCCGCCCGCCTGATAACTCGATTGAAACTGGAACAAGCCGGCGGCGGAGCCAAAGAACACATACACGCCGCCCGCATCCGTTCCGCTTCCCGCGTCGAGCACAAGCAGGTCCGGCACCGAGTCGCCGTTCACGTCGGCCAAAATCACACCCACCGGCTTACTCCCGGCTGGATATGTGGTGCCGGAAAATTCCTTTGCTCCCAGCCCTCCGGAAAAAACCTCCGCCGCCGTCGCGTTCTTCGGTAAGAACGCGAGCACTCCCGTCGTGCTCGACATCGGAGCGACGGCCACGGTCTGTGACGGCACGCCGGGCCGGCTCAGGTACTCGGCCAGAACCGGAAGCCCTCCCATCGGCGTCCCCGCCGGCGGAGTGACTCCGCACGGCAGGATCAGACCGAGGTCGTTCTTCGTCGTTTTAAGCAGCGTATACGGCGCCGCCGTCGTGAGCGTGTAGGAATCGAAAGTGCCGTCAAAGTTCCGCAGCAGCCCCGTGACCTGTGACCCATCCGGGGACAGAAGCCGCGTGTAAGTCGCGCCCGAGAACCGTACCGGATCGCAGTGCGTCTGCGCAAACAGGGAAGGGACAAAGGCAGCCGCGAGTAAGACCGCGGCACATCGCTGTGACATCATCGTCTCCTCTGGTGGCCGCGGGCCTGTAACTTAGTCTATCACGCCGCCAATTCCGCTTTATCCCTTGTTCATGTCCCGATGCGTTTCTTTGGCCTTGTAACCCGCCGCCGCCAGCCGCTTCCGGATCTCACTCGCTATCATCACCGACCGGTGCTTCCCTCCCGTACACCCGATCGAGATGGTCAGGTAAGTCTTGCCCTCGCTGATGTAATGTGGGATCAGATACACAAGTAAGTCGGAGATCCGGTCGATGAACTCGACCGTCTGCGGGAACGACCGGATATACCGCGCGACCTTCGGATTCCTTCCCGTCAGTTCCTTGAACTGCGGGATGTAATTCGGATTCGGCAGGAACCGCACGTCGAACACCAGGTCGCTGTCCACGGGCACGCCGTGCCGGAATCCGAAGCTCGTCACATTGATGCGCAGGTTCGCTCGCTGCTGCCCCCCGAACTTTTCCGCAATCACCTCGCGCAACTCGTGCACGTTCAGCCTCGTCGTGTCGATGGTCAGGTCCGCCAGCCGCCGGATCGGCGCAAGCAGCCGCCGCTCTTCGGCAATGTTCTCCGCCACCGTCGCCTGCAGGCCCAACGGGTGCGGCCGCCGCGTCTCGCTGAATCGCCGCTGCAGCGTCGCGTCGTCGGCCTCCAGAAACAGAAGCTTCACGGGAAATCGCGCCTTCAGCTTCCGGTACATCGCCGGAAACGCCTTCAGCGCCCCGCCTTCGCGAATATCCACCACCAGCGCCGCGCGGTTCACTCGCGCCGAGTCCCGCGTCAGGTCGGCGAACTTCGGAATCAGCCCTATGGGTAGATTGTCTACCGCATAGAAGCCAAGATCCTCGAACGAGCGCAGCGCCGTCCCCTTACCCGACCCGCTCAGACCCGTGATGATAAGCAACTGCGCCGCCGCGGCGGGCGCCGCGTTCTTACCGCCCGCCTGAGACCGCTTCCCGGCGCCCTTCACTCGCCTTCGACCAGGTCAAAATGCCCGTCGCTGCGCCGCACCAGCACCGACATCCGGTCCGTGTCCGCGTCCTGAAAGACCAGGAAATTCTCCGCGGCCCCGATCTCGAGCACCGCCTCGTCCGGCGTCATCGGCTTCCGCGTCCGCCGCCGCGCCACCCGCACCACCTTCGGAGCCGCCGCCGCCGCGCGCGCCGCCGCCCTCTTCGCCGTCCCGTTCATCCGCACCGGAGCCACCGGCGCCGCCTCCGCCGCCTCGGGCTCCCGCTTCGGCGCTTCCTTGTGCCGCTTCGTCGTCCGCCAGCGCGCCCGCATGTTCTGCACCTGCCGCTCCAGTTTGTCCGCCGCTTCCACCATCGCCGTGAACAGGTCGCGGTCCGAACCCTGCCCTACCAGCGCATGGTCGAATGCGTTCAGAGTCAGATCGACGACATGCAGATGCCTCTGCCGCCGCACCACCGCGCGCGCTTCCCGCTCGCGGCCGTGCTCGATCATCTTCGCAATCCGGCTTAGCCTCGCATCCAGCTTCGCCTGTTGGCGTGGAGGAAACTCCTCCGGTACACCGGTGTATGTGAGTTTCATTGCGCTACCTCCCGAATGGGATTCTCTGCCCGAATGGGATTCTCTGATTAGTACGACGTGCGCCGGCCGCGCTTAGTCTCGCCGGCGGCGCTGATGTGTGGACGGAATTCGCATGTCCTCGCGATACTTGGCTACCGTGCGGCGGTTCACATCGATCCCGCCCGCCCTTAGCCTCTCGGTGATCTGTTCGTCGGTGAGTGGGTGGCACGCATCCTCCTCCTCGATCATCTTCTTCACCATCCGCTTCAGCTTCAGCAGCGGCGTCGAACTCCCATTCACGCCCTGCACCGCCTCAGAGAAAAAGTACCGCAACTCGAACACACCCTGCGGCGTGTGCGCGTACTTACCCGCCACCGCGCGGCTTACCGTCGAAGGATGAACGCCGATTTCCTCGGCTACTTCCTTGATCATCATCGGACGCAGCGCGTCGATGCCCTGTTCCAAAAAGTCCGTCTGGCGCCCCACAATCGCCTGGCAAACCTTGAGGATCGTCTGCTTGCGCTGCTCGATGTTTTTCATCAGCATCAGCGCCGACGTGTACTTCTCCCGGATGAAGTTCCGCACTTCCTTCCGCGGCTCTTCCTCGCGGCTCACCAGCCGTTTGTAGCTCGAATTCAAACGCAACTGCGGAATCTGGTCGTCGTTCAGCTCGATAAGGTAGCTGTCGCCGTCTTTCGAAATGTAGACGTCGGGTTCCACCGGCCGCGCGCCCGAGGCGGAGAATCGCAGCCCCGGCCACGGATCCAGATGGCGGATGATGTCCACCGCGATCTTGATATGCTCCATCGGCCGGCCCAGAGCCTTGGCCAGTTCCTTGAATTGCTTGTTCTCCAGCAGCTTCAGATGCTGGTCCACAATCTGCCACGCCACCCCGCCCTTGGCCCCGCGGCTCTCCAGTTGCAACAGCAGGCACTCCCGAAGGTCGGCCGCCGCCAATCCCGCCGGCTCCAGCGACTGAATCGCTTTCACCGCCTCGCGCAGTTCCTCGAGCGTGTGCCCGCTCATCTGCGCCATCTCTTCGAGCGAGGCCTCCAGCCGCCCGTACTCATCGAGGTTCCCGATGATGTAGTACGCCGCGTCGCGAACCGCATCCGGCATCGCCTGCACGCTCAACTGCGACTCCAGGTGGTCGGCCAGCGTCACTTCCGAGGCAAGAAATGTTTCAAACGAAGGCTTGTCGACTTGTTCCGATGCCGGACTCTTAAATCCCGGGTCGAGGTAATCGTCGAAAAACGAACCGAAATCGATCTCGTCAAACGTGTCGGCGGACGCCGCCGCAGGAGCCGCGTCTTCCACCGGGGGAATCGCAATCTCGCCCCCCACCGGCGCTTCGCTTTCCCCCGCCACCGCGCTCATCTCGCCGCTCTCGGCCAACTCCACCGCTTCCGATCCCGTCTCCAAACCCGCCGGGTCCATAGCGCTCAGCACTGACTGGTCCGCAGGCGCCCCTTCGCGCTCCGCCTCGGCCTCCAGCAGCGCCTGAATCTCCTCCGGCGTGACCTCCTCGCCGCCATCGGCGGCAAGTTCCAGCACCGGATTCTGGTCCACTTCCTGTGCAATCAGGTCGCTCAGCTCCAGCGAGTTCATCTGGAGCACCGTGACCATCTGAACGAGGCCCGGCGTCAGTGTCTGCCGGAGCCCGACCCGGAGTTGAACGCCTTGCGTCAGCATACAGTTCAACCTCATCATAGCAACCCGGCATGAGAGCGGTTTCGCCAATCCGGCCCGCTGTGGCATCATCAAACTCACCATGCCCGGCGCCGCCAAGCCACTCAGGCGCGAACTCGGCCTCCGCGATCTCGTACTGGCCCAGGTACTCTGCGTGGTCGGCTCTACCTGGGTGGGCGTGGCCGCCGAACTCGGCGCCGCCAACGGCTTCTTCTGGCTCGCCGCCATCGCTCTGTACTACCTGCCGCTGGCCGCCGTCGTCATCCACCTCAACCAGCGCCTGCCGCTCGAAGGCGGGCTGTACCAGTGGGCCAAGGCCGGCTTCGGCCAGACGGGTGGGTTCTTCATCGCCTGGAATCTGTGGGTATACGCGGTCATCTGCACCGCCGCCATCGTCTTCACCGTCCCCACTGACATCGGCTACATGGCTGGCCCCGCCGGCGCCTGGATTCCCTCGAGCAAGCCCGCCACGCTCGCCATCACCGGCACGGTCGTCGCCGGCATCGCCTGGATTGGCATCCGCGGCCTCGGCGCCGGGAAATGGCTGCACAACGCCGGCAGCGTCATGATCCTCCTCGCCTACGTCATCCTGCTTCCGCTGCCGCTCTGGGGTCTTGCCACGCACCGGCTCCTCGCCTGGCATCCCTTCGCCTGGAAACTGCCTTCGGCCAACTGGTACAGCCTCGCCGTTTTCGGCCAGATGACCACCGGCGCGCTCAGCGGCTTCGAGTACGTCGCCATCCTCGCCGGAGAGTCGCGCGACCCGGCCCGCAACATCGGCAACTCCGTCCGCATCTCCGCCCCCGTCATCGCCCTCATGTTCGTCCTCGGCACCAGTTCCGTGTTCGCCTTCTCCGGAGGCGGCCCCATCGACCTCATCGGACCCATCCCGCAGACCTTCCGCCGCGCCTTCGGCAATCACGGCCCCGCTTCCGTGCTCGCGCCCTTGTTTATCGTGCTGTTGGCCGCGCGCTCCATTGCCAGCGCCAGTCTGCTGTTCACGGGGCTGACACGGTTGCCGATGACCGCCGGTTGGGACCACGTTGTGCCCGCCTGGTTCGCCCGCCTCGACCCCCGCCGCAAAACCCCCGTGAACTCGATCGTCTTCGTCGCCACGCTGGTGATGCTCATCATCTTCGCGAGCATGCTCGGCGTCCGCGAGCAGGAGGCCAACCAGGTCCTCACCGCGGCCTCCATCGCCCACTACTCGATCGCCTACCTCGCCCTCTTCGCGCTCCCCCTGTTCGGCGCCGCCCGCCTCCGAAGCAGCCTCCCGCCCTGGCTCAAATGGACCGCCGCCCTCGGCCTCGCATCCAGTGCGATTGCATTCCTCATCGCCCTCTACCCCATCGTCACCGTGGTCAGCCGCACCGCCTTCGCCGCCAAAATCGCGCTCACCGTCCTCGCCGCGAACGCCCTCGGCGCCCTCGTGTACTTCCCTGCCCGTCGCACCGCTGCGGCGCCCGCGGCGGTGCTAAGCTCGGTCTTCAGACGCCGATGAGCCTCTCACGCCTGGTCGATATTGTTCATTCCGGATGGCAAACCGGCTGGACCGAGCGAAACAAGGAGGCACTGAATTCGCTCTTCGAGGGATCGGACCGCCGCTACCCGAAGGCAGCGGCCAAGACGGTCAAGCCGCAGGCCCCTGACATGGACCCCGAAACCGGCGTGCCCTTCGCCGCCTACATTCATCCGAGCAATCCTGGGTCTGGCGCCTACAGCGGATTGTCCTTCGTTTTGTTTCCCGTGAAGGACCGGCCCTGCCTCGTGGGCCTGGTCGTCGGCACGGCCGGGTTGAGTCCCGACGAAGCGATCCTTGGCCGGCCGGGTCATGCTCGAAAGGCGCAGGCAATCTGCGCTTGGCTCAATGCCGAGTTTGGTCAGGGCGAACTCGTTGCCTGGGCCAAGCACGATCCCACGCGCACCGACCTTGGGCTTCCCGAAAACGTGCGGCAGGCGTGGCCGGAATACAAGTCCGTGTTCGACAGATACGGCAAAGAGATTTACGCGCTGTATCGCCCTGCGGACGGCCCTGCCGGCATCGAAGCCGCAGTCACGGCTTTCCTTGACCTACTGTTCGAAGAACGTGGCCACCCACCCCTCACTGAGTTCCGTGCCGACCACGACAAGATCCAATCGAAATGGTTTGAACACCTCATGCCCTCCGTGGAGCGGGATGAGGTGGCCGGCCTTCTCGGGGCCCGGCGCTACGTCATCCTTCAAGGTCCGCCTGGCGCCGGAAAAACCCGCATGGCCGTTGATGTGCTTCGTGAGGATTATGGCGGGCGTGGGCGAAGCGTGCAGTTTCATCCGAACACAACGTACGAAAACTTCATCGGGGGCCTCGCGCCTTCAAGCGCCGGCGGCGACCTCGGCTTCCGCTTCGAACCCGCGCAGGGCTTTCTGATGCAAGCCGCTGCCGAAGCTCTCAAAGATCCCGCGCACAACTATCTCCTTCACATCGACGAGATCAACCGGGCAGACCTGGGCAAGATTCTCGGTGAGGCGATCTTCCTGTTGGAGCCAGCCGATACGGAGCGCAAGGTTCAGCTCCCCTATGACTTCGGCGAGCCCTTCCACGCCACCCTCTTCCTGCCACCGAACCTCCACGTCCTTGGCACGATGAACACCGCCGACCGCAGCATTGCCATTGTGGATGTCGCTGTGAGGCGGCGCTTTGCCTTTGTTTCTCTTTGGCCTCGCATGAGCGTTGTCGAACAACTCGGCTGCGATACCACAAAGAAGGCCTTTCGGGATTTACTGTCCGTCTTCGTCGAGCACGCAGCGGAGGACACGCTCCCGCTTGTCCCCGGACATTCGTATTTCCTTGAGGCCGACGAGGGACGCGCCAAACAGAGCCTTAAGACCAACCTTGCCCCGCTGCTCGACGAGTATCTGGCGCAGGGCTATGTAGGCGGCTTCGCGGAGCCGATCCGCGCGTATTTGCAGTGGCTGCGCAGTCTGTGAGGCGCGCACGTCGATCCGGCGCCGGTTCGCATTCGCCTCTCGTCCGGCCTTCCACAGCCGGCGAAGTCTGTCTCGAACTTGAAGACCACTCGGAGGCACATCGCTCGGCAATCGATTTCTTCGGGCTTCGCAATGTGCCGGACCCGCCGGCGAGAGCTGCAAGAATGGCGGGGCAGTTCATCGCGCAGAATCGGTCGCTGATGTCGCTGCTGGATGTCCGCATCGAGCAAATCTACGATGGCCACGACCTTCGGCTGGGAATTCACTCGGGGAACGCCGTCGGCGCGATCCCTCTCGTGTCGCCTTCTACCGCGAGGCCCGATTACGGACTTGTGGTGCAGCCGCGCTTTCCCTGGGCGGGCATCGGCCCGATGCTCTCCGAGATGGGTTGGCGCGTCGCACCGACGCCGCTACGCCTGCCCCTACTGCGCCGGTCAGAGCGCCGCGTCCCGCCGTGGGTGCTTTCGTCGATGATCCTTCTCCGGCTGAAGACTCTTCTCGATTCGCTCGACCGCCGCTTCGAAATCACAACCGAACTAAGGAGCGCGCCTCGAGGCTCCGTCCAGTGGACGAGCTACGCGAATCGCAGTTTGCCGCGCGCCAATTTCCTCTCGATGCCTTGCACGTTCCCAGATCTGCGCGACGACAGGTTACTCAAGGGCGCAATCCGTCACGCCGTCGAGCGCCAACTCCGCGCGCTCGGCAGCCAGAGGGAACAAGGGGCCTTCATCCATACGCTGATCGAAGCTGCGGAGCAACTTCTCCGCCGCGTGCAGTCCGTTCCGCCATATATGCCATCGCCGGTCACGCTCGGGGCGTGGATGCAGCGGCCGATGCGAACTGAGCCGTTCGTCAACGGGCTGCAGGCGATCGAGTGGACCGTCGAAGAGCGCGGACTGGCGGGTCTGAGCGATCTCGAAGGCATACCTTGGGCTCTCCCAATGGACCGGTTTTTCGAGGCTTGGGTCGAGACGGTGTTTCGTCTTATTGCCGTCCGGACCGGCGGGAAAATTCGTGCAGGGCGCAAGCGCGAGACCGTCCATCCACTGACGTGGGAACCACCGTATCTTGGCTCGCAAAAGTCGCTGGTTCCGGACCTGTGGATCGAGTGGGCAACGACCACACTCATTGTGGACGCCAAGTACAAACGGCACTGGGAGGAATTGCAGCGGCGCACTTGGATCAACGTAGAAGAAGAAATCCGCGAGCATCATCGCAATGATTTGCTGCAAGTTCTCGCCTACGCCAACCTCCCGCGGACGCCTCGCGTGATCGCCTGTCTTGTCTACCCGTGCTCGGCCCATGATTGGCGCTCGTTGGGCGAGCGCCAGCGTTTGATCCACCGGGCTGAGTTGACCACCGGCGCGCGCTCGATCTCGCTGTGGTTAACGGCGGTGCCGATGGCAACCACTCTTGAGCCGATCGCCCAGAGACTGGCTGCTTGTCTCCGGCCGCTTACCGCGTGAGGGCCGGAGCGGGGAGGAGGAAGGGCTCGATGGCGTCGTGGACCTGTTGCTCGGTGCCGCTGGCGTCGACGATGTGGAAGATGCCGTTGCGGTAGTAGCTGAGGACGGGTTCGGTGTCGCGGTGGTAGACGGCGAGACGCTCGCGGATCACGTCTTCGCGGTCGTCGGAGCGGTGGGTGAGGGCGGCGCCGTCGTTGTCGCAGATGCCGGGCTTGGCCGGGGGCTGGAAATAGTCGTTGTAAATGTGCCCGCAGACGGGGCATTGCTGGCGGCCGGAGAGACGCTTCAGAAGGTGGTCATCCGGCACGCGGAGGTAGAGCACTTCAGGTTCGGGTAGTGCGCGATCCTTCAGCAGGGACGTGAGGCTTCGCGCCTGCGCGACGGTGCGCGGGTAGCCGTCGAGCAGGAAACCGCGGCGGCAGGAGGGTTCGGCCAGGCGCCGCGCCAGCAGGCGGCCTACGGTTTCATCGCTCACCAGTTCTCCGGTGGCCAGGCGTGCCCGCAGCGCACGGCCTTGCGGCGTGTCGCGCTGGGATTCGGCGCGGAGAAGGTCGCCGGTGGAAATCGCCGGAATCGAAAGCAACTTCGAAATAAAAGCCGCTTGGGTGCCCTTGCCGCTGCCGGGCGGTCCGAAAAGAATCAGCACTCGAGGTGCATCGACAGCATGATTGCGTGTGGAGTCCAAAGTGACGTCCCCTATCCTGATCTCCAGGCTAAACTGTCGCGCGGAGCAGGTTCAAATCGCCCGGTCCGGATCGGCTTTGTGGGACAAATTGGCCTAGCTGATGAGTTACGATGGACCGGAAAGGATCCATGACATGAGTACATCCACCACCGGGTCACGACCGGCGAACGAATTCGCGGGCGCCAGGCATCCCCAGCAAGATGAAGTTCTTACGCCGCAGGTGATCGCGTTCCTTGTAGATCTGGAACGGCGTTTCGGCTCGCGGCGGCGCGAATTGCTGGCCAAGCGAGTCGAACGGAAGGCCCGGCTGGACGCCGGGGAGCGTCCGGATTTTCTGGGTGAGACGGCTTCGGTTCGCAGTGGGGCATGGAAGGTGGCGCCGATTCCGGCGGATCTGCAGGACCGGCGCGTCGAGATCACGGGGCCGGTGGACCGGAAGATGGTGATCAACGCGCTCAACAGCGGCGCGAACGTCTTCATGGCGGATTTTGAAGACGCCAATTCGCCGACCTGGCGGAACAACATCGAAGGGCATATCAACCTGCGGGATGCGATCCGGAGGACGATTGACTACACGAGTCCGGAGGGCAAGCCATACCGGTTGGGGCCGAACCCGGCGGTGTTGTTTGTGCGGCCGCGCGGGTGGCACCTGGTGGAGAAGCATTTTCTCGTCGATGGGCAGCCGATATCGGCGTCGCTGTTCGATTTTGGTCTGTACTTCTTTCACAACGCGAAGGAGTTGATGGCGCGCGGGTCGGGTCCGTATTTTTACCTGCCGAAAATGGAGAGCCATCTCGAGGCGCGGCTTTGGAACGACGTGTTTGTGGCGGCGCAGGCGGCGGTTGGCGTGCCGAACGGAACGATTCGCGCGACGGTGTTGATCGAGACGATCCTCGGCGCGTTTGAGATGGATGAGATTCTGTATGAACTGCGGGATCACTCGGCCGGGCTGAACTGCGGCCGGTGGGATTACATCTTCAGCTTCATCAAGAAATTCAGCAAGCACAAGGACTTCATGCTGCCGGACCGCTCGCTCGTGACGATGGACCGGCACTTTCTCAACTCTTACGTCGAGTTACTCATACACACCTGCCACAAGCGCGGCATCCACGCGATGGGCGGCATGGCGGCGCAGGTTCCGATCAAGAACGATCCGGAGGCCAACGAACGGGCGTTCGAGAAAGTGCGGCAGGATAAGTTGCGCGAAGTCCGGCTGGGTCACGACGGGACGTGGGTGGCGCATCCGGGCCTGGTAAGCGTGGCGAAGGAAGTGTTTGACGCGGGGATGAAGGAAGCGAACCAGATCTCGCGGCTTCGAGAGGATGTAAGCATAACAGCGGCGGACTTACTCGCGGTTCCCGACGGTGTCATTACCGAGGAAGGGCTGCGCTGGAACATCGATGTCGGTTTGCAGTATCTGGAGGCGTGGCTGCGCGGCTCGGGTTGTGTGCCGATTTACAACCTGATGGAAGACGCGGCGACGGCCGAGATCTGCCGGGCGCAGCTTTGGCAGTGGGCGCGGCACGGGGCGAAGATGACGAGCGGGCGTACGGTGACGGTGGAAGTGGTGCAGGCGGCGCTCCGGGAGCAGATGGGAAAACTGCGGAACGCTCTCGGCGCGGAGCGGTTCGACGGCGGCCGGTTCCAGGACGCCGCGAAGATCTTCGACGATCTGCTGCGCGCTCCGGAGTTCCCCGAGTTCCTTACGCTGTCCGCTTATGAGTACATCGACTGAGCCCCGAAGGACGGCGCGGGCGTCTGGCCACGAATCCGCTCCGGCCGTGTTCGTCCAGCGGCTGCATGACGACCTGGTTTACCGGCGGGTGGCGAGCGGGATCGAGTATCTGGACGCGCACCGGGATGTGCTGGAGCGGCTCGATGGAGCCTCCCCGGGCGCCGCGGCGTGTTTGTCGATGCTGGCGCGGTGGGTGGACACCGGATACGGCAGTCCTGAGCAGGTACGTGCGCTGCTCGAACGGTTTCCGGCTTCGTTGCGGCCGAAGCTGCCGCTATGGGACTACCTGCAGATCCGGCTGGCGGAAGCGTTCGTGGCGATGTCGGATGAGAAGCAGGACGAAGCGGTGAAGCACCTGGACTTCATTCTGGCCGCGGGCGACGGGGCGGGCGACCGTGAGTTACTCGCGCTGGCTTACTTCTGGAAAGGACGCTCGCGGCGCTACCAGGCCGATTACGACGAGGCGCTGGAATGTACGATCCGTGGGCGGGAACTGGCGGCGGAGTTCGGCTACACGGCGACGGCGGCGGTGATGCGAACGCTCGAAAGCTGGCTCTATTTCCAGAAAGGCAAGTACAAGGAGTCGATGCGGACGCTCGAGGAAGCCGAGGCGGTGCTGATCAAGACGGACGATTACATTACGCTGGGCAACATTCAATCCGCTTACGGGCGCATGGCGCGGCGGGAGGGACGGCATGACGCGGCGCTCGAGCATTTTAACCGCGCGATCGAGTGGTACCGGCGCCGCGACGCGCAGCACCGGAACTATGCGCGGTCGCTCGCTAATATCGCGACGGTGAAGCGGATGATCGCGCTGCAGATCCGGCGGCGGGTGGACGCGGCGGTGACGAGGCGGCGCGAGGGCGGCGTGCGGCGGAACTCCGTGGCGGCGCAGACGGAAGAGGTGGTGACCGAGGCGAACTACCGCCGGCGGTTCGAAGAATTGCGGCAGGAGTCGTTGGCGCATCTGGCGGAGGCGGCGGAGATTTACCGGCACTTGCGGCATCATCGCGGCACCGGGATGACGCATATCGACCGGGGCGGTTTGTTTCTGGACGGCGGGGAACTGGACCAGGCGGGTCTGGAAGCGACCGCGGCGTTTGAACTTGGCCAGGAGCGGCAGGATTACATCCTGATGGCGCGGGCGCGGATTCTGCAGTGTATGGCCGAGCACGCCAAGCTCGAAGAGGGCATCGAGGAAGGATCGCATCCCGGGCGGCACGCGCAGCTTGCGCGCGAGTATGCGCGCGAAGCGGTGGAGTTAGCCAAACATACGCAGAACCGGTGGCTGCTGGCGCGGGCGCACACCTGGGAGGGATTGACGCTATGCTTGCCTTTCTTCCAGGCGCGCGAGGCGGCTTCGCAGTCCGCGAGCCTGGCGTCAGCGCTGCTCAAGCCCGACGATTACGACTATCTCTGGGACGAGTTACAAACGTTGAAGGCGAAGCTACTGGTGACGGGCGGGCTAGATGCCACGCTGCGGGCGTGGTCGCAGGGCGAGGTGGGGGACAAAACGTTCCGTCAGATCGCGGATGAGTTCGCTGAACTGATTATTCCGAAGGTGTGGCAGCGGGAGGACCGCAAGATTGCGCGGGTAGCGTCCCGATTGTCGATTTCGCCGAAGAAAGTCAGGCGGATTCTGCACAAGGTGGGGTTACTGAAGGACCGGGCGGGCGAGTAACTACAGTTCAAGTAAGTAGCCCTTTTTTCCGACGTTGACCGCCGTTGTCGGGCCAAGCTGGGCTGTGACGCCGGCGGCCTCGTGAATATGGCCGCAGAAGAAGTAGCGCGGCGGATGAAGTTCGAGGAAGTGGGCGACGGCGGTACTGCCGAAGTGGCGGCCGCGGCCGGCGCGGTCGAGCGGCGTGTTTCGGGGCGGGGCGTGGCAGATGAGGATGAGGGGCGAGAGCGCGGCGAACGGCTCCAGATGCGCGGCGAGTTGGGCTTCGGAGTACTCGCCGGGGGTGTGGAAGGGCGTGGGGTTCGAATAGCCGAGGCCGGCGATGTGCCAGCCGTTCAACTCGATGCTGCGGCCGTGCAGGTTTTCCAGGTTGTAGCGCGCGCAGAGGTTTTCGATGTCGGATTCGGACTCGTGGTTTCCGGGCAGGACGTAGACGCGTGGGGCGCGGCGGGCGAGCAGGGCGCCCATTTCGTCGAGGCCGCGCGACCAGTTGCCCAGATCTCCGGCGGCGAAATAGTAGTCGGCTTCGATGTCCAGGAGCCGTTCGAGAGCGGCGCGGTCCGAATGAAGGTCGGAGAAGATAAGAAGCTTCATCGAGGTTCCGCGCCGTTGGAAGGCTTGGCGCCGTGTTCGGACCAGGCTTGTAACTCGCGGAAGCCGGCTGAGATTTCTTCGGGCGTCATCGTGCAGTGGCCGTCGTGGTGAACATACTGTTGGACGAATAAGTTATTGGTTCCGGCTTCTTCGGTGAGCGTGACGTAAGCGGCGGGAACGCGCGTGGGCACGATGGGGTCATACGTGGTGTGAATGGCGAGCATCGGATGAGCGATGCGGCCGGTGGGGGTATACCAGGTTTCAAGATACAAGGCCGCGGCGGGGGAAGCGGCGTAGCGCTTCACGCCGTCGTTGAGGGCGTTCTGGTCACCGGGCCATTCGTAGATGACGCCGCGGTTGTCGAAGGGATTACCGCCGGCGCGCTGCTCGAGTTCCTTGACGACATAGGTGATAAGGACGAGGCTACCGGCGAGATCCTTCGTCGAATGGGCGCGAGTGTAGGCGAGGAAGAGCTGTGTTTTGTCCTGTGCGGCGTCGAGAGCGGACTGGACCTTTTCGACCAACTCCTTACTCATTTCGAATTCCGCGGGGAAGTGGCCGGGTTCGGGGAGCACGCCGGGGTAGAGATAGTTAAAGATGACGACCGAGCCGAAGGCGTCCTGGCCGATGAAGGACAAGGTGGGAGCGAGAGGGCCGCAAAGAGGCATGGCGGCGTCGTAGTCGGTGGGGAATTGCTCGGCGATCATCATGGTGAGAAAGCCGCCCATGGAGTGGCCGGTGACGAAGGTATGTTTGGGCCGGCCGTATTTGGAAATGAAGTAGCGCTTGAGGGACTGCGTGTCTACGACAGCCTGCTCGACGGCCCATCCGCCGGCCGAGTAACCGGATTGGGCGAGAGCGGCGCCGGAGGCAGGGAAGACGGCGAGTTGTTCGGGCAGGGGTTTATCCGCTTCGAAGGCGACGGCCTTGGGGTTATAGCCGTGGCAGTACATGACGAGCGTGCCGTTCCAGTGATCGGGAATATCGATGCGGAACTGGGCGCCGTTGAGCGTGCCGATTTCCGTAGCGGCGTGAGCCAGAGGCAGCAGAGATGAAGCGGCGATCAAAAGTGCCAGGGTGCGCATAGAGGTTGTACGTTTCCGCAAGTATACTGCATGGACGCTGTCAGTAAGTGGAGAGTGTGACGCGGAGGACCTGCGGAGCGGAGGTGAAGTTGAGCCCCCAGTCGGTCTGGTCGCCGTTCCAGAGGCGCGCGCGATGAAAGACGCCGTGGTCGTAGGCGCCTTCTTCGACTTCGAGGAACCGGCGCTGGCGGCCGGCGAGGGTGGAACGGAAGTCGACGCGGCAGAAGTAGCCGGCGACGAGGAACTGGTCCGGTGCGAGTTGGGCGACGAGGGCGCGGCCAACGGGTTCGGGGTTGCCCTTGGGGTGGTTGCCGGGGCCGAACTGGGCGAGGCCGAAAGAGACGATGGCTTCCCAGGGGCCGAAAGAGAGGCGCTCGGAGGGGTTCTCGGCGCGTTCGGCGACGGCCTGGAGTTTCCCGTCAAACTCGAGGCGCGCGATTTCGCCGTTCATGGGTTCGATGAGGCGGTAGTTGAGCGCGAAGGGGGCGAGGGCTTCGGCGTTGAGGCGGGAGGCGCCGAGGGGGGCGTTGACGAAGCCGGTGTAATCGATGCCGAAGGGGGAGAAGCCGATGGCGCCGTGGCCGAGGGCGGAGAAGAAGAACCGCGCGGTCAGGGCGCCGCTGCCGGTTTCGGGGATGAACAGAGGGTTGTCGGGGCGGCCGTAGTAATCGAGCACCTTGAGATAGCGGACGCTGTCGCGCATGTAGATATCGGGCGCGAGTAAGTCAAGCGCAGGGGCAGTTACTTTCCAGATAGATATCGTGTTATCGGTAGCTCCGCCGCTTTCATAGGATGGCGGGCGGCCGGGCTTGAGGGGATCGCGAAGGGCGGCGTTGACATACAGCGGGAGAGCGTAGATCGCCTTGCCGGCGGCTGCCACGCGCTGGATGTAAGTGGAGACGGCCCAGGACTGGAAGTATTCGCCGGCGTCTTGGCCGAAGGCGTCGTGCCAGTTGGCCGGGGGCGGGGAAGTGGATTTGTGGAGAGCGGCGAGGACGGCGGCGGGCGGTGGGGTTTCGTAGATGCGCTCGGCTTCCGCGGAGTAGTCGCGGACACCGCCCCAGACGCCGGGTTCGTTTTCGACCTGCACCATGATGACGGTGCGCTGCGGGTCGGCTTGCTTGAGATGGCGCATGAGGGCGGAGAAGGCGGCGATGTCGGCGTCGAGCGAGGCAGCGGCGAAGGGTGAAGGGGAATCGAGTGGACGGTGGTTTGCGTCGAGCAGGAGCGGGTAGCGGGCGAGGTCGTGCTTCATCCAGAGAGGCATGTAGTGCGAACTGCCGTTCTTCCAGGTGCCGAACCAGAGGAGGATGAGGTGGACGTGGTGGGCGCGGGCCTGGGTGAGGAGGGTATCGACGACGGTCGAGTCGAAGCGGCCGGGGGAGGGTTCGAACTGTTCCCAATAAACGGGCATTTCGACGGTGTTGGCGTGGATATCGGCGATGGCGGGCCAAACCTTAGGGAGCGTAGAGGGCCAGGCGGAGGAGTTATTGACCTGCGCGCCGAGGATGAGATAAGGCGCGTTGTCGACGAGGAGGGCGTGGCGGCCGTTTGAGGTGACGATTCGTGGGATGGGATGGGAGGCGGGCTGAGCGGAGAGCGCGGCGGCGAGCGCGAGGGCGGGAAGGAGGCGGGTGAAGATCATGGGGGTGGTGAAAAGAACACTATACGGCAGCGCGGGAAAAAAGGGCACACTTCGGGTGTTTGTGCACGAAAAAGTTGTTAACGTTCGGCCGCCCGGCTCTGGTTGGAGCCGGGCGGGAGTGCCTCTTCTGCAAGGCCTGTTGGGAACTACGTTTGGACGAGGATAACACCCTGGGATCGAGACGGTCGGGCGACTTACTCTCGGCCCCGAAGGGCCGCTGCGGCTTACTGGAATGCCCAAGGCTGCCTGATGCATCCAAACTCCGGTTTTATAAGACCACTACAGTTAAGACTCCATGCCGGCGATGGCGATAATTTTGCCGTCCAGGATCAACAGGAACAGGGCGGTCCTGGAGCTATTTTGAACGGGCGCACAACGCAGCCGCTGGGCGGCTTACGCCACCCTTCGCGGCGCTGTGCGCCATTCAACCAGTAACCGTCGCTCAGGCCGACGGCAATTCTCTCTTTCTGCGGGTTTGGCGGCGCGATGGCAGTACCTCTGCCGCGTCCTGGAGAGCTTCGCATTACTCTATCGAACGGATATTCCTGGCCAGGAACTATCAACGCCTGTAACTGTAGCATGAGACAAGTAAAGGGGGACGCAGGCGGAAGGATGTAAGTGTTTGGAAAGGTTGGAGATAGCAGAGCTTCAGGGCATTGTGACCCAACATTCGGCGTCTGCGGCGCCGCACAACGCGTGGATGAAAACGGGGTACAGCCGGGGGAAGATGGGAGGGTCGCCGGGCAATTCGAGGCCGGCACCAGTCTGGCGCCTATGAGCCCGTTTGTGAACCTGAC